>NZ_DAMDLU010000006.1:0-27797 GCF_032084865.1 Microbacterium sp.
CGCGTACGCGAGTCGGCGGTGCAGCTGAGCGCGGCGGCTCGTCCAGGTTCGCACCGTCTGTCGCTGCGGGAGCGCGGCGACGCCGTCGGATCGCACGCCGACCCGCGCCTTCGGCACGAGCACGATGCGCGCGCCGCCGAGCCGAGCACGCACTCCCAGATCGAGTCCCTCGTCGGCACCGCCGAGACCCGGATCCGGACGCAGCACCGCGGGTGCGGCTCCGCGGATGAGCATGCCGCGCACGTCCGCTCCCAGTGCGTCCTCGGCGGCGTCGTGCTGGCCCTGGTCGAGTTCATCGGAGGCGAGCTCGACAGTGCGGCCGAACCGGCTCATGCTGACACCCAGCGAGACGATCTCGCGGTCGTCGTCGTGCCGCACGAGCTTGGGCGCGGCGAGCGCTGCCGACGGCGAGCGCTCGAGCGATCCGGCGAGAAGCTGCAGTGCCTTTCGGCGGGGCCGAGAGTCGTGAGTGAGCATCCAGACCGAGCTGCCGGTCGCCACGCGCGGCTGGGCGAGCGCGACGGCCTCGGCGAACGTGGTGGTCGCGCGTGCCTCGATGATCGCCTCGACGCTGTGCCCGATGCCGTCGATGGCCCTCACCTGTGCGCCGCTGCCCAGGACCACGACGGTGACGGCGTCGGGTGGCGTCGTCTGACTGCGGAGGGCGTCGAGGGTCTCGCTGAGCTGTGCGGCTGCGGAGTCGCCGGTGCGTGCGACGACGATGGCGTGTACTCGGGATGGCATGACAGAGTCAGCCTAGACAGGCATACGCGGGGCGCCGGTCATCGGACTCGGCGTGCCCGCGAAGCCGTCAGCTCGCGCGGCGCTTGAGCTTGCGACGCTCGCGCTCGCTCAGACCGCCCCAGATGCCGAATCGCTCGTCATTGCTGAGGGCGTACTCGAGGCACTCGCCCCGTACATCGCACGATGTGCAGATGCGCTTGGCGTCTCGCGTCGAGCCGCCCTTCTCGGGGAAGAACGCCTCGGGGTCGGTCTGCGCGCACAGCGCGTCGACCTGCCAGGCGAGTGCGCCATCATCCTCGGCGTCAGCCCGGCGTACGCCGGGTACGCCGAGGTTCACTGGATCGACGAACCAATTCTCGGGAACGTCCGACCGGTAACCCGTCATCTCGATCTCCCAACCCTGCATGTGCCCCCTCCGGGCCGTGCACCACTAATTACACCCGTGTCATTCGCCGCGGTCAAGTCGCGGATGGTAAACCCTCAATGGGGCGTTTAAGGTTCATTGGACCTCATCGGCGTGTCGCGTCGGCGAGAACGGACGAAAGCGGAGCGGGTGCGGGTGGTGCCGGCGCGATAGCCTGAACCCGATGGCCGTGTACAGCAAGCACCCCGTGGCCCCTCTCCCCGCGGCTCCGCCCCGCGAGACGACCGGGCATCTGCTGGTGCGCGCGTACAGCGTGCTGGCCGTGTTCTGCCTCTTCGCGCACACGGCGGTGTACAACACCTTCGGCGCGCTCGGGTCGGGCATCGTGCTCGTGATCCTCGCGGCCGGCGCCCTGGCCATCTGGGTTCCCGAGGTCGTCGCGCAGCGTCCCACCCGCTTCCCCTGGCGCCGGCTGCCGTGGGCCGCGCTCGGCTACGCGGCCCTCGCCCTGGCATCCACCCTGTGGTCGCGCTGGCCCGCCGCCACGCTGCTCACCTGGTCTCTGCTGGCCGCCATCACGGTGACGGCCGTGCTCATCGCGACCACCCTCACCTGGAACGAGATCGCCCGGGCGATCTCGAGCGCGCTCAAGCTGATCCTGGGTCTCTCCCTGGCGGTCGAGCTGTGGGTCGCGCTCGTGCTGCGGCGTCCCCTGCTGCCGAACTTCGTCGACCTGCCCGAGGGGAAGATCGACCCCCACCTCTACTGGGTGCGCGGAAACCTGTTCGACGACGGTCGGATCCAGGGGGTGGTGGGCAATGCGCACGCCCTCGCGATGATGTGCCTGTTCGCGCTGATCGTCTTCGCGGTGCTGTACGCCACGCAGGTGCGCCGGCGCACCATGCTCATCTTCTGGGCGGTGCTCGCCGCCGTGCTGCTCGTGAAAGCCGCGTCGGCCACCGTGTACCTCAGCATCGCCGTCGTCGTGGTCGTGCTGGCCGCCGTGTTCATGATGCGTGCGGCATCCCCGCGACGACGCGGGCGGCTCTACCTGCTCTTCGCCGCAGTCGGCGTCGTCGGCATCGGCGGTGTGGTGCTGCTGCGCGACCAGATCCTCTCGGCTCTCGGTAAGGACAGCGACCTCACCGGGCGCATCGAGATCTGGCAGGCGGTGTGGGAGCGCGCGATCACCCGGCCGGTGTTCGGCAACGGCTTCTCCTCCCCCTGGGTGCCCTGGGATCCGGCATTCGACGGCTGGATCCTGAACCACGGGCTCAGCGTCTTCCACGCGCACGACATGTGGCTCGACGTGTTCCTTCAGCTGGGCGTGGTGGGCGTCTTGCTGATGGCGGTCGCCTGGCTGGCGCTCCTGTGGCGGGCGTGGTTCTTCGCCGTCGACCGGCCACGGTGGGACCTCGACGCCCGCCGCCCCTACTCCCCCCTGTCGCTGCTGCCCGTGCTGTTCACGGCGGTGCTGCTCGTCGAGGGCCTCGCCGAATCGGCGCCCATCATGCTGTGGGGCTGGCTGCTGCTGATCCTGCTCTCGTTCAAGATTAAGGCCGTGCCGCTCATCGGCGTCGGCGTCGGCGAGCGCACCCCCGTCATCTCGCACGGCCCGCAGCCGCGGCAGGTGCCATGACACCGCGGCGCTTCGTCGTCTCGCTGCTGGGTTCGGCGCTGTTCGCCCGTGCCTACACGCTGACCGCGCTCACCGCCGTGTTCTCGTCGTTCCTCATCGAACGGATGATGTCGCCGGTGAGCCTGGCGACGATCATCGGCGTGCTCGCGGTGCTCGGCGTCGCCGTGCTCGTCGTGCGTCGAGACGAGCTGTCTCTGCTGCGCTTCGCCCCGACGTCTCTGCTCGGCTTTCTGCTGCTCGCGCTGCTGAGCGCGCTCTGGTCGTCGGATGCAGGGGGCACGGTCGCCGGCTGGTTCACCCTGCTCGGGTACGCCGTGATCGCGATCACCATCGGGCACGTGCGCGACACGCTGCAGACGGTGCGCGCCATCGGCGACACCCTGCGCTGGCTGCTGGCCCTCTCGCTCGGGCTCGAGATCGTGTTCGGCATCCTGCTCGACACCCCGTTCCGGCTGCTGGGCATCGAGGGCTCGCTCGCCGACGGCGGCCCCGTCCAGGGCATCTTCGGCACGCGCAACATGCTCGGCTTCATCGCCGTGGTCGCCCTGATCACCTTCGTGATCGAATGGCGCACGCAGTCGATCGGCCGCGTCGCGGGCGTGCTGTCGGTCGCGCTCGGCGGCTCGCTCGCGCTGTTCTCGGCCTCGCCGGCGGTCGTCGTGCTCGCGGTGGCTGTCGGCGTGGCGACGGTCGCGCTGATGATCGTGCGGCACGCGCCCGCCCATCGACGCAGCGCCGTGCAGGCGGCTCTCGGCGGGCTGGTCGTGGTGGGACTCGTGATCGGGTTCGCGTTCCGGCACCGGATCATCCGGCTGCTCGACGCCGGCTCGGATTTCTCGACCCGCGCCGATCTGTGGAACATGATGCTGGACTTCATCGCCCAGCGACCGATCACCGGGTACGGCTGGTTCGGCCCGTGGCCGCGCGGCGAGTACCCGTTCACCTACATCAACTTCCTGCTGTCGGATCGCCACCAGTCGGCGCTGAACGCCTACTTCGACACGCTGCTGCAGCTCGGCTCGGCGGGGCTGGCGCTCTTCGTCGTGCTCGGCGGCGTCGCGCTGGTGCGCTCGTGGCTGGTGGCGAGCGTGCGACGCTCGGTGGTGTACGCGTGGACGCCGCTCGTGCTCGTCACGCTCGGCGTGGAGTCGATGTTCGAGAGCTTCGCGCTCACCGGAACCGGCTGGCTTCTACTCGTGCTCTGCGCCCTGCGAGCCGGGCAGACCAGGTCATGGCGAGAGAGCATCGATGCGGCGCACACCGGTGCGATGCCGGTGCTCGGGCCGGAGCGCCCTCCGCTCCCGGGCGGCACAGGATCATGAAGATAGACTGTGATCCCGTGACCCTCGTGACAGAATCCTCGCCCGTCCGCCCCCGCGCGGAGGCTCGGGCATGACCGGCAGCGCGTTCGATCCGTCCACCGCGTCGATCGTCATCGTCACCTACAACCGCTCCCATCTGCTGAGCGGGCTGCTCACCAGCATCCGGTCGATGGACCCGAAGCCGGGCCGCGTCGTCATCATCGACAACGCGTCATCGGACGACACGACCGATGTCGTCGACTCGTTCCGCGACGGCATCGGCACCGAGATCGTCTACCGCCGGCTCGAGACCAACACCGGCGGCTCGGGTGGGTTCAGCGAGGGCATGCGCACGGCGTATGAGCTGGGATCCGAATGGATCTGGATGATGGACGACGACGTCGAGGTGCTGCCCGACGGTCTCGCGAAGATGGGCCGCTGGTCACGGCGCTTCAAGAGCATCCAGGGTCGGCGCTACGACTACGACGGCAGCGAGTTCTACTGGCAGTACCGGATAGCCGAGCGGATGGGCATCCCCATTCCGTTCGCGCCGTCGAAGTTCGACTCGTCCGGCTTCAAGGAGATGAACAGCGGATGCTTCGAGGGCATGTTCATCCATCGTTCGATCGTGACGCAGATCGGCCTGCCCGACCCGCGCTTCTTCATCTACTGGGATGACCAGATGTACGGCTGGCTGGCATCGCGCCTGACCACCGCTGTGATCGTCGACGAGTTCGTGCTGCGCCGCACGCGTGAGATCAAGCAGTGGGACATGGGCATCCGGCACATGAACGCATCGAGCAACGCGTACCGGTACTACATCATGCGCAACCGCGCATTCATCAAGAACTACTACCGGGTGCACGGGGTGTACAACCCGGTGCTGTTCGGCCTGGGCACCTCGGCGACGTTCGCCAAGGAGCTGATCCGGCTGCTCTTCGTCGAGCGCACGGTGCGCGGGACGAGCAACCTGTTCCGCGGTCTGCGCGACGGCGGCCGGATCGGCCGCGACCGCACCTGGCAGCCCATGCCGGCACTGGAGGCACGATGACCGAGCAGCAGCCCGAATACGTCTGGGCGTACTCGGATGAGAAGCCGAAGCGCGGCCGCACGTGGCTGATCGTCGGCCTGGCGGTGGCTGCGGTCGTGATCGCGGCGCTGGTGTTCTGGTTGTTCCTGCGGCCCGGGGCGCCGCTCGCGAGTGCGACGCCCACGCCGAGTGCGTCGCCGTCGGTGAGTGGGTCGCCGTCGGCTAGTGGTTCGGCCGCGCCTTCCGCAACGCCGGAGCCGTCTGAAACCGCCGTCCCGACGCCGCCGCCGGTGCCGGACCCCGACATCGACACCTTCCGGGGGCAGGTGCAGGGCTGGTTGGATGACGCCGGCACGGGGCTGGACATCGTGTCGAGCAGCAGCGGGCAGGAAGCGCTTGCGGTGATCGACGCCCTCGAGGCGGATGCCCAAAGACTGGCCGACACCCCTGCACCCTCCTCGATCACCGCTGAGTGGAAAGACAAGCTCTCGGCTTACGAATCACAGCTCGGTGAGCTGCGTTCGGCGGCGTCTAACGGATCGACGATATCTGTGGGGGCTGCACGCTCGGCGCTGCAGTCGCTGCGCGCGCTCGTCGGCCTCTGACGCATAGCCCGCCCGCGACCTCGCGGATCAGTGCGCGTTGTGGTCCGCGTTATAACGGTCGAGCACGTCTTTGATCGGTCCGTCGAGCACCAGAGCACCCTTGTCGAGATAGAGCCCGCGCTTGCAGAAGCGGCGCAGATCGCGCTCGTTGTGGCTGACGAAGAAGAGGGTGCGCCCCTCGGCAAGCAGCTCGTCGATGCGCTTGTAGCACTTGTCACGGAAGGCCTTGTCGCCGACGGCGAGGACCTCGTCGACCAGAAGGATCGGCTCGTTGAGCTGAGAGACGACGGAGAATGCTAGTCGCACCTTCATCCCGTTGGAGAGATGCTTGTAGGGCGTCTCCTGAAAGTCCTCCAGCTCCGCGAAAGCGATCATCTCGTCATAGCGCGAAGCGACCTCCGCCTTCGACATGCCATGCAGGCCAGCGGTGAGACGAACATTCTCGCGGACAGTCAGGTCGCCGACGAATCCCCCGGTGAGCTCGATGAGCGGAGCCACACCCCCGCTGACTCGCACGCTGCCCTCGTCCGGCAGCAGAACACTCGCCACGAGGCGGAGCAGCGTCGACTTGCCCTGACCGTTTCGTCCCACCACGCCGATGGACTCGCCGGCTTCGACGGTGAACGACACATCTCTCAGGGCCCAGAACTCACCGGGACGGGATCGTCTACTCGCGCCCGCGAAGAGGTCTTTGAGAGTGCGTCGTCCGCGACGATTGCGGCGAAAGCGGACGCCCAGATCGGCTACTTCGATCGCGGGTCCCATCACAGCTCCTTCAGGACGGGTCGTTCGAGCGTGCGGAACACCCAGATCCCGAGGGCGAGAATCGCAAAGCTCATCAATGCGCTGATCGCCACCAGCTCTGGCTGCCACTGGTCCGGGAAGAACGCCATTCGATACAGGGAGAAGATCCCGGCGAGGGGATTGAACATCCCCAGGGTCTGAAAGACCCCCGGCAGGTCGTTCACACTGTAGATGATCGGAGTGGCGTAGAAGAGCGCCCGGAGGATGAGCGCGGTGGTGCGCTCGAGATCGGTGTACAGGGCGCACAGCGGTGCGACCAGCAGCCCGAGGCCGACAAGCAGGACGGTCTGCAGCAGAATCGCCACGGGGAACAGCAGAATGCCCCATCCCACGTGCGCCGTCTTCGCGGGGTCGCTCTCGAGGAGGACGTTCGCCACGACGAAGATCGCCAGTACGGGCAGCGAGAAGAAGAACTCGATGCCCTTGCTGAGCACGATGCGGTTCACCCAGATCGAACGCGGGATCGCGGTCGAGCGCACCAGTCGTGCGTCCTTCTTGAAAGCACGTGTGAAGTCGCCGACCGACGAGTTGAACCACACCCAGGGCAGCAGAGCCGTGATGAGGAAGACGATGTAGGGCTGCTCACCGACGGTTCGTTCGAACACCCGTGTGAACACGAACCAGTAGATCGCGCTCATCACCAGCGGGTCGAGCACCGACCACAGGTACCCCAGTGCGCTCGTCGAATAGCGCACCTTGAGGTCGCGGGCCGACAGCAACCACAACGAATGCAGATAGCGCCGGGGCGTCCCGGGCGCCCCGACAGCAGCGTGACTCACGATGACGAGTCTACGAGAGCAGGTTGTTCCACATGGACAGCGCCGAGCCGATGGCCATGTGCATGTCGAGGTACTGGTAGGTGCCGAGGCGCCCGCCGAAGTGTACGTCGCGCTCCCCCTTCGCGAGTTCGCGGTAGGCCAGGAGGCCCTCACGATCCGTCGGGGTGTTCACCGGGTAGTAGGGCTCATCGCCGCGCTCGGCGAAGCGTGAGAACTCACGCATGATGACAGTCTTCTCGGACTCGTAGACATCCTTGCGCTCCGGATGGAAGTGCTTGAACTCGTGGATCCGCGTGTAGGGCACGTCGATGTCGGGATAGTTCATCACGCTGGTGCCCTGGAAATCGCGAACTGGCAGGACTTCCTGCTCGAAATCGAGCGTGCGCCAGCTCAACGCGCCCTCGGCGTAGTCGAAGTACCGATCGACGGGGCCGGTGTACACGACGGGGAGCTGACCGACACTCGCCCCCTTGCTTAGAGGTTGCGACTCATCAAAGAAGTCGACATCGAGCTCGACCTCGATGTTGGGATGATCGGCCATGCGCTCGAGCCAGGCGGTATAGCCGTCGACGGGCAGCCCTTCCCACGTGTCGTTGAAGTATCGGTTGTCGTACGTGTAGCGCACCGGCAGTCGGCTGACGATGTCACCGGAGAGTTGGTGCGGGTCGGTCTGCCACTGCTTGGCCGTGTAGTCGCGGAAGAACGCTTCGAACAGCGGCCGCCCGACAAGAGCAATGCCCTTCTCCTCGAAATTCCGCGCCGTCCTCACGTCGAACTCGCCGGCCTGCTCCTTGACGAGCGCTCGCGCCTGGTCGGGCGAGTAAGCCGCGTTGAAGAACTGGTTGATGGTGCCGAGGTTCACCGGCATCGGAAAGACCGTGCCCTTGTGCGTCGTGTAGACGCGGTGCACGTAGTTCGTGAACGATGTGAAGCGGTTGACGTACTCCCAGACAGTCGCGTTCGACGTGTGGAAGAGGTGGGCGCCGTAGCGATGGATCTCGATGCCTGTCTCAGGGTCCGCTTCGCTGTAGGCGTTTCCGCCGATGTGCGGACGGCGATCGACGACTGTGACCTTGCGACCGGCATCCGCCGCGCGTTCCGCGACGGTCAAGCCGAAGAAACCCGAGCCGACGACAAGAAGATCCATTGGCACCCCTTCTCACGAGCCGCAGATGCGGCATCGCGTCCCATCCTAAAGAGAGACCCGCGCTCGCCGGGCGCCGTGCCACGTACCGCTAGCCGCACACGGTAGACTTGAGGCACCATGTCACGCCCCGTTGAGCGCGCGCTCATTATCGTCCCTGCGTGGAACGAGTCCCAGAATGTGGGAAACACTGTCCGCGAGATTCTCGAAGTAGACCCGACATACGATGTTCTGGTCATCGATGATGGATCGACAGACGATACGGCGGAGATGGCGAGAGAAGCGGGCGCACGCGTCATCAATCTGCCTTTCAATATGGGCGTCGGCGGTGCGATGCGAACGGGCTTCACGTACGCCATGCGCCATGGGTACAAGCGCGCCATTCAGGTCGACGCCGACGGGCAGCACAATCCGACAGACATCGGTGCAGTGCTGTCCGGTTTGGACCGAGCCGATATTTCCATTGGCGCTCGCTTCGCCGAGATCGGCGACTACAAGGCACGTGGGCCCCGACGATGGGCCATGAAGATGCTCGCGTCCGTGATATCCAGGATCAGTGGCGCGCGTCTCACCGACGTCACGTCCGGCTTCCGTGCCGCCAACAGCCGAGCCATCGTTCAGTATGTGCGCTACTACCCGGCGGAGTATCTGGGGGATACGATCGACTCTCTAGTCGGCGCCATTCATTCGGGGCTCTCCGTGACACAGGTTCCAGTTGCGATGCGCCCGCGCGCGCATGGAAAGCCCAGCCACAACCCCTTCAGCGCAGCACGTTATCTTCTCCGCGCTGCTTTCGCTTTGACGCTCGCGTTGATGAGGGGCCGTCGCACGAAGGAATCCCGATGATCGTCGCCCTAGGAATCGCATTCGCTCTCGCCGTCTTGGCCGTCATCATCGTGCTACTTCTTCGACGCCAACTGCGTGAGAAGTACGCCATCATGTGGCTCCTGATCGGCCTGGCCATCCTTGTGCTTGCTATCTACCCCGGTCTTCTCATCGCCCTGTCCGACGCTCTCAACGTCGAGCTTCCTTCCAACCTCATCTTCGCCCTCGCGCTCGTCCTCCTAGTCGGCGTTTCACTCCACCTCTCGTGGGAGCTTTCTCAGGCTGAGGATGAGATCCGACGCGTTGCTGAAGAGGTTGCGCTCCTACGTATCGAGGTCGATGAACTCCGGCCTGTCAACACGAAAACCCCAGGTGCTGACGACGGCGCCGGGCACTCCGTGTAGTTCGTCGTGCGAGCACCCTTCAATATTCAGGCGCGCTCAGCGTCCGTCGATGCCGCATCCGCGCAGATCTGAGAGTACTCGAGCGCTCGTTCGGGCCAGTACCAACCGGTGAGCGCAGGAGAGAGTCGATCGGTTTCGTTCGCCAGGTGCAGCACCGCGGACGCCAAGGCCGCGGCGTTCTGCTCGTGCACCACCACGATGGGATGGCCCTGGCTGGCGAGCAGCTCTCCTCCAGGCACATCGTAGGTGACCGCCCGTCCCCCAGCATCCAGCGCTTCGAGCAAGGTCATTCCGAAGCCTTCTGCGAGCGTCGACGGGTTGACCAGGATCGCTCCGCGGAGTTCATGACGCACCTGATCCGAACCGACCCTTCCGCGTACGTTCACCCGGTCCGTCAAATTCGCGTCCATTAGTGCCTGCTCGAGACGAGGCCGTTCGGGTCCGTCGCCCAGCACAACGGCCGACAGTTCCACGTGCCGTCGGCGCAGCTCCGCCACCACCTCGACAAACACGTCCACTCCCTTGCCCGGGACCAGGCGACCGACAAACACCAGCTTGAGCTTCTCCGCGTCTGCCTGCGGCCCCTGCGCCATTGCAGAGTCCGTCGTCGGCTCGAGTGCGTTGTAGAAGACCTCCGCTTTGCGACCGGACAGCTCCTCGACGAAGTCGACTACCCGGTCAGATACGCCGAGCACGCGCGTTGCGCCTCGCAACACGGCTCGACCCATCGTCAGGTCTACGATCCTGCTGCCCCAGCGGATCATCGGCGAATCGGACACAACATGTCCGCTCCCGTGCTCTGTATGGATGAGCGGGACACGCAGACGACGAGCGATTCGCAAGCCCAGCCAAGTCATGGGAAAGAACCTGGTGTGCACCGAGATGACGTCGGGTTTCCACTGAGCGAGCATCCGTGTGATCCGACGAGTAGTCCCGGGAACGGGGAACCCGAGAACGTCACCGATCTTCAGGAACTCCCGAAATCGAGCCACGTCCAGATCGTCGTCGAAATCGAAGTCGCTGCCGTCTGTGAGTGTGAGGACGAGCACTTCATGCCCTCCGAGGCGAAGGTGGCGCCCAAGGTTGTGCAGATGAGTTTCAAGACCTCCCACTCGCGGCGGAAAATTGTTCACGACCAGCGCGATTCTCATGGGCTCTCCTGAATTCATCTCGACCCGGTTGCACGAGCGGAGTCGCAGTTGGAGACAGCACACTCAGCGCCTGTCAGGGTCGAGCCTGCTCTCCCGGCTACTATGAAGAGCGTATCCGATGCGCCTGTACCCGATTCGGCTCCGTCGAACCCCACCAGGAGGCGCTCTTGCCGCGAGTATCACCCGCACACCCGAGCCAAGGAAACAACATGGCTTCCCAACGTTGTCGTCCGGGACGTTCGCGATGATGTTGAGTCCGGTCGTCATCCGCACGCTGCAGTCCACGACCGGAATGGCCGTTCAGGGATTGGCTCGTTTCGGGTACACCCTGGTTATCGGGCGGCTGTCCGGCCCCGAGACGCTGGGGGAGATTACTGCCATTCTCTCTTTGTCCGTCTACATGGGGCTTCTGTGGCCGGCGGGGACGTCGACCGCCGCAACACGGTACTACGCGACTTCGGTGTTCGCTGCAGAAGGCGCCCACGCTATCCGGAGGTCCTGGCTACTCGGCACGGTTGTCCTGTCTGCACTCATCGTCCCGGTGACGCTCTGGATGACCGAAGATCTGGCTCTGGCATTCACGAGCGCGGCCCTGATGTTCTCATACAGCGCCTACATGTTCACCAGGGGGGAGCTCACGGGAGAGGACCGACTCGGGTGGGCTGCTGTCGCTGACGCGCTCTCTTCTGCGCTGGCGCTCACGGCCCTTCTGGTGACGACGCTCTTCAAATTGTCGTGGGCCATGCTGCTGCCCTTGACCTTGGGCTATCTCCTTTTCGCCGTTCTGAGCCGGTCTCGCACTAAGAGCAAGCCAGCCGATCCGGCACTCAAGAGGGAGATCTTCGCTTTCTCATGGCGCACAAGTGTGGGCATGCTGGTCGGCGGCGGCCTGCTGCCCATCACCATCGTGTTCGTACGCGGCTTCGAAACTCCCGAAACCGCGGGCCTGTTCGCTGCCGCGCTCAGCCTCGCAACGCCAGCGAGCATGATCTCGCTGGCGTTGAATCAGGTGCTGATTCCCCACCTCGCCCGCATGAACCCCACTGATCGCCGTGTGTTTCACAGGCGGACCTTCGTTCTGGCGAGCGCGTTCTTCGCTCTGGTGTTCGGAGCACTCGCGCTCGCGGCGCCATTGATAGTGAACTTCGTTTACGGCCCGACCTACGCTGGCGCCGAACACCCCATGCGTGCGCTTCTCCTCGGGGTCTACCTCTTCTCCGCCGCCGCCGTGCCCTCCGCGTTGCTCCTCATCGACGGTCGCGAGCGCGTATATGCGAGGATCTGGCTGATCTCATTCATCGTCGGAATGACGATGATGGCGACCCTGTCACCCTTGGTAGGAGAGTGGGGCACTCTTGCTGGCTATGTCGTCGGTGGTGGAGGCGGGGCTGTGGCCATCTGTGTCTATGCTCTCTCGCCGACCAGACCTGCACGAAGCAGCCGGCGATCTGACATGGTGGCACGATGAACGCCTCCGCGCCCGACACTTCTTCTGGCTCTCTCTTCAGCTGACTCTTGATCTGAGGAATCGACACATCTATGAATCCCCCGGCGACTGAGCACCTGGTATCCGTAATTGTGCCCGTCTTCAACGCTGCCGCACATCTGGAACGTACCGCCGCATCGATTCTGCTTCAGACCCATGCTGCCCTTGAGGTGATCCTTGTCAATGACGGATCCACGGATGGATCCGAGGGAATATGCGACGAGATTGCACGTACAGACTCGCGAGTCCGCGTGATCCATCAGCTCAACGGCGGTATCGCTGTGGCTCAGAATGCCGGTTTGGACGCCGCCACTGGCTCCTTCGTTACTTTCTGCGACAACGACGATCTGATGAGTCCTCGTCTGATCGAACGCCTTTTGTCTATTCTGATTGATTCTGACGCCGACATGAGCTGCTGCCGGTGGTGGAATGTAGGCGCAAGTGTGGCCGACGAGGCACTGAGGTTGCACAGTGATGCCCCGCCGCGTGATGTTCAAGTCTTCGAGGACTCAGCGAAGAGCTATCAGACCATTTTCAGCGCAGCTCTCCGTCGCCTGCGCGGGAAAGAGTTGCGTTACTTCAGTGAGGCGAACTGGGGCAAGCTATACCGCGCTTCTCTCTTCGAGGAAATCCGATTCCCCGAGGGGAGGTACGCGCAGGACGTCGCGATAGCCATGGATCTCTATCTGCGTTGTCGTCGCGTGGCGTCGTGCAACGACCGCCTCTACTTCTGGCTCCAGCGGGGCGACAGTGTCTCGCATTCTGAGCGTTCGGCCGGGTACTATCACGACATCGTTCACGCACACGCACATTCGTTCAAGGCAGCCATCGCGAATGGCATCCTTCCGGCACGAGCCTATTACGGGCTGACTGCGCTCCGCCATCAGAGGCGCGCAGCGCGCACCTCTGATGAGGTCGAGACCTACCTGGCGGACAAAGTCATGGTTCGCGGATTGCTCTCGCGTCTCGGCCTCGTTGATCGTGCGCGATGCGCCTTCCTGAGCGCACTACGAAAGTGCGAGGTCCTCGTCTACGATCGCACCGTTCACCGCCGACGCTGATCGACGCCCAGAGGAGGCCGTTCCAGCCGGGCATGTACGCTAGAACGCATGACGTTTTCTGCCGGTTCGAGCACCATACGCACCGGCTCCGAGCAACCCGCCCACGCACTTCCGCGAAGTAGTGTCATGCGCATCCTGGTCGTCGCCGTACTCGCTTTCGGCGCACTCGCGGGGTGGTGCTTTGCTTCGCCTATTGGTGCCAGTCCGGACGACAACTTCCACCAGGTGAGCATCTGGTGTGCACCCGGTGATAGACCTGGCCTTTGCGAGAGCACGGGAGACTCCGGCACCCGCAGAGTGCTTGCCGTGCTCGCAGACACCTCAGCATGCTTCGCTTTCGTACCGGAGCACAGCGGCAAGTGCGACCCAGCGTTGACCGGCATGGTCACAACAGACCACGGCAACTTCACCGGGGCCTACCCGCCGATCTACTACGGCGTGATGAGCATATTCACGTCATCTGACGTTCAGACGTCGGTTCTGCTGATACGGGTCTTCAACTCGCTGCTCGCTGTCGCTGTCGTCACCTCGCTCTATCTCCTGGTAGATCAACGGGTGCGCAGGGCGATGTTGTGGGGTCTGTTGCTCACAGCAATTCCCACGGGCATCTTCCTCGTCGCCAGCATCAACCCAAGTGGGTGGGCCATCCTCTCCGCCGGCACCACGTGGATCGCAATGGTCGGTTACTTCCGTGCGCCGACGTTCGGTAGGCGGGTGGCTCTGGGGGCGCTCGCGCTGCTCACTGCGCTCATGGGTGCGGGCTCCCGCGGCGACTCTGCCGTCTACGTCGCATTGGGTGCCCTCCTGGCAGCAATCATCACATTCGAACGCAGCCGCCGCTTCATGATGATGTTGATTGTTCCGCTGGCCGCTATGGTCATGGGAGCGGTCTCCTACCTCGGCTCCGGTCAGACAGGGATGGCCATCGGTGGGGAGATGTCAGACACGCCGACTCAAGGCTCGGATTTCGTGGCGACCTTCGTCCGCACCCTGGCCAACATCCCCGTCATGTGGATGGGAAACTTCGGCACGCAAGCACTCGGCTGGGGTGACGTCGAGATCCCCGCTGCAGTGTGGTTCACAACAACCATCCTCTTCGGGGCTCTCGCATTCTGGTCGCTGTCGCGTCGTCGCGATACACGGCTCATCATCGCGACGACGCTGGTCACACTGGCGCTGATCGCGGTGCCGAGCTGGGTCATCACCCAGAACGGCGTCGAAGTCGGTGTTCTCGTGCAACCCAGGTATATCCTCCCCCTTCAAGTTCTCTTCATTGGTATCCTCCTGTTCGGCGGGGGTGATATTCGCCGAGACACGACTCGTATACAGCGCTGGCTCATCGTCATCGGCCTATCCGCCGCGAACAGTCTGTCGCTGTATGCGACGATGCGCCGTTATCTCACGGGAACCGACTACCGGGGGTTCAACCTGAACGACGGCATCGAGTGGTGGTGGACGAACATGCTGTTGCCACCAGGCGTCTTCTGGGGTATGAGTACCCTGGCGTTCGCGGCGCTGCTGCTGGTATCCACGGGCTTGCTTTCCCGACCCCACGCGCTCGCCGGCGCTCCTGACACCTCAACCATCCGCTAACGACACCAGACAGGGTTCAGAGTGCGCATTTCACACCGACTCGCAATCGTCACCGGCGGCGCCGGCTTCATCGGGGCCGCCATGTCGGCGCGGTTGGCGGACACGTTCGAACGCGTGATCGCCTTCGACAACCTGCATCCGCAGATCCACCCTGACCACCGCCCGTCAGACGGGTTTGATCCCCGCGTCGAGGTTTACGAAGCAGACATCACGGACCCATCTGCTTGGGATCGACTCCTCTCCGACGCCAAGCCGGACGTGGTGATCCATCTCGCCGCGGAAACCGGCACAGGGCAGTCGCTTACCGAGTCAGTCCGCCACACTTCCGTCAATGTCGTCGGCACATCCGTCATGCTCGACGCTCTGAAGTGGCACGATGCTGTCCCACAACGGATCGTGCTCGCTTCGTCGCGCGCCGTGTACGGTGAGGGAGCGTGGCAACATCTGAGCGGTCCAGACGCTGGAAAGTTGTTCTACCCCGGCGCGCGATCAACATCGATGTTCGAGGCAGCGGAGTGGGATTTCGCTGATGCACAGCCGGTGGCGATGAACGCGTCCCAAGTGCGGCCTCACCCTGCCTCTGTGTACGGCGTCACCAAGCTTGCGCAGGAGGATCTGCTGCGTATCTGGGGTGACGCGTTCGGGGTCGAGATCGGCATCGTTCGTTTGCAGAACGTATACGGACCGGGTCAGACACCGTCTAACCCCTATACCGGAATCATGTCTCTCTTCTGTCGCGTCGCTCACAATGGCGGGCAGATCGCCGTCTACGAAGACGGAGAGGTGCGTCGCGACTTCATCATCATCGACGACGTTGCTGATGCGATTCTGCGGATGGTCGAGGTCAGCGACTGCCCGACAGTCCCGATCGATATCGGTTCTGGATCCTACCAGACGATCCGACAGGCTGCAGAGCTCATCTCCGACATCTACAAAGCACCGACTCCCGTCGTGACCGGCCAGTGGCGGCATGGCGACGTCCGTCACGCTTGGGCGGACCCGGAGCCGGCAAGACAGCTCTTGGGTTTCTCGGCCCGGGTCAGCGTGCAGGATGGTTTCCGCCGCCTCGCTGCATGGGTGGACACTCAGACCGAACATCTCTGATCCTCTCAGCTCACTGCCGCTGCCTGCCAAGCAACCGATCGAGCCTCTTGGCGGGTGATTCCGCGTGATCTGAGCCAGAGGGATACCTCAGCCGGTGAATGGAAGCGGCGGCGACTGAGCGAAGTATCGTTCTGTGAAAGCGAACAGCACTGTGTCCGCGTCGCACGTCCGCGCCTGATCGACAACGTCCGGCCTGTTCCCTGGGTAGTCGAGGTTGTGGCGTTCCTGGCACGTTGTCTGGAACGTGCTTGCCCAGATCGGTGCGAGCGCCTCACCCGTCGAATCTCGCATGATTAGCGCGCGTCCGGTTCCCGAATCGGATTCGGTCTTCGCCGGCATATCCAGCAGACCTACAGAGCCGTCCGTTGGACCCGGCACCGCCGTCCCGTCAGAGGCCGTGATCCGCGACCGAACCGAGTCGAGCCCTGTAAGGGTGGGAACGGCCCAATCCTCGGCGGACGAAGTGTTGCCGTACGGAACGAACTCATTCGGCGCGACGTCGATGGTCACTTCGGAAGCCTCAGGTATCTGAATCCGCTGCCAGACCGATTCCGGATAAAGATCGGCCGCACACCCGACTATCTGCTGCCATGCGGCATAAGCTCCGTAGGGGCTCCAGTGAGTGTTCACTGCCGAATACACCGGAGCGTTGCGCTTGGCGACTTGCATCGCTTCACGAACGTCGACTATCGGAAGGTCACCCGAACGCTCAAGGAACTGATCGAGGTGGGTCTTGCCCTGCAGGTCATCTGTCCATTCCGGGAGTTTCTCTCGATAGAGCTCCCACTTCGCTGGGACCACAACGATCACCAGATCGCGGCCGTCCTGCTGAAGTCGAGCGTCCAGGTCCGAGAAGTAGGTGATCCACTGCGCCAGCTGCTCATCTAGCCAGGGAGCCCGTCCGAGTGCTTGGGAGAAGTTATGCGACTGCTCATCCCCCCAGAAGTCGAAGCCATCGCGCCCCTGAACTCGCATCCCCTGGACCTCGGTGTGCATGGCATACTCGGCGTCGGAGGAAGCCGTCTTCGGCCCCGTCCAGATATCCACCGCTCCGGTAGAAAAACCCTCGGAGACACACATCTGCGGGAGGCTGCTCTGTTGTGACTCCTGCCCGAGCACGCTCTGTTGGATCCGAGCAGCTTCCGCTTGCATTGCTCGTTTGGCTCCCACTCCGATCAGGGTCATCACGAGCACAGCGATGAGGAGAAGGATGAGCGGTACGAAGTAGGCGATGCGCTGAGCACGGGAGCGCGGCGCCTGTCGTTCCGCTCTGTGCATCGAGTGCAATGAAGGGCCGGCGCTCATGACACCGATCCCGAGGCTGCGCGCATCGACTCCGCATATCGCGTGGAGGAGAAGTCAGGGTTCACTACCCTCCGCTTGACCCGCGCCGTGAGCGGAGCGAAGCGGGCGACAAACACGGAAAGCCAGCGAGGCGTCCAGTCCTTCAATGACATCGCCGGCTTCTCAAGAAGGTGCCATGACGCGATCGAGACCACGTGCACGGCAAGCACGACCACCAGATGATAGGCAACCCACCCGTACCGCTGCAGTCCGAAATATGTGGCCAGATTCATGAGCGGCCACGCGTAGATGTAGATGCCGTACGAGAAGTCGCCGAAGCGCGCCCAACGTGTCAGGGGGAGCCGCACTCCCAGCCACATCAGGAAGTAGAGGAACCCATACTGTCCGATCACGTTCCAGCCGCCGAACGCATAGGTGAAGAGGCCGAGACCGAGCATCCCGATCGCGATGCGATCGTCGATGACGATCTTGTCTCCGTGCAGCGCGAAGAGCATACCGAACGCGAACGGCGCGAAGAACATCAGGATGAAGGGGTCTGCCAGGAACTTGTTGAGCCCGCCGACGTTGCCGGCGCCGAGCCACTGTAGAGCATTGAGCGAGATGACCGCCACGGCGAACGCCGTGGCGAACCGCTTCGACGCCAACGCTCCGAAGAGACCGAGCAAGCCGATGACGATGTAGCAGAGGAACTCGTAGGACAGCGTCCACGCAGAGCCGTTCCAGTCCCGCACGCCATGGTTCAAGAAGTAGGGAACCGTTTCTCCGAGGCCCGCGATGTTGCGTTCTCCCAGTGTAAGGAACATGTTGTCGACGAAGTACGTCAACGGCGACTCCACCGTCGCACTCCAATATCCGTCGAACGTACCCTTCTCCAACCGCCAGGCGATTGGAGCAAGAACGGCGACGGTCAGAATGAGGGCAGCCCAGAAGGCCGGGAAGATCCGCAGGCAGCGACGCCAGAAGTATCGCCAGATGGTGGAGCGCCCCATCCGCGACTTCGTGATGAGGAAGCCCGAGAAGAAGAAGAAGCCGGCGACGGCCACTCCGCCGAGCGACTGCTCGTCCGAGATCTGGATGCCAAGGTCCTCCCCGCCGTAGAAGCCCGCGACCGGGCCGCTATGCGAGAAGATCACGAGGAACGCCATCAACCATCGGAGGAAGTCGAGCGAATTCGAGCGCGGGTCGAACGCCTCTGTGACGCTGAGCGGGCCGCCAGCCTGGCTCACGACGTCTCCTCCTTCGCGCCGGACGGACGCCCCATTCTCCATCGCACGTAGGTGCGTCGGCTGGCGTCATAGGCTGGGTGGAGTAGACGCGCCAACCTCGGCAGTCGAGTCCAGAACGCCCGCTTGCCGACGCTGAGCAAGCTCGGTCCCCGAAGCAGGCGATCGAGATAGTCGCGCTGCTGCATCACGGTTCCGGGCAGACCCTGGCTGAAGTTCTGCAGCTTGAACTCCAGGGAAGCGTAGTTGATCGAGGCAAGTTCCGTGCTCTGCACGGTGAAGACCGGCAGTCCCGCACCCAACGACGAGTAAGTGAAGAGACGCTCGACGACGTGGGCCAGCGAGCCGTCGACATAGGTCGCCTCGTCGAAATCGTCCCACGTGAGACCGGCATCCACGAGCGTGCGCAGGGCTTGAGGCCGCGCGATGAACATCGAACCGTATGCTGCGAGGGGCGTGGACTCATCCAGAGGCGTCGTGATGCCAAGACGGGCGCAGAGTTCCGAAGCGCGCTCCTTATTGTGGTACCAGGCTTTACCGAGGGTCGGGAATCCGATATGAACGACAGGCGGGATAACCATCCCCACCTCGGGTCGCTCCGCAAACAGGTCGACGATGTTGGCGGCGTAGTTCTCGGAGTGCAGGAGATTTCCGATGAGATGCCGTTTGAACCACTCGCCCGCTACGGGGCCGTCCTGAGGTGACCGCTTCGAGTGCAGCTTGACCACGATGTCGAAGCTGTCGTCGCGCAACAGATCGGCGCATCCCAACAGGAACGCGGAGACGTCGCGGCCCGCGTTGGAGGCAGTGAGGCGCACCTCGTACGATTCCTCACCGCGCTCAGCCAGCGCCGTCTTGATCGCGGATCGCTTCCGCTCGGTGTCCGTCGTGATCACGACGTGCCGCTCGCATGGGAGGCGATCGGCGTAGCCCATGAGCTCCTCGATCATGTCCTCGTAGTAGCAGTGGATCGCCACGAGAGCACGCATGCGCTTCGTCCGCTCGAAGCGTTCGGCATCCATCTCCAGCGCATCGGAGTAGATGCGGTTCAGGGAGAAGTTCGTCGCCGCTACCCGGGGTTCCGTCGTGCGGGCGACGTTCTCCCAGACGAGTTCAAGCGGATAGTCCGACGTCCGCTCGAGGATGTCGATGACGTCGCGACCGATGATGGCATAGTCGGAGAAGTACAGCGGACTGTGGAAGAAGGTGCGCCGCTTGAGGATTGGGCATCGGTCCGCGGTGAGCTGCACGACTTCGTCCAGGATGGGATTGAGGCTCGTGTATCGCTCGCCTCGGAACAGCACCTCCGACGAGAAGCCGCGTTCCTCGAAGTACTGGGTGAATCGGCCCTCGTGCTCGTCAACAGACTGCTCGTAGCTGGTGATCATCGGCATGTCGGCCCAGTACTCGCGGAACATCGGAGAGGCGAGCATCCGCTGTCGAACAGCGATCCAGTGCGACTGGATGTGTCGCTGCAGAACGCCCTTCGCAGCGAACGGGTGCGGGCGAACCTCGCCGTGCTCGGTGACCCCCCAGAAGTCGACGTCCCACGTCTGTGAACGATCGAACATCTCGGAGAAAGGGTACATCGGTCCGAAAAACGTGTAGTTGAGGAGGATGAGCTCGTCGTACTCGGCGAGGCGATCGAAGCCGAAGCGTTCGAGACCCTCCTTGTATCCCCAGACATCGAAACCGACGTTTTCGCGCTCCCAGACCTCGTCTGCAACCTGTTCCAGCGCGGCCCGACCCTCCGTCGCCAGCGGACCGTTGGAGACCACCACAATGTGCTCTACGTGCTCCCGGAGCTTCTCCAGGCAGTAAGACACGTAGCGATCCACTCCCCCGTTCTTCTCCCAGAAAAGATAGAACGCAATCCGCTTCACGGGGCTCCTTCGAAGGGTGGGCAATCCTGTCGAGTATAGCCGCAGGTGAATGAGAGCACCCTCGGGCCGCACGAGCCGCCCGACGGGCGGGTCCTTCTCGATTCCCCTGACCCGCTCGGGATAGGATTGGCTGATTGAGCGGCGCGGCAGATCCGTCTCGCCTGCGATCCGACCCCGCCACGATGGCACGAGCCGAGAAACGCACGCATGACAGATTCCTCCCGCACCGGCGAGTTCGCCCCCCGGCACCGCGTGCTGATCATCACGCCAGACACCTTGGGGCGCAAGATGGGCGGACCGGCCATCCGCGCGTGGGAGATCGCGCGTCGTCTCAGCGCCGCGGCTGACGTGCGACTGGCGTCGGTGAAGGACGCCACGTTGCGACACGAGGATTTCCGTGTGTTCACGGCAGACGCCGACGAGCTGCGCGGCCACGTCGCGTGGAGCGATGTCATCATCGCGCAGGGAGAGGTATTCTCCCTGTATCCGTGGCTCGTCGACTCGGATGCGATCATCGTGGTCGACGCCTACGACCCCCTCCATCTCGAAGTGCTCGAATCGGGCAAGGACGACGGGGAGGAAAGCCGGCGTTTTCTCGTGGACTACTGCGTCGAGATGCTGACCACCCAGCTGCGACGCGCCGATTACGTCATCTGCGCCTCTGAGAAGCAGCGCGACTTCTGGCTGGGCCACCTCGGGGCGCTCGGCCGGATCTCTCCGGAGAACTACGATCGCGACCCCAGTCTGCGTGCGCTGATCGACGTGGTGCCGTTCGGCGTTCCCTTCGAGGAACCGGTCCAGACCCGTCGGGGCATCCGCGACGGGGTCGAGGGCATCGGTGACGACGATCGAGTCATCCTCTGGGGTGGCGGCGTCTACAACTGGTTCGACCCGCTCACGTTGATCCACGCCGTCGACGTACTCGCCCGCCGTCGCCCGCAGGTCAAGCTGTACTTCCTGGGGATGAAGTACCCCAACCCTGACGTCCGCGAATCACGCATGGCCGCTGACGCGCTACGCCTGGCCGACGACCTGGGATTGGTCGGGTCGCATGTGTTCTTCAACATGGACTGGGTCGACTACGACGACCGCGCCAACTACCTCTTGGACGCCGACCTGGGGGTGAGCACTCACTCGCTCCACATCGAGACCGCATTCAGCTTCCGCACGCGGATGCTCGATTACGTGTGGGCCGGACTGCCGCTAGTCGCAACGGACGGCGACGGCTTCGCGGCGCAAATCCGGGACAACGGTCTGGGACGCGTCGTTCCTCCGGGCGATGTCGAAGCTCTCGCGGAAGCGCTGGAGCATATTCTGTTCGAGGCGGATGCCGCCGCGATCCGCGACCGGGTGCGCGACTTCGCCCGCGAGCTCACGTGGGATCACGCGCTTGCGCCACTTATCGAGTTCTTGAAGGAACCAACTCGCGCAGCGGATTATTCGTGGCTTCGGCACGAATCACCAGACGCACACCGGCTGCGCCACATCGAAGCCCTCGAGGCGAAGATCCTGCAACTCGATGGCGAGCTGGGCGAGGCCCGTTCCGAGGCGTCCCGCGCGCACTCCGAACTCGACCGGGTTCGGGCCAGCACCTCCTGGCGCGCATCCGCGCCGCTACGTCTCGTCGGCAGGATGATCCGCCGCCGATGACCGTCAAGCCGCCGCGGTGATCCTGGCCGCGACGGAGCCGAGAGTAGTGGTGGCATCGTGCACCGTGAACATCCGACCTTGCATGAGCACGTGGGAATTGATGTCGATCACCTCGGACGCGTTCGCGTTGATGTAATACTGACCGGCCCCTAGATAGACATGCTCGATCCGAAAGTCGACGTGACCATCACCGGCGGGCAGAGGCGGAAGGGTCATGCCGAGCCTCTCGGTGTTGGAAGCGATCGTCATCTGCCCCAAGGTTGTATCGATGCTGAAGCCGGCCGCCCATCGTGGCATCGGCTGCGAGGCGCGGACGTGAATCCTCAGAGTCAGTGGATCGCCCACGCGCACGTCTTCGATTTCGTCCCCGTCATCGTCGAGCAGGCTGATCCCGGTCACTTCGATCGGCAGCCCGGCCTCTTCGTCCGGGAGCTCGTCGTGACGTCGGCCTTCGAGGACCCTACGGAGCACGGCGACTCCCTCGTTGACGTCGCCGTCGAACACGACCTTGCCGGACTCGAGCACCACCGCGCGATCGCATAGTTCCTGCACCTGGGACGCGGAGTGCGAGACGAGCACGATGGTGCGCCCCTCCGCACGGAACTGCGCGATCCGTTCCATGCACTTCCTCTGGAACGCCTCGTCTCCGACTGCGAGCACCTCGTCGACGAGCAGGACATCGGGGTCGGTGTGCACGGCCACCGCGAACGCGAGCCGCACGAACATGCCTGATGAGTAGAACTTCACCTGCGTATCGATGAACTCTCCGATGCCGCTGAAGCCGTGGATCGCATCGAACTGCTGGTCGACCTCCTCGCGGCTGAGTCCGAGGATCGCCGCGTTGAGGTAGACATTCTCCCGCCCACTGAGGTCGGGGTGGAACCCGGCTCCGAGCTCCAAGAGTGCAGCCATGCGCCCGCGCGAGAGGATGGCACCGCTGGTGGGTGCGACGATGCCCCCGATCAGCTTGAGCAAGGTGCTCTTCCCCGAGCCATTGGCGCCGAGGAGACCTACCGTCGTACCCGCCTCGATATCAAGAGTGACATCGTCGACGGCGGTGAAGCGCTCGCGGTGCTCGCGACCGAGCTTGCCGAGATGAAACACTCGATCCTTCAACGTGTTGTCCTTCCGCACCTGGAAGGACTTGGACACCCCCTCGACGCGGACGACGACGGGACCGGGTTCAACGGAAACGACCATCACAGCTCCTGAGCGAAGTTGCCCTGCAGGCGCTTGAACACGCGGTGGGCGAAGAACAGCAGAACGAGACCGATCACGAAGGCGATCGCGATTCGCAGGCCCAGCTGCGAGGGGTAGTCGGCCGCCGTGCCGCTCCCCCAGAAGGCCCGGTGAAAGCCAAGGACTCCCAGAGTGATCGGGCTGTTCAGGTACACCTCGAACAGCCAGTTCGGGAGATTGAAGCTGGCGAACGCATCTGCGGCCATTCGCCATGAGTAGACGATGGGTGACGCCCACATCGCAAGCATCACGAGGAGCTCGAGGAGGTATTGCACGTCGCGCAGGTAGACGTTGACGGCGGCGAGGAAGATCCCGAGCGCCAGACCATACACCAGGATGAGCGCGACGGAGGGGAAGAACCAGAGCATCTGGAGCAGGTCGCCGGGCAGCGCGTCGAAGATCATCGCTGCCCCGAGCAGCACCCCGCATTGGATGAGGAACATCACGCCAGCGCCGCCGACACTGGCCAGCGGGAAGATCTCCCGTGGGAGGTAGATCTTCTTCACCAGACCGGAGTTCGCGATGATCGAACTCGCCGACCCAACGACCATCTCGCTGAAGAAGCTGTAGAGCGTGAGCCCGGAGAAGAGATAGACGGCGAAGTCGGGAACCCCATCGGCCGCCCGCAGGAACTTACCGAGCACGACGAAGTACATGAGGAAGACGATGATCGGCCGGATGACCGTCCACAGGAAGCCGAGGACGCTATCGCGATATCGCGCCTGGAGGTCGCGACGAACGAGAAGACCGAGAAGTTCGCGTCGTTGGAAAAGTTCCCGGACTTTGCCTCCGCGAGCGACGGTGACCAAGCCCGACGAGTCCGTGCGAGAGAACGGGGTGGCAGCGAGCAGCCTGTATCGAGCGTCCGTATCCACCTTGCTCCGTAATCCGTCGAATCAACTCATCTACCCTATCCCAGCGCCCTCATCTCCCCTGAGCGGCCGCCTGGCGACGATCCGGTAGCCTCGACGAGATGTCCGCTCCCCGGCGGACAGGATAGGAACCGGTGAGAACATGACGAAATCCCCCTCGCGCGTCGTCGTCACAGGCGCCGGAGGCTATCTGGGCCCCCATGTGGTCTCAGCCTTGGCCGATAGGGGCCACGAGGTCGTCGCAGTCGTGCGTCCCGGATCCGCCGCGACGACCGATCCCAGGGCCGCCCGACTGGAGGCAGACCTGCTGTCCACGGACTTCGACGTAGCCGCGTGGGGAGACGCGCCGTCACTCGTTCATCTCGCGTGGAAGGACGGCTTCGTCCACAACTCCCCGGCACACATGGAGCAGTTGTCCGCTCATTACTCTCTCCTACGGTCCGCCGCGTCGTCGGGCACGCACAGGATCGTCGCCCTCGGCACCATGCACGAAGTCGGCTATTGGGAGGGCGCGATCGACGGCGACACTCCCACGCGACCTCTGTCGCAATACGGCATCGCGAAGGAAGCGTTACGTCGCGCCCTCCCGCTCGCCCTTCCGGAGCAAGTCAGTCTGGCCTGGGCTCGCGCGTACTACATCTACGGCGATGACCGTCGGAGCAATTCCATCTTCCGCAAGCTCCTAGAGGCGGCCGACGCGGGTAAGACGATCTTCCCCTTCACGAGCGGCAGGAACCGCTACGACTTCATTCGTGTGGAGGAACTCGGTCGCCAGCTCGCCGCGCTCGTCGATGCCCCGGATGTGACAGGCACAGTGAACTGCGCGACCGGCGAGCCGCGGTCGCTCGCGGACCAAGTCGAGAGCTTCATCGCTGAACACGAGCTTCCGATCTCGCTCGAATACGGAGCCTTCCCCGACCGCCCATACGACTCTCCGGGTGTCTGGGCGGACGCGACGACGATCCGCGAAGTCATGGCTCGCAGCTGAAACGAAAAGGGGTATCCGGCGCACAGCCGAATACCCCTTCTCCTCGGCGCGCGAGCCGTTGTGTCTCAGCGACGACCGTGCGAGAGGACCTCGAGCAGATAGGTGCCGTATCCGCTCTTCATCAGCGGCTCGGCACGCTCTCGGAGTTCGTCGTCGTTCAGGAATCCCATCCGCCAGGCGACCTCCTCGGGGCAGCCGATTGAGAGTCCCTGGCGCTTCTGCACCGTGCGGATGAACTCTGTGGCCTCGCTCAGAGAATCAAAAGTTCCGGTGTCAAGCCACGCCGTGCCGCGAGGCAGAATCTGCACCTTCAGGTCGCCGCGTTCGAGGTATACGCGGTTGAGGTCGGTGATCTCGAGTTCACCACGAGCGGATGGCTTGAGGTCCTTCGCGATCTCCACCACGTCGTTGTCGTAGAAGTAAAGGCCGGGGATGGCGTAGTTGCTTTTCGGCACGGCCGGCTTCTCCTCGATGGAGAGCGCCCGGCCATGTTCATCGAACTCGACGACACCGTACGCCGTGGGATCGGCGACCCAGTACCCGAAAACGGCGGCACCTGACAGGTCGGTGTACTCGCGCAGATGCGAGCCCATGCCCTGGCCGTAGAAGATGTTGTCGCCGAGGACGAGGGCGGCTGTGTCGTTCCCGATGTGGTCGGCGCCAAGAGTGAACGCCTGCGCAAGCCCATCCGGGGAATGCTGCTGGACGTATGTGAGCGAGACGCCGAACCGGGTTCCGTCGCCCAGGAGCCGTTGGAACTGGTCTGCGTCATGAGGAGTGGTGATGATCAGGATGTCGCGGATGCCGGCGAGCATGAGCGTCGTCAGCGGGTAGTAGATCATCGGCTTGTCATACACCGGAACCAGCTGCTTGGAGACCCCCATAGTGATGGGATGGAGCCGAGAACCGGTGCCACCGGCAAGAATAATGCCACGCATGATGACAAGTGTCGTGCATCCGCCTGTCTCAGGCCAAATTCATTCAGGCAGCGCCGGATAGGATTGCCTAATGCGCAAGCTCTTGGTTACCGGAGGCGCCGGGTTCATCGGCTCCAACTTCGTCCATTATGTCCTCGAAAACACCGACGACACCGTGACGGTGCTCGACAAGCTCACGTATGCAGGCGACCGCGCTTCCCTGGCCGGTCTTCCCGCAGACAGGTTCCGCCTCGTGGAGGGCGACATCTGCGACGCCGAACTCGTCGACGATCTCTTCGCCGACCACGACGCCGTAGTGCATTACGCCGCCGAGTCTCACAATGACAACTCTCTGAGCAGCCCGGCTCCCTTCGTCGAGACGAACTTGGTCGGGACGTTCATTCTCCTCGAGGCAGCACGACGCACTGGAGTGCGATTCCACCACATTTCCACCGACGAGGTGTACGGGGATCTTGAACTCGACGACCCGGCGCGCTTCACCGAGGACACCCCGTACAACCCGTCGAGCCCCTACTCCTCCACGAAGGCGGGATCCGACCTGCTGGTGCGGGCGTGGGTGCGCTCGTTCGGCGTCAACGCCACGATCAGCAACTGCTCGAACAACTACGGTCCCCGTCAGCACGTCGAGAAGTTCATCCCCCGCCAGATCACGAACCTGATCGACGGCGTCCGTCCTCGCCTGTACGGCGACGGCCTCAACGTGCGCGACTGGATCCACGCCGACGACCACTCTTCGGCGGTCCTGCGCATCCTGGACGCGGGCCGCATCGGCGAGACCTACCTCATCGGCGCCGACGGCGAGAAGAGCAATCGCGAGGTGATCGAGCTCATCCTCGAGGCGATGGACCGCTCATCCGACGACTACGACCTTGTGCCCGATCGCCCGGGCCACGACCGTCGCTATGCGATCGATTGGTCGAAGCTGCGCGACGAACTCGGCTGGGAGCCGCAGTTCTCCGACTTCTCCGCGGGCATCGTCGACACCGTGCGGTGGTACCGAGACAACGAGGACTGGTGGCGTTCACAGAAGGCGGAAACCGAGGCGAAGTACGCGAAGGCGGGCCAGTGAGCACCGAACTGCAATTCGGCCTACCGCTGGCGTGCCATGAGACCACAATCTCCGGATTGCAGCTGTGGGACATCCCCGTGCACGGCGACAACCGCGGATGGTTCAAGGAGAACTGGCAGCGGCAGAAGATGGTCGAGCAGGGACTCCCAGACCTCGGCCCGGTGCAGAACAACGTATCGTTCAACAAGACGCGTGGCACCACTCGCGGAATCCACGCAGAGCCGTGGGACAAGTTCATCTCGGTCGCGACCGGCAGCGTTTTCGGGGCATGGGTTGATCTCCGTGAAGGGCCTGGTTTCGGAATCGTTTTCTCCACCGTGATCACCCCTTCCGAGGCGATCTTCGTGCCGAAGGGTGTGGGCAACGCGTTTCAAACGCTGGAGGATTCGACCGCCTACTCGTACCTCGTGAACGAGCACTGGTCGCCGGAGGCCGAGTACACTTTCCTCAACCTCGCCGACGAGACTGTTGCGATACCGTGGCCAGTTCCTCTCCACGAGGCTGAACTCTCCGAGAAGGATCGACAGCACCCTCGCCTGGTAGACGTGGTGCCGATGTCGTTCGCCTGACCTGGTTTTGGATATGAGAAGAAGGGG
>NZ_DAMDLU010000006.1:27807-44790 GCF_032084865.1 Microbacterium sp.
CCTCACCGTTCGGTGAGGCCCTTCTTCTCATATCCGCAGCGTTTCAGCGCAAGGCGCCATCGGCCACCACCACGACGGAGGAGGGAACGCCGTAGACAGCAGTCGCCCACGCCATCTGATCAGCCGACATCGGGGTAAGGCCTCCCGACGCAAGATACGCCTGCTGTGAACTGACCTCCCGCACGAATCGTGCGCCTGTCGCGGCTGGAGCCGCGGGCACCGCGGAGATGACTCCTACGGATACAGGCGCAAATTTCAGAGGCCCGTAGTTGGCGGCATCCACCTGCGACCACCCTTGAGCGGTGAGAACATATGCCAGTCCATTGCTCGTGGCTCTCACTGGCATCGTGCCTGTGGGCTTCACGAGGGCGAACGACTCCGCGGTCAATGGCTTCGACGCGTTCCTGAGCGCTTCCACCTGAGCTGCCGCCGGAACGTCAAGTACAGGTCCGCCGTCCGCCAGAAGACGCATTGCCCCCGCCGGGTTGCGGTAGGTGCCCGGCGCGATGACCGGGGGTCCGACCGGCAGTGTCTTGATCAGCTCGGTCGATACCGCGGAGGAGGCAGATCCGATGCCGAAGGCTGCGAGCACAGCTGGGTCTGGCACCTCCCTGCGAGTTGCCGTCTGAACCAACCACTTCTCGCCACTCGGAGCCTGAAGAAGAGATGCCAGGACGCCACCGTCCTTCATGCCGAGAGAATCGACTTTCACTGTCTGCAGAGACGCGCAGTTCTTGCCGAACGCCGCGACTACCGAACAGTCGGGAAGACGGTACGCCGTGACACCATCCGTGACGATGTACGTCGATTCGGTGGTCTTCGCCATGAAGCCAGGAGTCAGAGCGATCCCGCGCAGCGATCCCTCCGCGAACGACCAGAGTTTCGATGAGAGACCGAAGTATGAGGCGAGCCACTTGCGAGCGTCATCATCATCAACGGGTTGGAGAACGCCTCCGGAGACGAGGAACGACTGAGTGGATGCGCTGTCGCGAACAAAGTGCGGGCGGGTCTCGTGGGACGCCAGAGGCAACCCGTCCCACGCGCCGGACCCAGCGGCGGAGAACTTCTGTGCTCCTCCGTACAGCGACGGGTCGACCTGGAGCCATCCCTGCTCGCTGAGCAGCAGCGCTCGCCCATCGCTGAGCATGCGCGGGTTGAACTCACCCGTTGGAGGGAGTAGCGCCAGGCTGTCGGCAGTGAGGCGGCGTGCGGTCTCCTTGACGACTGGAACCTGTGATGTGGGCGCGATCCGATGGTTTCCGGCAGGGTTGGCCAGGATGTACGTTCCCGCCCCGTCGGTGTATACCCCTGATCCGAGTACCGGAGGGCCCACGGCCAGCGAGTCGACGAGCGCCGGCGAGATTGTGCTCGACGCGGCGCCGATACCGAATGGCGCGAGAACATTGGGGTCAACGACTTCGCGACGCTTGGCAGACTGAACCAGCCAAAGGGAACCGTTAGATCTCTTCACGAGTCTCTCGAGCCACCCTCGGTCGCTGTATGAGGCCAGCGCCCCGGCGGATGTCGAAGCCAGAGTGGCGCAGTCAGCACCCCAGTCTGCGACCTGCCCACAGTCACGGAAGCGGTAGCGGCTGGTGCCGTCGATGAGATAGGCCGCGCCATCGGGAGTCCGAACCGTCCTCTGTGCTGGCGGTACCCTTCCACCCAAAATCTTGTCGGCGATCACGCGAACTCGAGAAGGCACACCGAAGACAGCGGTGATCCACCGCTGCTCGTCGGCATTCGCGGTCTGTATGGTCCCGCCCGAAACAAGGAACACCTGCACGCTCGACTGCTCGCGGACGAAATGAGCGCCCAATACGGGACCTCCCGAGGGCATGCCAGCGAGTGTCGCCCCGGCGAGGTCAGCGAACGTAACCGTCGAGCCATAGGCGTCGACCTGCAACCAACCTTCAGTACCCAGCACGTAGCTTCGCCCGCCGGTCTTCACGGCATTCGGCAGTGTGCCGCTGCTCTTGAGGCGCGCCCAGGTCTCCTTCGATATGCGCTTCAGTGCGCCATCGATCGCCGGAACTCTGCCCTCCGCCGAGATGTCGTACAGCACACCGTTGCTCAACAGCGCCCGAGCACCGCCAGCTCCATCCGTGTACACGCCTGCCCCAAGCACGGGGTCGCCAAGCTTGTACTCGGATGCCATAGCGTCGGAGACCGAAGTAGCACCGGTGGTCATACCGAACTGCAGGAGGAGAGATCGGTCGACGATTTCGCGCCGCGAAGCCGACTGCACCAGCCAGGACGTTCCGAGGGCGATCACCGACGGTTCCAACGCTCCGCCGTCGCCATAGATCGCGACCTGCCCTTGGCCGACGCGTGGCAGTGAACTGCAGTCCCAGCCATAGTCGGCTGCGCGGCCGCACGAGGGAACCCAGATGCGTCGTCCGCTGTCCAACAGATAGACGTTTCCGGCATCCGTCCGCACCGCCCTGGGCGCGTCGCCTCCGTCGGCAAACCCTGCGAGCTGCGCAGACGACACAGTCTGGGCTGGCGCCAACCAGGTGAATTGGACTGCTCTCTCACTGGTCGGGAATCGATACTTCTTTCCGTCAGAGACGAGGAACGAGACGCCCGAGGCCGAATCTTTCAGAATCTGCGCTGATGTGGCCTGCGTCGAGCCGAACCAGTCGGTGAAGTAGTTGTAGAAGTTGCGGTTGCCGTATGCCCCGCACGGCTTCGCCTCACCGTATCCGGCAGCCAGTGCCGCGGCGTTCGGCTGATACGGCGTGTAGTAGTAGAGAGCAGCGGTGGCCTTATTGGCGACGTAGACCGGGCCGCTTCCGCATGACGTGGTCGGGTTGTAGAGGATGTTCCAGGTCTTCCCCGGGGCATACCAGTTGAAGTACCTGCCCTCCATGTAGACCTGCATCTGGCGGGCCGCACCGTACACCTGAGTGAAGAAGCCGGCTGACCCGGAGTCGCACGGCGCGGTGTCGGGGCAATTGAACCCCATGGCGATGGCGTATCTTTCCGAAGAGGGATAGGGGTGGGTGACCAGTCCCTGTTCCTTCTGAAGCATGACGACCAGAACCTGGGGGTTGATGCCGCAGGACTGAGCGACCTTGTAGACGATCCGTGCGGCGCTCTCGTTCGCTTCGCCTGTGTACCCGTTGCAGTACTTGTCGGCGCCCCGCGACGGAGTAGAGAGGCGGAAGTCCTTGAGGCAGGTGTACCCCGCCTGACACCTGGACGCCTTCGCATTCAGGAATGACTGGATCTGGGCCTCGTTCAACGTGCTCTTGTTGGTGAATACGGCGTCACTGATGATGTTCCCGGCTGACCATCCAGCCAACGACATCTTCGCGGGTCCATTGATGAGCCCCTTAGCGGGCGCTGCTGTCGAAACCGAGGTCGCTGCGGGTGCCGTCGAGGGCATGGCTGCGGTCGCGGGTACGGCTGTCCCGAGCATGAGTCCCAGAACGGCGAGCAGAGTCGCCGTCCAACGGCCGATGTGCGAGACCCGTCGGGCGCGGGATCCACGAAGATGCATGTGAACAGTGTGGCGGAAGTTGCGGCATGATGCCAGCGAGGCGGAATACTGGCTGATGCTCCCCGGCGTGTCCAGCGACTCGGAGCCGACTCTCAGAGTTCCGCGTGCAGCGCCCACACGCGCTCGGCGGAACTCGCCCATGAGAACGCCCGGGCCCGATCGGCGCCCAATACCCGCAGCCGCTCGCGCCCCGAACCGAGCGCATCGATGAGCGCATCGTCGAGCTGAGCGGAGGGTACGACCGCTCCCCCGTCTGCGACCACGTCTCGGTGCACTCCCGAATCCATTGCGATGATCGGCACGCCGAGTTCCATCGCCTCGATCAGTCGCCACGGCCAGACCGAAGCGTGCGAGGTCGCGACGACGGCATCCGCTCCCGCGAGCAGCGCTGCTCGCGACGGGTCGTCGAGCTCGCCCGCGATGCGCAGGCGCTGTTCACCCAACCGCGCAGAGCGGGCCAGTTCGATCAGCGCAGCCTCCGCACCGTCCTGAACGTCGACGACCACGGCATCCGCATCGGCATGCGCCGCCGCGCGGAACCCGTCTTCGAACGACTCACCCTCGCCCGTGACCGCCACATAGCGCTGCGGCAGCAGCAGATCCGCGCGCAGCCGCGCTGCATCCGCCGGCGCGTCGAATCCGTGCGGCGCGGCGCCGGCGATCACGCGGATCCGATCACCGAGCGGGGCGATCTCACCCAGCCGCTCGGCGATCGCATGCGAGGGCACGATCACGGCATCCGCATGTCTGACGGCTCTCTTGAGCATCGCGCGCTGCCACACGACGCTCGTCTTCGGCAGCGTCTCAGGAGCCTCCCACGCGCACAGGTCCCAGAGCGTGACCGTCGTCTGGTCGTTGTCGTGCAGTCGATCATGACGCACCAGCGGCGCGAGCAGGGTTGGCGAATGGATCAGCCCGCCCCCGACTCCGACCGCGATGCCCATCTGCCAGGCGGCGGCAACCTCACGCCGCGCGAGCGGCAGGGTGCGCACCTCGCGCAGACCGGCGATCGACGCCTCAGCGCCGTTCGGCGCGATGCCCGAGACGACGCAGCCGCGGGGCGCGGTGCGGATCAGCCCCTGAGTCAGCCCTCGAGTCGCACGCGCCAGATCGGCGTCCACGCCCACCTGGTCGATGACGACACGCAGCTGCACAGTCATGATTCCAGAGTAACGGCGACATCCACCGCCCCCAGGAGCCTCTCCGGACCGCAGCAGAGCGCTCTGCATTCTCTCAGCTGCCGCGCGAACCATGCCGAAGCGAGTCGACGTCCTCCTCAGCTCTCGAGCGCGAGCAGCTCCTTCTCCTCGACGAGTTCGAGTGAGAGCACTCGATACCCCTCGGCATCGAAGAACACGGTCATCCGGTCCTCCTCGACAGACATCACGGTGCCAGGGCCCCACTCCCGGTGCCGAACGACGTCGTCGACCCGGAAGCGGCTTCCGTCTTCGACCTGCGTCTCTTCCCCCTCATCGCCGACTACGCCCGCCGTGCAGGTGTCGCAGTTGCCGCACGGCTCGTCGAGCTCTTCGCCGAAGTATCCGAGCAGCACCTGACGCCGGCAGCGGCGCGTCTCGGCATACGAGCGCATCATCTCGATGCGGGACTGGTCGATGCGCTCGCGCTCCTCGACCCGCTCGAGCGCGTCCGAGACCGCCGTCCTGGCGTCGCGGGTCAGCGGCGACGCGCCGGTACGACCGATCCGCACGTGTCCGGTGTCCGAAAGCAGGGCGAGAAGGGCGGTCACGCGTCGGGCTGAGAGTCCGGATGCCTCTGCCAGCTCTGCACGCCTACGGGAGCCGCCGTCCAGGGCACGCAGCAGCCCACGGATCTCGCCGCCGGCGGGCTTGCGCCCCGCGAAGTACTTCCGCAGCGCGAGATCCTCAGGCCGGAAGTGCAGGGTGGCCTGGGCCGGTTCACCGTCACGGCCGGCCCGCCCCACCTCCTGGTAGTAGGCGTCGACCGACTCCGGCGCATCGGCGTGCACTACGAAGCGCACGTTGGGTTTGTCGATGCCCATTCCGAACGCCGAGGTCGCGACGACGACATCCAGCCGGTCGTCGAGCAGATCCTCGTGCACCTGGGCCCGCGCCCTCGCCGGCATCCCCGCATGATAGGCGGCCGCGCGCAGGCCGTGCTCCTGCAGCTGCCGCGCGTACTGCTCGGTGTCACGTCGCGTCGCCGTGTACATCAGGCCCGGCTTCGGCAGCTCGACGACCTCGTCCACCACCGCGGCTCGCTTGTCGGCATCGCGGGTGTGCCGCCGTACGGTCAGCGTGATCTCGGGCCGGTCGAGCTCGCCGATGCTCTCGAACGGACCGCGCAAGCCGAGCCGCCGCGAGATCTCGGCTCGCACCGGCGTCGATGCCGTCGCCGTCAGGGCCATGATCGGCGGGCGCCCGAGGCGCTCCGCGACGGCCCCGAGCATCAGGTAGTCGGGTCGGAAGTCGTGCCCCCACGAGGCGATGCAGTGTGCTTCGTCGACGACGAGCAGCGACACGTCCAGCTCGGCGAGCGCCGCCAGCACCTCCTCTTTCGCCAGCTGCTCGGGCGCGAGCAGCACGAACTCGGCCTGACCCGAGCGCAGCATCCGCCACGCCTCACGCTTGCGGCGCACCCCGCCTGCGGAGTTCAGCGCGACGGCGGCCGGCGCATCCGGCGCGTTCTCGATGCCGACCAGCTGATCCTCCTGCAGTGCGATCAGCGGAGACACGACGACGGTCGCGCCCTCGCGCAACGTCGCGGCGATCTGGTACATCACCGATTTGCCGTACCCCGTCGCCAGCACGGCGAGCACATCGCGGCCGGCCACCGCGGCCTCGATCGCATCCCGCTGAGCGGGCTTCAGCTGGTTGATTCCGAAGGACTCGCGGGCCACGCGGTCGATGTCGTCTGGGATCACACCTCATCGCATCGCGGCAGCCCAGATCCCACCACGGGGTTGCGTGGGGAGGCGGCAGTGTCTAGGCCCTTCGGCAGGCTCAGGGACCCGACAGGGCTCAGGGGCTGGGCGTCGGTGTGGGCGTCGGCGGGTGCAGAGCCTGCTGCACCATCTCGTGGATGTGCGCGAAATCCGGTTCTTTCTCTTCGACACCGAACTCGGGCGTCAGCTCGGCCTGCGCGACCGGCTGCTCCTTGGCCTTCATGACCAGATCGAAGAACTCCGGCAGCTTGTCACGAGGCATGTCCGTGTCGATCAGCGCCGTACCTGCAGCAGCGATCTCGTTGAACCTGCCCAGCACGTTGCGGGGCGTGAACTGCTCGAGAATGGCGACCTGCAGCTCGCGCTGGCGCTTCATCCGATCCCAGTCGCTGGTCGTATACCGCGACCGTGCATACCACTGCGCGGTGTCGCCGTCCATGTGCTGCGCGCCCGGTTCGATCCAGCCGGTCGCCCATTCGTCGGCGGGCTCGCCGGGATACGACGGGCCACCACCCTTCGGCAAGCGCTCGGTGACCTCGATGTCCACCCCGCCGAGTGCGTCGATGATCTGGGCGAACGCGTTCATGTCGGCGAAGACGTAGTACGGGATGTCGATCCCGAGCACTCCCTCGGCGGCGTCCTTGGTGGCCTCGATCTCGGGTGTGGATCCGTGCGCCGCCGCATCCGGGTAGAGGCCGACTCCGTCGTCGTCACGGCACACCTGCACCGCGTTGGTGAGCTGGTTGATCCCGGGCCCCCAGCCGCAGGTGCGGTCGTCGTGGCCCTCGAAGTAGTTGCGGTAATCGAATCCGACCAGGTCGGGGTCGCGCATCGGGCTGTCCTCTGCGAACGGCACGTTCGGCATGTCTCGCGGGATGCCCGTGATCGTCACCGCGCCGGTCGAGGCGTTCACCGAGACGACGGAGATGCTGTCGAACCGCATCGAGTCGCGCCCGTCGCCACTGTCGGCGCCGAGCAGCAGGATGTTGTAGTACCCGTCGCTGGGCGGCAGGCTCGGCCCGCTCTGTCCGAAGATGCTGCCGATCGCGCCACGGCTGGATGCTGCCACGGTCGACCCGTAGACCGCAGACGAAGCGGCGAGCGCGAGCACCAGAACGGATGCCACCGCCATCGCCCATCGCGAGAAGACCGGCACCCGCACCAGGCGCACCACGCGCAGGGTGTCGACGGTCAGCACGATCCACAGGATCGCGTACCCGATCAGCAGCACCTGCACGAGCGTCAGCGCGATGAACGACAGAGGTCCGGTGACGAACCACACCAGCGCATCCTGCGCGAACAGCCCCATCCCCGCGCCGACGATGAGCAGGAACCACCCCAGCAGGGTGGCTCCGAGTCCGAAGCGCCCCAGACGGCGGTTGCCGGCGAGCACCTGCGCCGAGCCCGGGATGAGCGCGTTCAGCGCTACGAGCCACCATCCGCGACGGCCCATGACCGCCGGATCTGACGTGTCGGGGTGCCGCAGCGGCCGGTTCTCGATGAGCGGCCGCCCGCCTCGCGCCGGAGCGTGCGGTGCGGCCAGGGTCACAGGGAGTCCTTCAGCCGCTGGTTCTTCTGCTCGACCTGCTGCTCGAGGTCGCGCGCGTACGCCTCGACCCGGTCGGCGAGATCGGCGTCGGAGGTGCCGAGGATGCGCGCCGCGAGGATACCGGCGTTGCGCGCACCGCCGATCGACACGGTCGCCACCGGGATGCCTGCGGGCATCTGCACGATCGACAGCAGCGAGTCCATGCCGTCGAGGTAGGCGAGCGGCACCGGCACGCCGATGACCGGCACCGCGGTGACCGAGGCGAGCATGCCCGGCAGGTGCGCCGCTCCCCCGGCCCCGGCGATGATCGCCCGGATGCCGCGGCCGCGCGCCTCGCGCCCGTAGCTCATCAGCTTGTCGGGAGTACGGTGCGCCGAGACGACCTCGACCTCGTGCGGGATGCCGAAGTCGGTGAGCGCCTGGGAGGCGTCGCTCATCACGCGCCAGTCGGAGTCGGATCCCATGACGACGCCGACGACGGGCGTGCTCGCGGAGTGCAGTGGCTCAGTCACCATGACAGGCTACGATGCGCCGCTGGGAGAAGGGCGCAACGGCACGCGCGCGCTCAGACGAACAGGGCGGCCGCCGCGCGGGCGGTGTAGACCACCTCGTCGAGGTCGTCGCCCGAGACGTTCACGTGCCCGACCTTGCGGCCCGGACGCGGGTCCTTGCCGTAGGTGTGGATCTTCGCATCCGGGTACTCCTGCATCGCGGGCGCGAAGCGGTCGGCGAGCGAGCCGTCGGCCGGTCCGCCGAGGATGTTGATCATCACCGTCCACGGCTGACGCGGCTCGATGCGCCCGAGCGGCAGATCGGCGACCGCGCGCAGGTGCTGCTCGAACTGCCCCGTGGTGGCGCCGTCCTGGCTCCAGTGCCCGCTGTTGTGCGGACGCATCGCCAGCTCGTTGACGAGGATGCGATCGTCGTCGGTCTCGAACAGCTCGACGGCGAGCATCCCCGTCACCCCGATGCCGTCGGCGATCCGGCGGCCGATCTGCTCGGCCAGAGCGATCACGCGATCGGTGGTGCTCGGCGCCGGTGCGATGACCTCGGCGCACACGCCGTCGCGCTGCACGGTCTCCACGACCGGGTACGCGGCCATCTCCCCTCCGGGCCGGCGGGCGATCTGCTGGGCGAGCTCGCGGCGGAACGAGACCAGCTCCTCCGCGAGAAGAGCCCCGCCGTCGGCGGAGGCGAACCAGTCGGCCGCCTCGGATCCGGCGCGCACGACGCGCACGCCCTTGCCGTCGTAGCCGCCGCGCGGCGTCTTCACGACCGCTCCCCCGCCGTGCTCGTCGATGAACCGCTGCAGCTCGTCGGCGTCGTGCACCGCCGCCCACTCCGGCTGCGGCACGTCGAGCTCGGCGAGACGCGCCCGCATGACCAGCTTGTCCTGCGCGTACTGCAGTGCGTCGGGGCCCGGATGCACCTGCGTGCCGTCCGCGACGAGCGCGCGCAGCACCTCCTGCGGGACGTGCTCGTGATCGAAGGTGACGACATCGACGTCGCGCGCGAACGCGCGGACCGTCTCGAGGTCGCGGTAGTCGCCGATGGCGGTCGCGGCCAGCTGCGCCGACATCCCCTCGTCTTCGGCGAGCACCCGGATGTCGAGCCCGATCTCGACCGCCGGAGCGATCATCATCCGAGCCAGCTGTCCTCCGCCGATCACACCCACGCGCACGGTCATGCAGCGCCCCTTTCGTCGCCTCCATTCTCGCGCACTCCGTCGCAGGCGGAAGACGATCGAGGCTCAGTACCCCCGGCTCGCGGTCTGCGCGTCGCGGTGGGCGAGGATCTGATTGACCTCTACCTGATCGGCGAGCACCTCGTGCACGAGACTCGCCATGGGCACGTTCACCAGCCGCACGGGCTCATCGGCGCCGTTGCTCAGCGTGATCGTTCCCGCACCCCACATCCGCTGCAGCGGGCCGCGGCGGATGCTGATCGAGTAGCCGCGCATGTGCGACAGCTCGCGGCGGCGGCGCGAGCCGAGCCCGTCGCGCACGATGACCCGGCGGGTGGTGATCGTGAAGGTGCGCGAGATCCAGAACAGGAACGGCATCACCACGAGCAGCAGCACGACGATGCCCGCCGCGGCGAGCAGCATCCAGTTCTCGAACGGGGCGGGCAGGTTGTCGTAGAAGTAGCCGGTGGCGCCGGCGGTGGCGATCAGCAGCGCAGCCGGCCAGAAGAGCCGGCGCGCCTGACTGCGCAGACGCGCCACGAGCAGCTCTTCGGCGGGCGCACCCGGCGGCGGCATGTTCGGCCTGCCGCCGAGGGTCACGGGCTGGGTCACCCCTCCATTGTGCCTGCGGCGGCCCGGGTACGCGGAAGGCCCGCCGGGCGCGTCGGCTCAGGCGAGTCGGGCGTGCACGACATCGCCGGATGCCACGGCGCGCGGGGCCCCGTCGACGTCGACCACCAGGCATCCGTCGTCCTGCAGTCGCACGGCGCGGCCGTGCACCGTCTCGCCGTGCGGCAGGGTCACCTCGACGTCGCGGCCGAGGCTGAGACAGCGCTTCTCGGCGTCGTGATGGAGTCCGGATGCGGTGGCACCGACCCGTGCCAGCTCGGCGACCCGGTCGCGCAGGGCGATCAGATAGTCGGAGAGCAGACGGTCGATGTCGGCGTCCGCCTCGAGCACGGCGAACGACGTGGCCGTCGGCACGGGCAGCTGGTCGGTCGTCATGGCGGTGTTCACGCCGCTGCCCATGATCACGCCGTGCGGGGTGACCTCGGCGAGGATGCCGCAGATCTTGCGCCCGTCGACGAGCACGTCGTTGGGCCACTTCAGTCCGACGACATGTGCCGGCAGCTGGGCTGCCACGGCATCCGTCATCGCCACTCCCGCAGCCAGCGGCAGCCAGCCCCATGCGTCGACGTCGGCGGGCAGATCGCGCAGCAGCACCGACACGGCCAGCGCAGCGCCCGCCGGTGTCGTCCAGGTGCGATCCAGTCTCCCCCGGCCGGCGGTCTGCGAGTCGGTGACGACCACAGCGAGATGCCCGAGCCGCCCGTCAGCGTGCCGCTCGCGCATCTCCGCGTTGGTCGAGCCGCACGAGTCGAGCACGATGAGCGGGTCGGCGAGTGCATGCGTGCGGGGAAGCCGCATCAGACGTCGTCCTCGTCGTCGCTCTCGCCGTCGTCCGCACCGGATGCCCTGGTGCCGACCTCCCGCGCGTGCCAGTCGTCCCACTTCTGCATGAGCTGCTCGATCGCGCCGTGGAACTTCGCGGTGGCAGCGCCCGGGCTGGTGTCGCCGAAGTAGCGCTGCACCCAGTGGTGCAGCCGCGCGACGGCGTCGTCGTCGGCGGCGACCCGCTCGACCTCTTCGACGATGCGCGCGGCCCCGTCGACGGTGAGCCACTCGCACGCCGACAGGTACCCGGTGGTGTCGATCGAGGCGCGCTCGTCGGCCGGGCTCGTGATCAGCAGCGGCTTGCCCGCAGCGAGCCGGTCGTAGACCATCGCCGAGATGTCGACGACGGCCACGTCGGCGGCGGACAGCTGCCAGCCAAGCTCGGGGCCGTCGTCGTGCACGTGCTGCGCGCGGGGGTCGGCGGCGTTGGCCTGATCGATCGCGGCGAGGATGCGGCGGTGCGCCGCACCGTACTCGTCGTTCACGACGCCGCTGCGAGGATGCGGACGGTAGATCACCCGGTGGCGCCCCGTGGCGAGCAGCCGGGTGACCAGGGTCTCGCCGTGCGACGCGATCGAGCCGTAGTGCGCCGAGGGACGATCGCCCTCCCAGGTCGGCGCGTACAGCACGACCATGCGCTCGTCGGGGGTGTACGGCAGCGTTCCGGAGTAGTGGTCGGCCTGCGGCCGGCCGATCTCGATCGTGCGCGTGTCGAGGTCGTAGTCCCACAGTGTGCGGCTGAGCCGGTCACGCGCGGCCTGCCCCGCGATCAGGGCGTAGTCGTACGCCTTGTACTGATTCGTGGTCATGTACATCTTGTCGGACTCGCCGTGGTTGATGAACACGTGCCAGCGGCGGCCGTAGCGGAACATCTGGAAGTTGCGGGTGTTCTGATTGACGTACAGCACGACGCGGATGTCCTGCTCGGCGATGAACCGCTCGAGGTCGCGCACCGTGGGCACGAAGGCGACGGGCGGGGCGTCCTCGGCGATCAGACGCTCTGCGCCGGTCGCACTGCGGGCGAGCACGACGACGGGCCACCGCTTCGCGAGCTCGGCGAGCGGGCGGTACCACTGACGCATCTGGTACATGTTGACGGCGCCGTCGGCGAAGTAGACCGCGACGCGGTAGTGACCGTGCGGATGGGGGCCCTGTGCGATGAGAAGGCGCCGCACCCGCTGCACGGCCGATCGTGAGGTCAGTGCCTTCTGCAGCAGTCGATACGCCTTCTTGCCGTCTGAGACCACACCCATCCCTCCAGGATACCGGCGGTCGCGACCGCCCTCAGGCGTCGGGATGCCCGGAGGCGGCGGCCCAGAGCCGATCGATCGCGGCTTCGAAACGCTCGGTCGCGGCTCCCGGCGAGGTGTCGCCGAAATAGCGCGTCGACCAGCGGCCCAGGCGTTCGATCGCCTCCGCGTCGACGCGCACGCGCTCGATCTCGGCCGCCGCCCCGGTCCGCGCGGCGGTGGCGCTCAGCCACTCGCAGGCCGACAGGTAGCCGCTCTCGTCGACCTCCGCCTCTGGGCTCACCGGGCGGGTCACGAGCAGCGGGCGTCCGGTCGCGAGGCGGTCGTAGATCATGGCCGACACATCCAGCACGGCGACGTCAGCGACGGTGAGCTGCCAGCCGATGACCGGACCGTCGTCGTGCACGTGGTGCGCGGCGGGGTCGGCGGCGTTCGCCTCGGTCAGCATCGCGATGATCCTCTCGTTCGCGGCGCGGTACTCGGCATCCATCACCCCGGTGCGCGGATGCGGCCGATAGATCACCCGGTGCCGGCCGGTGGCCAGCAGCGCCTCGACCAGGGCGACGCCGTGCGTGCGCACCGACCCGTACGCCATCGACGCCCGGTCGCCCTCCCAGGTCGGCGCGTACAGCACCACCGTGCGCTCATCGGGCGTGAACGGCACGTCACCGGCGAAGTGGTCGGCCTGCGGCCGGCCGATCATGCTCGTGCGCGCGTCGACGTCGTACTCCCACAGCGCGTCCACCAGCCGGTCGCGAGCGGCTTCTCCGGCGATGAACGCGTGGTCGTACGCCTTGTACTGGTTGCTGCTCATGTAGACCTTGTCGGACTCGCCATGATTGATGAACACGTGGATGCGACGGCCATAGCGGAACATCTGGAAATTGCGTGTGTTCTGATTCACGTACAGCACGATGCGGATGTCCTGCTCGGCGAGGAACGCCTCGAGCTCGGTGACCTCGGGAACGAAGGCCACCGGCAGGGCGTCGTCGCGCAGCAGCGCCTCCGCCCCGCGCGGGGAGCGCGAGAGCACGACGACCGGGTGGCGGTCGGCGAGCCGCTGCAGCGGGCGGTACCACTGGCGGATCTGGTACATGTTCACCTCGGTATCGGCGAAGTACACCGCGATGCGGAAATGACCGGCGGGCAGTGCGGGCCTGTCGGCGAGCATCTCCTGCAGGTTCCGCCGCGCTTCCCGCAGCCGCATCTCGCGCCGCACCAGCCCGATGGCCTTCTTCGCATCCCGCAGAACGTCCATCCCGGGACGCTATCGAGACAACCTCCGAATCGTCCGTGCCGGCCGGCCGGAGGCGCATGACATGATCGACACGTGCAGGATGACGACAGGATCACCTCCGCCGGCGTCTCGTTCGTGATGCCGGTTCTGAACGAGCGCGACTATCTCGAGCACGCCGTGCGCTCGGTGCTGGAGCAGGACATCGACGGTCCCGCCGAGCTCGTGCTCGCGCTGGGTCCGTCCAGCGACGGCACGACCGAGCTTGCCCGCCGCCTCGCCGATGACGACCCGCGGATCATCCTGGTCGACAACCCCGCAGCGCACATCCCCGTCGGCCTGAACGCCGCGATCCGCGCCAGCCGGCACCCCACTATCATCCGCGTCGACGCGCATTCCGAGCTCTCCGCCGGCTACGCCCGCCGGGCCCTCGAGACGCTGCAGCGCACGGGCGCGGCGAACGTCGGCGGAGTCATGCGCGCCGACGGGCGCACCCCGTTCCAGCGGGCCGTGGCGCGACTGTACAACTCCCCCGTCGGGTTGGGCGGCGGCGCCTACCACGGCAGTGAGCACGAGGGCGAGGCCGAGTCGGCGTACCTGGGCGTGATGCGCCGAGACGTGATCGAGCAGGTCGGCCTGTTCGACGAGACGATCCGCCGCGGCGAGGACTGGGAGCTGAACCTGCGGATCCGGCAGGCCGGTCATCTCGTGTGGTTCGACCCCGCCCTGTCGGTCACGTACTGGCCGCGCGAGAGCTGGCCGCGGCTGGCCCGGCAGTTCCGTGCCACCGGCGCGTGGCGGGGCGAGCTGGTGCGCCGCTTCGGGCGGCGCAACGGACTGCGCTTCTTCGCCCCGCCCGTCCTGGTGGTCGTGACCGCGATGGCGGTGCTCGTCGGCATCCTGCAGCTGCTCGGGGTGCTGCGCGGCGTCGCCGCAGTGGTCGCGTCGGTGATCTACCTGCCGCTCATCGCGTACGCGCTGCTGGTCATCGGCGTCGGTCTCGTGAGCCCCGGCGGGCTGCGCCAGCGGCTGTGGACGATGGCCGTGCTGCCGACCATGCACCTGTCGTGGGGGCTCGGCTTCCTCGGTGGCGCGCTGCGCGGTGCGGGCGACACGGTCGACGCGTCGCGGCTGGGGTCGCGCAACACGCCGCTGCCGTAGCGGTGAGCGGGCTCGGCCCTTCGACAGGCTCAGGGGCCCATCAGGCTCAGGGACCCATCCGGCTCAGGGGCCCATCGGGGTCAGGGGTCGGGGGTCAGGCCGTGAGCCATCCCTGATCGAGGATGCGCGACACGACGCGATCGGCGGCCTGCCCGTCATCGCGCCGGTTGAACTGCGCACGCCACGCGGCGTAGCGCTCGCGGTAGGCCTCGGGCACCTCCGGCTCGTCGATCGCACGCACCAGCTCGTCCTGACTGTGCACGAGCGGCCCCGGGGCGCGCTCGGCGAGATCGAAGTAGAACCCGCGCAGCTCGCCGCGGTAGTGCTGCAGGTCGGGCACGAGGAAGAACATCGGCCGGCCGGTGACGCTGAAGTCGAACATCACCGACGAGTAGTCGGTGACGAGCACATCGGCGATGAGCAGCAGCCGGGCCGTCTCGGGGTATCCCGTGACGTCGATGACCCTGGCGCCGGTGTGATCGCGCCCCGGCTGAATGGTGCGCGAGTGTCCGCGCACCAGCACGACCGAGTCGGTCTGCTCGGCCAGCAGCTGCGGGTCGACGAAGTCGACCATCTCGGAGCGGTCGTCGCGCCAGGTGGGTGCGTAGAGGATGACGCGCTCGTCGGCACCGATGCCCAGTGCCTCGCGGACGGGAGCCGGGTCTGCGTTCACGAGCACGTCGTTGCGCGGGTAGCCCTCGACCCAGATCGGCTTGCCGACGAACGCGTACGCCTTCTTCAGGATGCGTGCCGCGTACGGGTTCTGCGCGAGCAGCACATCCCACCGGCGGGATTCCTTGATGACCGCCGCCATGCGTCGCGGGTCGAAGCCGGGCCGGTGCAGCGCGAGGCGTTTGAGGGGCGTGCCGTGCCAGGTCTGCAGCACGATCTGCCCCGGCTTGCGCACGAACCGGCGCCGCAGCCAGTCGTTGACGACGAGGATGCGGGACTCGGCGCGGGCGCGCCACCAGTCCGGGCCACCCTCGACGACGGGGGTCGCTCCCGGCGGCACCTCCACCGACAGGTCGGTGACGCTCCAGTACCTGGTCACCGCCGGTGCGCGCTCGGCGAGCACGCGGTCGATGGCCCGCGGATTGCATCCGGCGGTCTGTCCGTAGAAGCTCTCGAAGAAGACCGCGTTCTCGCCGGCGCCGATCTGCGACGCGTATCGCTGCTCGAGTGTGCGCTGGCCCTCCGGGGTCTCGTAGATGGGGGCGATGGGTGCCGCGATCACGGCATCCGGTCCGTGCACCTCGATGCGCAGACCCGGCAGCAGGGTGGGCTCGATCTCGACGCCGTCGACGTCGACGTCGACGCCCTCCACCGTCAGCCGGTACGCTCCGGCGGGCAGCGGCAGCGCTGCTCCGCCCCAGCGCGAGGTCTGCAGCGGCAGGGTAGCCTTCCACGTCTTGCCGCCGCCGGTGATCCGGGCGGCGACACGGGCTCGCGGCCCGACGAGCCAGGCGGATGCCGGGCGGGCGCCGGTTCCCGAGATGATGAGCGTCTGCGTCTGCTCATCGATGCGAGCCGTGGTCATCGTGCTCCCTTCGGCGCGGGGATGCCGCGCGCGCGGATGGCCTGGTACACGCGACGGGCGTTCTGCCCGTCGCGATGCGCGTGCATGTGCGCACTGAGTTCGGTCGAGCGCGCCGAGCGCTCCGCCCTGACCGCGTCGTCCGAGAGCACGGCGTCGAGCTGCTCGAGAGCGGCCGGCCAGTCGGCGGCGTGATCGTCTCCGGCGACGTCGGAGTACCGGCCGTAGAAGCCGCGCTCGCGGGCGTACTGCTCGGCATCCGGGGCCAGGTACAGGACCGGCATCGCCAGCAGACCCACGTCGTAGGCCATCGACGAGTAGTCGGTGATGAGCACGTCCACGCGCGGCAACGCCGGTGTGACGTCGACGAGCAGGTCGGAGTTCAGCATTCGCACCCGTCCGCTCGACCACGGCGGCGCGTACGCGCCGGCGCCGAGCGGATGCGACCGGATGAACAGGATGGCGTCGTGCTTCTCGAGCAGCTGGACGATCTCGACCCACTGCGCGGCGGTCGGCACCGCAGGGTCAGGGGCGCCGTCGCGCCAGGTCGGCGCGTACAGCAGCACGCGCTGACCGGTGAGAACCGGACCGGTGCGGGTCAGCAGCGTGGTGGCGGTCGCGCGCCGCTGCTCGCCGGAGCCCTGCGAGAGCACGTCGACGCGCGGCTCGCCGGTCACGACGACCCGGT
>NZ_DAMDLU010000006.1:44800-46843 GCF_032084865.1 Microbacterium sp.
GTCGTCGCCGAGCCCGAAGGCCGATTCCAGCCGGCCGCGGGAGCGATGGGATGCGGCGGGCAGCACCTGGATGCGCTGCGCCGCGCCGCGGTACATCGCCGTCAGCACCCGGCGCAGCACAGCGGCGCCGGGGATTCCCGGGGGAACCTGCGCGGTGATCGGCGAGTCGAGCCCGATGCGCTTGAGCGGGATGCCGTGCCAGAGCTGCACGACGAACGCGTCGCTGCTGCCGTATCTGTTCACGTCTCCGAGCCCGTGCGTGACGACGATGACGCCGGCGCGGATCGTCGCCCACCAGCCGCGGATGCCCTCGCGCGGAACGGTGCGGATGCCCAGGGACCTGGCGTCATCGGCATCCCGGGCGGAACGCGCGAGCCACAGCACGCGGTGCCCCTCGTCGGCCGCGACGCGGTACAGCGCGAGGGCTCCGTCGCCGACGCCGGCTCCGCAGCCGAACACCCATCGGTCGCCGCGCGGGATCAGCAGCGCTGCGATACGTCCCGCGGCATACAGCGGCATCCCGAGCAGCTTCGCCGCGTTGCCGGAGCCGAATGAGAAGGACGCCACCTCGCGAGCCTATCGCGGGGCGACGTCCTTTCTCGGGGAGTCGGCTGGGCCGAGCTCAGAGCTTCAGCTCACCGAGCGTCACCTTCGCCTCGTAGGTCTTGCCGGAGCGGACGTAGCTCAGCGTCGCGTCGCTGCCGGCGGCCGCGGCGCGCACCTGAGCGGTGAGGTCGCTGGCACTGGTGATCGGCACGCCGTTGAACCGGGTGACGACGTCTCCGCGCTGGAGGCCGGCCGCCTCCGCCGCACCGCCCGGGGTCGGGGTGTCGATCACAGCGCCGGCGACGGACGCGTCCTTCACACTCGACGCGTTGCGCACGGTGGCGCCCAGCAGACCGTGGGTGGCTGCGCCGTCGGCGATGATCTCGTCGGCGACCCGCTTGGCGATGTTCGACGGGATCGCGAAGCCGAGGCCGATGGACCCGGCCTCGCTCGAGGACGACGAGCCGCCGGCCGTGGCGATCGCGACGTTGATGCCGATCAGGCTTCCCTTGCTGTCGACGAGCGCACCGCCCGAGTTGCCGGGGTTGATGGCCGCGTCGGTCTGGATCACGGAGATCGAGATCGACTGCTTCGCCTGCTGCTGGCCCATGCCCGGGATGTCGAACTGGAACGGGTTGCCGCCGCCGCCCTGCTCGCCTTCGCTGTCGGGCTGCGCCGAGCTGTCGGGAAGCGCCGACGAGGCGACCTCGATGCTGCGGTTCAGTGCACTGACGATTCCCGTGGTGACCGAGTTCGACAGGCCGAGCGGGGCGCCCACCGCGACGGCGGTGTCGCCGACGTTGAGCTTGCTCGAATCGGCCATCTCGATCGGCGTGAGATCCTTCGCACCCTCGAGCTTGATGACGGCGAGGTCGTACACCGGGTCGGTGCCGACGACGCTCGCCTGGAAAATGCGACCGTCGGAGGTCGTGACGCGGATCGTCGGGTCGGCGGCCGCGCCGCCGAGGGTGACCACGTGCGTGTTGGTCAGCACGTGACCCTGCTTGTCGAGGATCACCCCGGATCCGCTGCCCGATTCGCTCGATCCCGCGACCTCGATCGTGACCACCGACGGCAGCACCTCGGTGGCGATGGCAGTGGTCTCGTTGACCGAGCCGGGGTTGTTGACGGTGACGCTCTGCGGCCCGGTCGCCGACTCCGATGCGGGCCGGTCGAACACGGCCGTGCCGATGGCGCTGCCGCCGAACCCGGCGACTCCGCCGACGAGCGCCGCAGCGAGGATCAGGCCGGCGACCTTCACCGGTGCGCCACCCTTCCTCTGCCCGGGATCGTGCGATCCGGTCTGTGCGGCGGGCGCGGCCGGCGCGGCGACCAGCGTCGGGTCGAGGCTGAGCGTCGGCTGCTCGGAGGGCGACGACGATCCCGTCGGGTGCGGGGGCAGGGGCATCCCTGGCTGGGAGGCGCCGTATGCAGTGCCACCCGGCTGGGCGGCGCCGTACGGAGCGGCGCCCGGGTGGGCGGCGCCGGGCTGCGGCT
>NZ_DAMDLU010000007.1:0-41206 GCF_032084865.1 Microbacterium sp.
TCCGCCTGCCGCACCCGGCGACGCCGGCGCCGGCCGTGCCGCCGGGCGCCGCTCTCGAGGTGCCGGGCCTGACGCCCCTGATCACCCCGAATCCCGACTTCTACCGCATCGACACCGCACTCATCGTGCCGGCTGTCGACCCGGCCGACTGGCGGCTGCGCATCCACGGCATGGTCACCGACGAGGTCACCCTGACCTGGGATGAGCTGCTCGCGCTGCCGCTGACCGAGCGTGCGGTGACGCTGTCGTGCGTGTCGAACCCGGTCGGCGGCGACCTGGTCGGCACGGCCGTCTGGCTGGGGTACCCGATCCGGGAGCTGCTGCAGCGCGCCGGTGTCGACGCCGACGCCGACATGGTGCTGTCGACCTCGGCCGACGGGTTCACCGCGGGCACTCCTCTCGAGGCGCTCACCGACGATCGGGACGCCCTGCTCGCGATCGGCATGAACGGCGAACCGCTGCCGCAGGCTCACGGCTTCCCCGTGCGCATGGTCGTGCCCGGCCTGTACGGCTACGTGTCGGCGACGAAGTGGGTCACCGACCTCGAGGTGACGCGCTTCGACCGGGCACGCGCCTACTGGACGGATCGCGGCTGGTCGGAGCGCGGGCCGATCAAGCTGCAGTCCCGCATCGATGTTCCGCGAGCGGGCCGTGCCGTCGATGCCGGCGATGCGGTGATCGCCGGCATCGCCTGGCAGCCGGGCACCGGAGTCTCCGGGGTCGAGGTGCAGATCGACGACGGCCCGTGGGAACGCGCCGAGCTGGCATCCGCCCTCTCCGACGACACCTGGGTGCAGTGGCGCATGCCCTGGCGCGCCGAGACGGGCGAGCACAGCATCCGCTGCCGTGCGATCGCCGCCGACGGCACCGTCCAGACCGATGCCGAGGCGCCGCCCGCGCCCGACGGCGCGAGCGGCCGGCACACGATCATCGCGACCGTCTCCTGACGGGTGCGGGCGAGGTGTCAGCCCGCGAGCACGAGGCGCAGCTGCTCGACGGCCCAGTCGAGCTCGGTCGCCCGGATCACCAGCGGCGGCGCGATGCGGATCGTCTGACCGTGCGTGTCCTTGACGAGCACGCCCCGCTCGCGCAGCTTCTCGGCGACCTCGCGACCGGTGCCGAAGGCCGGGTCGATGTCGACGCCCGCCCACAGCCCGGCGATGCGCACCGCGGTGACGCCGTGGCCGATGAGCGGCTCGAGGTCGGTCGTCAGGTGAGCCCCCAGCTTGCGGGCCCGCTCCTGGAAATCGCCGGTGCTCAGCATCTCGACGACCTTCCGGCCGACCGCCGCCGCCAGCGGGTTGCCGCCGAAGGTCGAGCCGTGCTCGCCGGGGCGGATGACGCCCAGCACGTCGCGATCGCCGACGACGGCCGAGACGGGCAGGATGCCACCGCCGAGGGCCTTGCCGAGCAGATACAAGTCGGGAACGACGCCCTCGCGGTCGCACGCGAAGGTCTCGCCGACCCGGCCGAGTCCCGACTGGATCTCGTCGGCGATGAACAGCACGTTCTTCTCGTCGCAGATCTCGCGCACCCGGCGCAGGTAGCCTTCGGGCGGGATGATCACGCCGCCCTCGCCCTGGATCGGCTCGATGAGCACCGCGGCGGTGTCATCGGTGATCGCGGCGGCGATGGCATCCGCATCCCCGTACGGCACCGCGTCGAAGCCGGGCGTATACGGTCCGAAGTCGTCACGTGCCTGCTCGTCGTCGCTGAAGCTGATGATCGTGGTCGTGCGGCCGTGGAAGTTTCCGGCCGCGACGATGATGCGCGCCCTGCCCTCGGCGATGCCCTTGACCCGGTAACCCCATGCGCGCGCGACCTTGATGCCGGTCTCGACCGCTTCGGCGCCGGTGTTCATCGGCAGTACGAGGTCTTTGCCGCACAGTTCGGCGAGCGCGGCGGCGAACGGCTCGAGCTGGTCGTTCATGAAGGCGCGGCTGGTGAGCGTGACGCGGCCCAGCTGTGCGACGAGCGCCTCGACGATCGCCGGATGCCGGTGGCCGAAGTTCACGGCCGAGTATGCGGCGAGCAGGTCGAGGTAGCGCTTGCCGTCGGCATCCGTCACCCACACGCCGTCGCCCTCGGCGACGACGACGGGCAGCGGGTGGTAGTTCTCGGCGACGTGGGGCTCGGGGCTCGCTGCTGAGCCGACCTGGGCCCCTGAGCCTGCCGAAGGGCGATCCATCACGCCGCTCATCATGCACCCCGCAGTTCGAGAGTGCAGCACTTGATGCCGCCGCCGCCGAGCAGCAGCTCGGACAGGTCGACCGTGATCGGGTTGTAGCCGCGCTCGCGCAGCTGCTTCTCGAAGCCCTTCGCCCGCGGCGAGATGATCACGTTGCAGCCGTCGCTGGCGGAGTTCAGGCCGAACACCGCGCCGTCCTCGTCGCTGACGAGGATCGCATCCGGGAAGCGCTCCTCGAGGATCGCGCGGCTGGCCTCGTCGAACGCTCCGGGCAGGTACGCGATGTTCGCGCGCTCGGGCCCGCCGTTCTCGACGCCCTGCACCGGGTCGAGCACCGCGATCGCGGTGTCGAGGTGGTAGAAGCGCGGGTCGACGAGGTTGAGCGAGACGACCTCGCGGCCGAAGACCTCGCCCACTTCGCGGTGGCTGTCGCCGGTCGAGCGGAAGCCGGTCCCGGCCAGGATCACGTCGCCGACGAGCAGGAAGTCACCCTCACCCTCGTTGACCTCCTCAGGCATGACGGTGTCGAATCCGTTCGCGCGGAACCAGTCGGCGAAGGCGGGCGCCTCGCCCTGGCGCTCGACGAAGCGGAACTCGGGCACGTAGGCGCGGCCCCCGATCACGAACCCGCCGTTCGCGGTGTAGACCATGTCGGGGTAGCCGGCGAGCGGCTCGATGAGCTCGACCTCGTGGCCGAGCTCGACGTACAGGTCATACAGCTTCTGCCACTGCGCGACGGCGTTGGCGGTGTCGGTGGGGCGCGCCGGCTCCATCCACGGGTTGATGGAGTAGTTGACCGTGAAGTGCTCAGGCCTGCACATCAGGTAACGGCGGTGGTGCGCGGTGCGGGTGGCCACATCACTGGGCCCCTGAGCCTGTCGAAGGGTGGCGGTTTCAGGCGTGGACATGAGTGCTCCTCAGGAAGGTGCGGCGGACGCTGTCCAGGGGCCTGGCGGAAGTTCGACCCGCTCCTCGACGGGAGCACGGGGAAGATGCGATACAGGCACGCCACCTCCATTTTTGCATCCGGATGCTGGATGCCGCCACCCTGCCCGCCCGAATCGGCGCGACCGGCCCCGTCAGCGCCAGACGCTGGGCGCGGGCTTCTTCGTCGAGGGCAGCGCCGAGGCCGACGCCCAGTCGTGGATCCACGGCTCGACCTCCGGCAGGCCGGCAGGCTTTCCGACGGCCGCGAACAGCTCCTCGTTGCTGACGATGCCGCCTCCGCGGCGCAGCATCCGGGACCTCACGATCACCCGCGCGTACACCTCGCCGTCCACCACGGCTCGGTGCTCGAGGAAGACCGCTTTGTCGTCGTGGCCGACGAAGCGCGACTCGACGTCGAAACGCTGCCACAGCTCCAGCGACTTGCGGAAGGTGACCGTCTCGCTCGAGACGACCGCGTACCAGCCGCGCGAGTTCATCGCGTCGAACAGCCCGGTGCGGATCAGCAGATCCCAGCGCCCGAGGTCGAACAGCGACAGGTAGCGGCCATTGTTCATGTGCCGGAGGATGTCGATGTCGGTGGGCAGCGTCGTGAGCCGGATGCGGCTGACCGCCGACGGCTCGAGCGCGCCGCCGCGTCGCGCGCGCAGCCGGGCCCGGAGGATGACGAGGAGGGTGCGCCAGATCACATTCACAAGGGGCGATAGTAGTGATCCACGATGGATCGCCCAACTTCATTGGCTGATCACCACATGCTCGCGTCTGCGTCGCGGGCCGATTTCATCTCCGCGACAGCGGCGCGTAGAGTCACGCACATGAGCACCGAAGCCCATACCGAGATCATCGTCCGTCCCGTCCGCGATGTCGATGCGGAGGCTCTGGGCCGCGTGCATGCGCAGTGCTGGCACGAGACCTACGACCACCTGATCAGCAAGGCCGCCCTTGAGCGCATCTCACCTCGCCGCATGGCCGAGCTGTGGACCAACTGGGCCCGCCAGGGTGACGACTTCCGCATGAGCGCAGCTCTCGTCGACGGTGAGATCGTCGGCTTCGTGGGCTCGGGTCCCGCCCGCGACAAAGACGCCCCCGCTCTGCGCGAGTTGTACTTCATCTACCTGCTCGACGCGTACCACGGCACCGGCATCGGGCAGAAGCTCTTCGATGCCGCCGTCTACGAGAGCGAGCCGTGCTACCTGTGGGTGGCCGACGACAACCCCCGCGCGCATCGGTTCTACCAGCGCAACGGGTTCGCCCTCGATGGCGAGAGCCACACCGAGCCGTTCCTGGGTGAGAAGCTCACCGAGGTCCGCTTCGTCAGGCCCTGACGGCCTCGTCTCCTTCGCCGAGACCCCTGGTTCGCGCCGAGACCCCCAGCTGTGGACGCTCACAGCTGGGGGTCTCGGCGACTACCGGGGGTGTCGGCAGAACGGACTCCGGAAGGTGTCGCGTCCGTGTCAGAGGGCGCGGATGATGTCCTCCACCCGCTCCTTCGCGTCGCCGAACAGCATCTGCGCGTTGTCGCGGAAGAACAGCGGGTTCTGCACCCCCGCATAGCCGGCCGCCATCGAGCGTTTGAACACGATGACGTTCTCGGCCTCCCAGACGTGCAGCACGGGCATCCCGGCGATCGGGCTTCCCGGGTCCTCCGCCGCGGCCGGGTTCACCGTGTCGTTCGCGCCGATCACGAGCACGGCGGAGGTCGAGGCGAAGTCGTCGTTGATCTCGTCCATGCCGAGCACGATGTCGTACGGCACCTTCGCCTCGGCCAGCAGCACGTTCATGTGCCCGGGCAGGCGCCCGGCGACGGGGTGGATGCCGAAGCGCACGTCGACTCCGCGTTCGCGCAGCCGGGCGACGAGGTCTGCGACGGGGTACTGCGCCTGCGCGACGGCCATGCCGTATCCGGGGGTGATGATGACGCTCGTGGCCGTCGAGAGCATCGACGCGGCGGCTCCTGCGGTGATCTCCCGGTGTTCGCCGTGCTCGTCGTCGGAGGAGGCGGATGCCACGATCCCGAACCCTCCGGCGATGACCGACAGGAACGAGCGGTTCATCGCCCGGCACATGATGTACGACAGGTACGCACCCGACGATCCGACCAGGGCACCGGTGACGATGAGCAGGTCGTTGTTCAGCAGGAAGCCGGCGGCAGCCGCCGCCCATCCCGAGTAGCTGTTCAGCATCGACACGACGACGGGCATGTCACCCCCGCCGATCGAGGCGACCAGGTGCCAGCCGAGCGCGAACGCCAGCGCCGTGACGGCGATGAGCAGCCAGAGCTGCTGATCGACGACGAACCAGACGGTCAGCGCGACGAAGGCGACGAGTGCGCCGACGTTCAGCACGTTCTTGCCGGGCAGCATCAGCGGGCGCGACGACATCTTCGCCGACAGCTTGAGGTACGCCACGATCGACCCGGTGAAGGTCACACCGCCGATGAAGACGCCGATGAACACCTCGGCGTTGTGGATGTCGACGAGCTGCGGCGGGATCGGCGCGTGCGCGAGGTGCCCGTTCCAGCCGACGAGCACGGCGGCCAGGCCGACGAAGCTGTGCAGCAGCGCGATCAGCTCGGGCATCTCGGTCATCTGCACGACCCTGGCGCGCCACAGCCCGATCGCCGCACCGATCAGCACGCCCGCGCCGAGCAGGGCGAGGCCGAGGGCCGCCCCGGGCTCGCCCCAGGCGTCGGCGAGGGTGAGTGCCAGGGTCGCGCCCAGCGCGATCGCCATCCCGGCGATGCCGTAGATCACGCCCGCACGGGCTGATTCGTGCCGGCTGAGACCGGCGAGGCTGAGGATGAAGAGCAGTGCCGCGACGATGTACGCGGCGGCGGCGAAGGCGGCGACGCTCACTTGCCGGCTCCCTTCGTCGCGCCGAGGGTGAACATGCTGAGCATCCGCCGAGTCACCGCGAAGCCTCCGAAGATGTTGATGCTGGCGACCAGCACCGCGATTGCCGCGACGACCTGCACGACGGGGTTGGCGTCGGTGATCTGCAGCATCGCGCCGACGATGATGACGCCGGAGATGGCGTTGGTGACCGACATGAGCGGCGTGTGCAGCGCGTGGTGCACCTTGCCGATGACGTAGAAGCCGATCACGACCGAGAGCATGAGCACGGTGAAGTGCTGCGGCAGCGGTGCGGGCGCGAACGCGTTCACGAGGAACAGCGCGGCGATGCCGGCGACGATGAGACCGGCCTTCTTCCCGGCGGTCATCGGCTTCTTCTCGGGGACGGGTGCGGGTTCGGCCTTCGGAGCGGATGCCGCGGGCGCCGCCGCGACCTGCACCGCAGGCGGTGGCCACGTGATCTGGCCGTCTCGCACGACGGTGACCGAGCGCTGCACGACGTCGTCGAAGTCGATCGTGAGTGCGCCGTCCTTGTTCGGGGTGAGCAGGGCGACGAGGTTGGCGACGTTGGTGCCGTAGAGCTGGGATGCCTGGGTCGCCAGGCGCGATGCCAGGTCGGTGTATCCCAGGATGATCACGCCGTTCTCGGTCACGACCCGTTCGCCGGCGACAGACCCCTCGACGTTGCCGCCCTGGGCGGCCGCCATGTCGACGATGACGCTGCCGGGTGTCATGAGCGCGACGTCTGCGGCGGTGATCAGCCGGGGCGCCGCCCGCCCGGGGATGAGCGCGGTGGTGATGATGATGTCGACGTCGGCGGCCTGCTCGGTGTAGATCTCCGCGGCGCGACGGTCGTAGTCGGCGCTGGTGGCCTTCGCGTACCCGTCGGTCGACTTCTCGACCTGCACGTCGACGGCGAGATACGTGCCGCCGACCGACCGCACCTGGTCGGCGACCTCGGGGCGCGGGTCGGTGGCGCGCACGATCGCGCCGAGGCTGGACGCCGCTCCGATCGCGGCGAGACCCGCGACGCCGGCGCCCGCGACGAGCACCTTCGCCGGAGGAACCTTGCCCGCTGCCGTGACCTGGCCGGTGAAGAAGCGCCCGAACTCGTGCGCCGCCTCGACGACCGCGCGATAGCCGGCGATGTTCGCCATCGAGCTGAGCACGTCCATCGACTGCGCGCGCGAGATGCGCGGCACGGCGTCGAGCGCCAGGGCGGTGATGCCCCGCTGCGCGAGTGACTCGACGAGCTCGGGACGCAGCGCCGGCGAGAGCAGCCCGATGAGGGTGGCGTCGTCGCTGAGGCGGGCGATCTCGGCATCCGTCGGCGGGTTGACCTTCAGCACCACCTCGCTCTCCCAGGCCTCAGCCTGGGAGACCAGTCGCGCACCGGATGCCTGATAGGCGGCATCCGGGTACGCCGAGCGCTCCCCCGCCCCGATCTCGACGACCACCTCGTACCCGAGCGTACTGAGCCTGTGTGCGGTATCCGGGGTCGCGGCGACGCGCGCCTCCTCCGGCCCTTCCCGCACGATTCCGATCCGCGTCATCGCGTTCCTCCTGCCCGACTGCAGCGTCGGTCTCTGCTTCGTTTTGCTCACACTACTGACCAGCTGTGAAGAAACTTCCAGATGTCGCCCTTGCTGGACCTAAAGATCTCCGTTTCTTGCGGACAAGGAAAACCGAGCGGACGTTAGGGTGGGGTGCGTGAAGCTCATCGCCATCACCGGCGGCATCGGCGCGGGGAAGAGCACTGTCTCCCGAGGCCTCGCCGCCCGCGGCGCGTACGTCATCGACGCCGACGTCACTGCTCGGGTGGTACTGGATCCGGCGACTCCGACGGGGCGGCGAGTGCTCGCCGACATCGCGCAGGCGCTGGGCCCGCACGTTCTGCAGGCCGACGGATCGCTGAATCGCGCCCGGGTGGCCGAGCTGATCTTCCACGACGAAGCGGTGCGCCAGCAGTACAACGGCATCGTCCATCCCGCCATCCTGAGCGCCACTGCGGCTGCGATCGATGCCTGCCGCGAGTCCCATGCGCTGGTCGTGCATGAGATCCCGCTGCTCACCGCCGACAGCCCCGCCTTGCCCTGGCGGTACGACCTCATCGTCACCGTCGAGGCGGATGCGGGTGAGCGGCGGCGCAGACTGCAGCGGCATCGCGGGCTGTCCGCCGAGGATGCCGCCGCCCGCGTCGCCGTCCAGGGCGACGAGGAGCGACGAATCGCCATCGCCGACATCATCGTGCGCACCGATGGCACACTCACCGAGACCGACCGCCGGGTAGCGGAGCTCTGGCGTCGGCTCAGCGAGTGAGTCATCGGACATTCGAACGCGGCCACGCCGCGCCCGGCTACGACCGGTTCACCGGTACTTGCGCATCTCCTGGCGGGCGACGGAGCGCAGGTGCACCTCGTCCGGTCCGTCCGCGATGCCGAGAATGCGAGCACTGGCCCACATGCGCGCGATCGGGGTGTCATCCGTGACGCCCATGCCGCCGAACGCCTGGATGGCACGGTTTAGCACCGAGCGGGCGGCACGGGGGCCGACGATCTTGACCGCGGCGATCTCGATCGCCGCACCCTTGGCGCCCACCTCGTCGATCATCCACGCGGCCTTGAGCACGAGCAGGCGGGCCTGCTCGATCTCGAGGCGCGACTCGGCGATCCAGTTCTGCACGACGCCCTGCTCCGACAGCATCCCGCCGAACACCTCGCGCTCGCCCACCCGGCGCACCATCATCTCGAGCCCACGCTCGGCCATGCCGATGCAGCGCATCGCGTGGTGGATGCGGCCGGGGCCCAGACGCGCCTGCGCGATCGCGAAGCCCTTGCCCTCGCCGGCGAGCATGTTGCCGACCGGCACGCGCACGTCGGTGAACTGGATCTCGGCGTGCCCCTGCTGATCGTGGTATCCGAAGATCGGCAGCGAGCGGATGACTTCGACGCCGGGTGTGTCGATCGGCACGAGGATCATCGACTGCTGCTCGTGGGCAGCGGCATCGGGATCGGTCTTGCCCATGAGGATGAGGATCTCGCACCGCGGGTCGGCCGCGCCGGTGGTCCACCACTTGCGCCCGTTGATGACGTATTCGTCGCCGTCGCGCACGATCGACGTCGAGATGTTGCGTGCGTCCGATGAGGCGACGTGGGGCTCGGTCATCGAGAAGCCCGAGCGCATGCGGCCGTCCTTCATCGGCTCGAGCCAGCGCTCCTGCTGCTCGGGCGTGCCGAACATGTGCAGGATCTCCATGTTGCCGGTCGACGGCGCCGAGCAGTTGAGCGCCTCGGGGGCGATGTACGGCGAACGGCCGGTGATCTCGGCGATGTGCGCGTAGTCGAGGTGGGTGAGGCCCGACCAGTCCGGAAGGAAGAGGTTCCACAGACCCTGGGCGCGCGCCTCGACCTTGAGGTCCTCGATGACCTGCGGCACGACGTGGGTGCGCGGGCCGTTGGCCTCGAGCTGCGCCTGATACACGGTCTCAGCCGGGTAGACGTGCTCGTCCATGAAGCGGTTGAGGCGCGCGATGACCTCCTGCGCCTGGGGGCTCGGTGACAGCTGCATCAGTTCTCGTTCCTTTCGATCCGAGCGCCGTCCGCGCGCTCCAGGATGACCTTGCCGAGGGCCCGCCGGCCCATCACGACGTCGAGCGCAGTGGTGGCGTCGGCCAGCGGGTGGACCTCGTTGACGTGGGGCCGAAGGCGCCCCTCCTCGTACCAGCCGAAGAGCCGGTGCATGTTGCGGGCGTTGTCGGCCGGGTTGCGACGCGCCCACGCGCCCCACAGCACGCCGATCAGCGAGCCGGCGCACACGAGCAGGCGGTTCATCCCGACCTTGGGGATGTCGCCTGACGCGTAGCCGATCGTCAGGTGCCGTCCGCCCCAGGCGAGGGCGCGGATCGCCGCGAGGGCGTGATCGCCGCCGACCGGATCGTAGACGACGTCGACGCCGCCGGGAGCGCGCTCCTTCACCATCTGCAGCAGGTCGCCCTCGGAGTAGTCGATCACCTCGTCCGCACCGCGGTCGAGGCAGAGTCGCCGCTTCTCGGGGCTCGACGCCGCGGCGATCACCCGGGCGCCGAGCGCCTTGCCGATCTCGACCGCGGTGAGCCCGACCCCGCCGGACGCGCCGAGCACGAGCAGGGTCTCCCCGGCCTGCAGCCCCGCGCGGTCGACGAGCGCGTGGAACGACGTGCCGTACGTCACCGGGAACCCGGCCGCGTCGACGAACGTCATCGCGTCCGGGATCGGGAAGACCATGTCAGCCGCGACCACAACCTGCTCGGCGTACCCGCCCATGCCGGTGAACGCGAGCACGCGCGTGCCGACCGTCAGACCTGTCACGCCTTCGCCGAGCGCCGCGACGACTCCCGCGACCTCGGACCCGGGCGTGAACGGCAGCGCGGGCTTGGTCTGGTAGGTGCCGGCGACGATGAGGCCGTCGGGGAAGTTGACTCCGGCGGCCCGCGTCTCGACGAGAACCTGTCCCGGGCCGGGCACGAGATCGTCGACCTCGTCCCAGCTCAGGACCTCCGGCCCGCCGAGCTCGTGCACGATGTGCGCGCGCATGTCAGGCCTCCTCGGGGGCGACGAACGTCGCCCAGGCGGTGGCGGCGACGCCGCCGGTCTGGCGCGTGCAGTCGATCTCGACGTCGATCATGGCGACGCCGTCCTTCTCGTACTCCGAGACGACCCGGCCGGTGCACGTCAGCACATCATCCGGCCACACCTGCTCCTTGAAGCGCGTGCGGAACGAGCGGATGTTGTCGGCGCCCAGCCAGTCGGTCGCGTACGTGCCGAGCAGGCCGGCCTGCAGCATCCCGACCGAGAACGGCGACGGGTAGCCCGCGGCCTCCGCGTAGGTCTGATCGTGGTGGATCGGGTTCATGTCGCCCGAGGCCCCCTGATAGCGGACGAAATCCGTACGCGTCTGCGGGGGCAGCGTCCAGGCCGCGGGTGCGGTGCGCTCGCTCATGACTCCTCCTTGGCGGCTCGCGCCGTCTCGACGCCGGTCATCGTGGAGCGCGCGACGAGCACGCCCTCCTCGTCGACGAAGTCCGTGACCATCACCACGAAGGTGAGCGCACCGCCTCGGCGACCCTCCTTCACGTACATGTCCTCGATGCGCGACGTGCACTGCAGGCGCGTGCCCGCGGCGGGCGGCGGCCCGAAGAACTCGTACTGCTGCTCGGCGTGCAGCACGCGCTTGCCGTCGAGCTCGGCCGCCGACCACGGATTGCCCGCGGGCGGCTGCCAGAAGTTCGTCACGGTGAGGAAGGTCGGCGGCGAGACGGGCACCTCGCGTTCGAGGTACGCCGGGTTCGACGACTGCGTCGCACGCGCGAACTCGCGGATCTTGCCGCGCTCCACATCGAGGACGAAGGTCTCGCCCACCGTGCCGACCGCGTTCAGGTTTGCCATGTCATCCCCCGATCTCAGGCGTGCTGGCTGCTGACGGAGACGACCTCGCCCGTCATGTACGAGGCGTAGTCGCTGGCGAGGAAGACCATCACGTTCGCGATCTCCCACGGCTCGGCGGCGCGGCCGAAGGCCTCCTGCGCGCTGAGCTGGGCCAGCAGGTCGTCGCTGGTCACCTTGGCGAGGTGCGCGTGCATCGCGATGCTCGGCGAGACCGCGTTGATGCGGATGCCGTGGGGAGCGACATCCATCGCAGACGCCCGGGTGAGCGCCATCACGCCGGCCTTCGCCGCCGCATAGTGCGCCTGACCTGCCTGCGCGCGCCAGCCGATGACCGACGCGTTGTTGACGATCGCGCCCGATCCCTGGGGGATCATGTGACGCAGCACCGAGCGCGTCGCACGGAACGTGCTGGTGAGCGTGACGTCGAGCACCGACGACCACTGTTCGTCGGTCATCTCCATGACGCTCGCCGTGCCGCCGAGACCGGCGTTGTTGACCAGCACGTCGATGCGGCCGTACCGCTCGGCCGCGCTGTCCATGAGGTGGTCGACCTGGGCCTGGTCGGTCACGTCGCAGGGCACGGTGTACGGGCGCACGCCGAACTCCTGCTCGAGCCGGTCAGCCGCCTCTTCGAGGCGACGCTCGTGACGGTCGCTGATCGTGAGCTTGGCGCCGTTGATCGCGAAGCGCTGGGCCGCGGCGAAGCCGATGCCGGTGCCCGCGGCCGCCGTGATGACGACGGCACGGTCCTGCGTCAGGGCGTTCCCGGGGCCGGGGACGGGGGCGGTCTGCTCAGACAAGGTCCACCATCTCCTCCTGCAGCTCCTCGACGGTCCAGCGGGCGCCCTTGTCGATGATCTTCCCGTAGCTCCACGGCTGGAACTGGCGGATCTCGCCGCCCTTGGCGTAGAACACCTTGCCCGTGGCAGGGCAGCCCTCGGTGAGCAGGTAGGCCACGACCGGCGACACGTTCGCGGGGTGGTAGACGTCGAACGCCTCAGGGTCTTCGGGAACCGCGACGAGCTCCTTGATGCCGGGGACGTTCTCGGTCATGCGGGTGCGCGCGACCGGGGTGATCGCGTTGGCGCGCACGCCGTAGCGCGACAGCTCCTGCGCGATGATCTGCGTGAGCGACGCAATGCCGGCCTTCGCCGCGCCGTAGTTGCTCTGGCCGACCGCCCCGTTGAGCCCCGAGGTGCTCGACACGTTGACGATCGACGCCTTGACGTCGCCGCCCTCCTTCGAACGGTCGCGCCAGTGCGCCCCGAACACCCGGCAGGGGGCGAACGTGCCGCGCAGCTGACCCGTGATCACGTCGTCCCACTCGGCCTCGCTCATGTTCACGAACATGCGGTCGCGCAGGATGCCGGCGTTGTTGACCAGGCCGTGCACCTCACCGAACGCCTCGAGGGTGGCTGCGAGCAGCTTCTCGGCGCCCTCGATCGTCGTCACGTCGTCGGTGCTCGCGATCGCCGTGCCACCCGCGGCGGTGATCTCAGCCGCCACCGCGGTCGCGATCGACTCGTCGCGCCCGCTGCCGTCGGCGGCCGCACCGGTGTCGTTCACGACGACCTTGGCGCCTTCCGCCGCGGCGAGCAGCGCGTGCTCGCGGCCGATGCCTCGTCCGGCTCCGGTCACGACGACCACGCGGCCGTCCAGTTGATTCGTCATTGCTGTCTCCTCGTCGAGTTCGCGCCGGGTGCCCGGCTATGGCTGTGCTGTGGTGCCCGCGGGGGCGTTCAGTCGCGTGAGGACCGTCTCGGCCTCGGCGACGATGCGGTCGATCAGCTCTGCGACGCTGGGGACGTCGTCGATGAGCCCGACCACCTGGCCGGTGGCCATCACACCGAGTTCGGCGTTGCCCTCGAGCAGCGCCGAGCGGTAGAGCATGGGCGCGTTCGCGGCCATGATCACCTGGCTCCACTTGAGCCCCTCGTCCTTGCGCATCGCGAGGCCCTCGCGGATCATGTGGCTCCACGGTGTGCGCGAGATGCGCTGGAACGCGATCGCGTTGCGCGCAGCGCGCAGCATCCGCTGAGGCCCCTTGGTGTTCTCGATCTTGTCGATCGTGCCCGCGCGCAGCACGCGCTGGGGCACTCCGTCGATCTCGAGTGTGACGACGGTGTCGTTCACCGTCTTCGACAGGTAGACGTCCTTGACCGCCTGCGCGACGGGCGAATCCGTCGTCATCATGAAGCGCGTTCCCATCGCGATCCCCTCGGCGCCGTAGGCGAGAGCCGAGACGAGACCACGCCCGTCGAAGTAGCCGCCGGCGGCGATCACGGGGATGTCGACGGCGTCCACGACCTGCGGCAGGAGCAGGCTCGTGGGCACTGCGCCCGTGTGCCCGCCGCCCTCGCCGCCCTGGACGATGACCGCGTCGACGCCCCAGGCCGCGACCTTCTCGGCATGGCGGCGCGCGCCGATCGACGGCATGACCACGAGGCCGGCGTCCTTGAGCTTGTCGATCAGCTCGCGCTTGGGGGCGAGGGCGAACGACGCCACCTTGACGCCGGCGCGGATCAGCAGGTCGACGCGCTTGTCGACGTCCTCCTGATTCGCCCGGATGTTCACACCGAAGTTCTTGTCGGTGTGGTCCTGCACGTAGTCGATCGCCTCGGCGAGCTCCTCGTACGAGAGCATGCCGCCGGCGATGATGCCGAGGCCGCCCGCGCGCGCGGTCGCCGCCGTGAGACGGGCATCGGACACATAGCCCATGCCCGTCTGCACGATGGGGTGCTCCACACCGAAGAGCTCGGTGGCCCTGGTGCGGAGCGCCGGCGATCCGGTCATGCCTTCACCTCGTGATCGCGCAGGTTGCGCGGATCGATGACGGTGCGGATGAGCTCGAGCTCCTCCGCCGTCGGCGTGCGGGTCTCGGGGACCTCGTCGGGGACGATCAGGTCGAAGCCCGTGGCTGCGACGACCTCGTCGACGGTGACACCCGGGTGCACCGACTTCAGGCGCAGGCGGCCGCTCTCGGGCTCGTAGTCGAGCACGGCGAGATCGGTGATGACGTAGCGCAGGTCGTGGTGCTTCGTGACCGACGGGCCCGCGGCGCGCGCGTTGTCGTTGCCGACACCCGAGACCATGTCGACCTTGGGCACGAACACGCGGGTGCTGTGCGAGGGCACCCAGTAGCTCGTCGGGTGGTACACCGAGTTGCCCGGCGCGCCGCGCACGCCCAGCAGCTGCACCTTGGGCTTCGCGTGATCGCCGATCGCCGAGATGTTCGCGTTGCCGAACGGGTCGAGCTGCGTCGGGATCATCGTGATGTGGCGCTTGCCGTTCCAGACGAGCGTGAAGATCTGGTTGAAGGGCAGCCAGGCCTCGACGTCGCCCTCGGCCGGGCCGCCGACGGCCCAGGTGCCGCGCACCGCGGTCGCCTCGCCGTCGGAGATGACGAGGTCGGGCGAGAACGTGTGGCGGGCGAGGCGCACGCCGATCGCGGGGACGATGCCGAACGCGCTCGCGATGACCTCTCCGTTGTCGCGGTACGCGTCGGCGCAGGCCACTGCGCAGATCTCGGCACGGGTGATGTCGCTCATGACTGGGCTCCGTTCGCGGTGGGGGCGGTCTCCGAGAGGTAGCGGTTCAGGAACTCCTGCCACTGCTGCGGGTCCTTGGCTGCCGCGACGTACTCGCGCTGGAACTGCTCGTCGCGCTCGTAGTCGGGGACGCACGAGGTGAAGTGCGCGCCGCCCGGAGCCTCGACGACGCCCGAGACGAGCAGACGGGGGATGCGGATGGTCGCGGGGTGCGCGTTCGCCGCGAGCTCGGCCGTCGGCACGATGCGCTCGGCCGAGACGTACGCGTTCTCGGCGGCCAGGCAGAACAGGTCATCGAAGTAGAGGTCGGGACCGAGGTACTGCGCGTTGCCGTGGATGTCGGCGCGGTTCATGTGCACCAGCGCCGCATCGAGCGGGATGGCGGGCATCGCGACCAGGGTCTCGCCGTCATACGGGTCGACGATCGTCTTGAGATGCGGGTTGACCGTCATCACGTCGGAGCCGAGGCCGGCTCGCGTGGGCAGGTACGGCAGACGGATGCCGGCGGCCTGAAGGCCCCACTGCAGCATCCCCTCGTCGTACTCCTCGACCTCGATCTCGCCGTTCTGCCGCGCAGCGCGGAAGTGCGGGTCGAGCGGGATCGAGTCGAGCGAGACGAAGCCGAAGATGACCTTCTTCACCTTGCCCGCCGCGCACAGCAGACCCACATCAGGGCCTCCGTACGACACGATCGTCAGATCACGCAGATCCGACTTCACGATCTCCTTGATGAGCGACATCGGCTTGCGCCGCGATCCCCATCCACCGATTCCGATGGTCATCCCCGACCGCAGTCGGCTGACCACCTCTGCTTCCGTCATTGTCTTGTCCGACACGTCGATCCTCACCGATCCATTCGCCCGGAGGCCTAGCAAGTGCTTGTTTACAACGAGTGTAGCAAACGCTTGATTGGTTGTATAGTCGAGGTCAGGACACGGCCGCAGAGCGGCCCCGAAACCCCGGAACGGCGGTGCGGAATGGAACGGCAGGATCGCAACGAGCTCATCCTCGAGCACGCCTCGGCGCTGTTCGCCGAGAACGGCATCGCGGGAACGACCGTGCGCGACATCGCCGGTCGCGCCGGCATCCTCTCCGGAAGCCTGTACCACTACTTCCCCTCGAAGGACGCGATCGCCGACCACATCGTGATGCACTATCTCGACGCCCTGATCGCGCGCTACCGCGCGATCCTCGCCGACGGAGACGAGCCGCGCACCGCCCTCACGCGACTGGCGACGGCCTCGATCCGGGTGAGCCGGATGCACGCTCACGCCTCGACCATCTACCAGCGCGAGACCGGATACCTGCGCCAGCTGCCCTCGCACGAGGCGATCCGCGCCGCCGCGCGCACGATCCGCGAGACCTGGGAGAGCGTGCTCGCACGCGGCGCCGCGACGCAGGCCTTCCGCGACGATCTGCCCATCCCCCTGCTCTACGTGCTGATCCGCGACGCGGTCTGGCTGACCCCGCGCGCGGTCATCCCCACGGCGGAGGACGGCCACGACATCGCCGAGGCGATCATCTCGGTCTTCCTCGACGGCATCACCGTGCGCCCCGACGGCACTGACGAAAGGCACTCCCGATGAGCGAGACCGACTCCTCCGCCGACCCCGGCCTGCTCGAGCACGCCGTCTCCGCCTGGTTCGCTGACAACGTCCCCGATGTCAGCGGCGCCGTCGCGTTCGAGCGCATCGCCGGAGGACGCTCCAACCTCACCTACCGCTGCCGCGACGAACACGGCACCACGTGGGTGCTGCGCCGCGCTCCGCTCGGCATGGGCGGCTCACGCTCGCACGACGTGCTGCGCGAGGCGGACGTGCTGACCCGCCTCGCCCCGACCGGTGTGCGCGTCCCCGCCGTGATCGGACGCACCGACGACGCGCGCATCACCGGAGCCCCCTTCTACGTGATGGAGTTCGTCGACGGCATCATCCTGCGCGACCCGGCAGCCGTCGAGGCCGCCGTGCCGCTCGAGCAGCGTCCGGCCTTCGCCCGCTCGCTCATGACGACCCTGGCCGAGCTGCACGCCGTCGATCCCCGAGAGGTCGGGTGGGGCGCCCTCGCCGAGCGCGACGACTACTTCGCCCGGCAGCTGACGCGATGGTCGACGAACTGGGCGGCCGACCGGGTGCGCGTCGTCGACGACATCGGACGCGCGCACGATCGGCTCGTCGAGCGGATGCCGCGACAGGGAGCCCCGGGCATCGTGCACGGCGACTACCGGATCGACAACTGCGTGTACGGGGCCGATGGCGGCATCCGCGCGGTGCTCGACTGGGAGCTGACGACCGTCGGCGACCCGCTCGCCGACGTCGGCCAGCTGCTCACGTACTGGACCGAGCCCGACGACGAGATCCGCGCGCTCGAGAACCCGCCCACCCTGGCGGCGGGCTTCCCCGCTCGCGACGAGCTCGTCGAGATGTACGCGCAGGCGGCGCCGCAGGCCGACGTGTCGAACCTGCGCTTCGCCGTCGCCTACAACTGGTGGAAGGTCGCGTGCATCGTCGAGAACGTCTACACGCGCATGGCCCGGGGCGCCATGGGCGCGAGCGATCGCACGCCCGAGTCGTTCGCGGCGCAGGCCGAGCGGATCGCCGCCCAGGCCTGGCGGCTCGCCCGCGAGCTGTGAGCCGACCTCTGCCCTACCGGCGCTGAGCCCGCTCCGCGCGGTGCGCGTCGATCCGCGCCCGCGAACGGGGGTTCGTCGCATAGTCGCGGTGCAGCTCGGTCTGCCGGAGGGCGGAGTGCAGCCAGAAGCCGGTCATGCCCTCCCAGCCGGCGGTCCAGGTCAGCCGGCGCGCATACTCCCAGACCGTGCGACCGGCATCCTCCTCGAGGAGCGCGGCGAGCTCGGTCGTACGACGCAGGTGATGCCCGATCAGCTGCGCGCGGCGAGCGCCGAGACCGCGGAAGCCGTATTCGTGCCCGGGCAGCACGGTGTGCTCGTCGTAGGGGGCGAGCAGGTCGAGCGAGTCGAAGTAGTCGGCGAGCGGATCGGCGCCGGGCAGCACCCCGATGCCGACACCCGGGAAGATGCGCGGCAGCACGTGATCACCCGAATACAGCAGCCGCCGCTCGTCGTCGACGAGGCAGATGTGGCCGTCGGTGTGACCGGGCGTCGCGATCACGCGAAGTCGATGCCCCGAGAGCTCGAGCACGTCGCCGTCGGCGACCGCGTCATCGGGCCCCGCCGGCGCCACGAGCGCGGGGCGGTCGAACGACGCGAGCAGCTCGTCCCAGCGGTCCGCGGGGACGCCCCACTCGCGCAGCTGCGCACGGTAGACCGCGCTGTCGTATGCCTCCGGCGCGGTCTCCTGCTGCAGCACCGCGTCTTCCACGCCCGAGAAGACCACTCGCGCACCGACCGTGCGCCGCAGCGCGTCGGCCGCGCCGAGGTGGTCCGGGTGGAAGTGCGTCGCGATGACCGTGCGGACGTCGTCGAGGGTGCGGTCGATCACCGCGAGGCCCGATGCGAGAGCATCCAGGCTCTCCGGCGCATCCCACCCCGGGTCGATGAGATGCACGCCGTCGTCGGCGACCAGGGCGTAGCTGAGAGTGTGCGGGATGGTGCCCGCGGGGATCGGCACCGGGATCGCCCAGACATCGGGTGCGACCTGCTCGACGGCCGGCTGGACCCGGGCGTCCCACGCGGCGAGCTGGGCGCGGCTGACGGGGACGAGGCCGGTGTCGTCGGTCATGCGGTGGCCCATTCCTCGAGCTGCGCTCGGAAGTCTGCAGGAATGCGGATCGCGCGCTGCTCGTCGTCCACGAGGACGATCGTCGTCTTCGCACGTGACACGAGCACATCATCGTCGGTGCGCACCATGCGGTAGGCGAGCTGGAACGAACTCGTCCCGATGTGTCCGACGCGCAGCTCGAGGCGGATCTCGTCGAACAGCCGCGCCGCCGCGAGGTACTCGCATTCGGTCGCGCGGGTGACGGTCGTCCAGCCGTGCGCGGCGAGCGCCTGATCCTGGCGATAGCCGTTGCGGTAGAGGAAATCGCTCAGCAGCGCCTCCATCTTCGGGAACCAGCTGGCGTAGTAGAGGATGCCGGCCGGATCGGTGTCGTTGTAGGTCAGGCGGCGGGTGTCCGAGTGCAGCATCTTGCTCCTGTCGACCTTGACGATGTGCCAAGCAAACGCTTGTATGGTAAGCGTAGCGCGATGAGGCCGAGAAACCGAGGAGGACTCATGCACGCAGACGCAGGATCCCTCGACGGCAGAGTCGTGGCCATCACAGGAGCCGGAGGCGGCCTGGGACGAGCGTACGCCCTCGCGGTCGCCGAGTCCGGCGCGCACGTCATCGTGGCAGACCTCGATTCCCGTGCCGCCGATGCGGTCGCCGCAGAGATCGTCGCGGCGGGCGGCGCAGCGACATCCGTCGCCGTCGACATCTCCGCCCCGGGCGCCGGACAGACGATCGTCGATGCCGCGGTCGCGAGCGGCGGGGCACTCCACGGGTTCGTCGCGAACGCCGGCATCCTCACCCCCGGCGCCCTTCTCGAGCAGTCCGACGAGACCGTGCGCAGGGCGATCGAGGTGAACGTCGCAGGCACCGTCGCCACAGTGACCGCGGCAGCGCACGCGATGCGCGACGGCGGCAGCATCGTCGTGATCGTGTCGGGCTCGCTGCTCGGCGCCGAGGACCTCGCGCTGTACGGCACGACGAAGGCCGCGGCGCTGGGGCTCGTGTACGGCCTGTCGCTGGAGCTCGCCGACCGCGGCATCCGCGTCACCGGCCTCGCCCCGCGTGCCCGCACGGGGATGTCGGCGCAGATGGGCGACGCGGGCGAGGACAAGGGCGGGCCCCCGTCCGGCGTGGCACCCGTCGTGACGTACCTGCTCAGCGACGCCGCCCGCGATCTGAGCGGGCACGTGCTCCGGTTCGACGGCATGCGCCTGGCGATCCTCCGCCCTCCGCGCATCGCACGCGAGGTCGTCGCCGACGCCTGGGATGCCGTCGCCGTGGCGGCCGCGATCGACGGGCCGCTGGCCGACGAGGTCGCGCTCTCGCTCCCCGGCGCGGCGCGGCGAGATGGTGACGCCTCGCCGGATGTGCTACACATGAAAATCGCGTCATCAAGCAAACGCTTGGTCGCAGAGGGGGACGGTTGACCGGGATGCCCGCGACCACGAAGACGAAACTGGAGCAGAGCTCCGAGCGGCGCGAGGAGATCCTCGCGATCGCCGCGCGACTGATCGCGAAGCGCGGCTACTCCGCGACCACCGTGCGCGACATCGCCGAGGAGGCCGGCATCCTCTCCGGCAGCCTGTACCACCACTTCGCCTCCAAGGAGGCGATGCTCCAGGAGATCCTGCACGGGTTCATGGGCCGCCTGCTCGCACGCTACGACGAGATCGCCGAGAGCGTGACCGATCCGCGCGCCGGCATCGACGCCCTCATCGAGTGCTCGTTCGAGACGATCGACCGTGAACCCGCGGCCGTCGGCCTCTACCAGAACGAGGCGGCGTTCCTCGCGACGCAGCCCGGCTTCGAGTTCCTCTCTGCCGAGAGCGAGCGCATCGAGAAGATCTGGATCGATCAGCTCCGCGCCGGCCAGGCGTCCGGAGTGTTCCGCGCCGAGGGCGCCCCCGCCGTGACCTATCGCTTCATCCGCGACGCCGTCTGGTCGACCGTGCAGTGGTACCGGCCCGGCGGGCGCCACACGGTCGAGAGCATGACCTCGCAGTTCCTGGGCCTGCTCCACGACGGCCTCGGAGCCCACTGACGTCCGTCGACGGCAACGGAAGAAGGGGGGCGGCGCCGCGGCGCCGCCCCCCTTCCTCGTCATCCCGACTCAGACGGAGACCATTCCGCGCAGGTCGACATCGCTCTGCGTCTGCGCCGCGACGATCTGGCGCACCGCGCCCTTCGCCACCTTGCCGCCGGCCGCGCGCGGCAGCTCGTCGACGACGACGACGCGCTCGGGGTAGAGATGCTTCGAGATGCCCCGTTCAGCGAGGTACTCGGTGAGCGTCGCCACAGTGACGGCGACGTCGCGCACGGTCACCGCCACGCCGATCCGCTCGCCGAACAGGTCGTCCGGCACAGGCACCGCCGAAGCCATCACGACATCCGGGTGCGCTTCGACGAGCTCCTCCACCTCGATCGCCGAGATGTTCTTGCCGCCGCGGATGATGAGGTCGCTCGTGCGGCCCACGACACGCAGGTAGCCGTCGGCATCCACCGTGACAAGATCGGGCATCATCAGGCGCCCGTCGTGGAACAGCTCCTCGTTGGCGGCCGGATCACCGTAGTACCCCATGCAGATCGTCGGACCCGAGACTCCGGGTCGCCCCGGGCCGCCGGTCTCGGTGATGTCGTTGCCCTGAGGGTCGTACAGGCGCAGGTTCATGACGTCGATCACACGCCCGGCCGTGCGGAGCCGCTGCTCAGCAGTGTCGCGCAGACTCGTGTTGCTGATGGCTCCGGACTCGTTCGAACCGTAGAACTGCAGCACCTTCGCACCCACGCGCTCCTCGAACTGCAGCGCGCGCTCGTAGGGGACCGCCTCACCCCCCGTGAACATCGCCCGCAGCGTGCTGAGCGACGCATCGTCGAGCCCCGGAGCATCCAGCATCATCTTGAACTGGGTGCTGACGCACGCGAGGATCGTCACCTGCTCCTCGTCGATCAGACGGATCATCTCGTCGACGGCGAACCTCTCCATCAGCACCGTCCTCATGCCGAGCATCGCGGTGGCGTAGTGCGCGGTCCACAGCCCGAAGCCGAACGGGCCCGGCACGGCACCCAGCATCACGTCATCGGCGGTGAAGTCCGCCGCGTCGAACGCCATCTTCGAGAAGGCGATCAGGCGGTTGGCGAACTGGGTCACGAGCTTCGGCCGCCCCGTCGTCCCCGACGTGGAGTTCAGCATGCTCAGCTCGTTCGGGCCCGACGCGCGCGCACGGGTCTCGTCGAGCGGTGCGCTGGGCACCTCATGCGTCGACACGACGCCGTCGGCGAAGGAGTGCAGCCGCACGGGCCCCCGCGGATCGACGATCACGAGGTCCGACACCGTCCAGCCGTCTGCAGCGAGATCGGCGACGTAGTCGAGCGCCGGACGATCGCGGTGCGACTCGCGCATCACGATCACCTCGGCCCCCGACTGCGACATCAGGTGCCGGATCTCATCGCGACCCGATCGGGCGCCCATGCCGACGGCCACCGTGCCGCTGCGCTCTGCAGCGCACAGGGCCACGTGGAACTCGCCCGAGTCCGGAAGCAGCATCCCGAACCGCGCGCCGCGAGGCATCAGAGCCGTGAGCGCGCGGGCGAGGACGTCGACCTGCCGGTCGTACTCCTTCCACGTGAGCCGGTCGCCGTCGGCGACGTAGGCGACGCGGTCGGGGATCTCCTCGGCGTTGCGCGCCACGTAGTCGGCGACCGTCAGGTCACCCCACCAGCCCTGTGCGACATACTCGGCGGCGGTCGCCGCATCCAGTGCAGGGACGTTCATTCTGCTCCCATCTCGTGGTGGATGATCCCCATCACCCGCTGATATCCGTCGTCGAGCGCGTCGACGTCGTCGTGCGCCTCGCTCAACTGAGCGCGCAGCAGGACATACCCGCGGTCGATGACGCGACGCAGCGGACCGATCGCAGGATCCACGATCAGCACGGATGCTCCCCCGTCGGCGATCTCGCGGATCGCATCCGCGAGTCCGCTGACGATCTTCGGAGCGAGCCCCGTCATCATCTCGTCGAGCACCAGGCAGTGCGGGTCGCCCATGAGCGCCCGGCTGACGACGAGCATCTGCTGCTCGCCGCCCGACAGCACGCCGGCCAGTCGTCCCTCCCGCTCTCGGAGCACGGGGAACCGGTCCAGGGCGTGCTCGACGGCGCTGCGCTTGAGCTTGAGCATCTCGGCCATCACCTGAAGGTTGTCGCGCACCGTGAGCTTCGGGAAGAGCTGGCGTCCCTGCGGCACGATCGCGAGACCGGCCCTGGCCCGCTCGATCGATGTCATCGACGACAGGTCGACATCGCCGAGCCGGATCGAGCCCGTGGCGGCGACCGCCCCGTAGACCCCGAGCGCGAGGCTCGACTTGCCGGCCCCGTTCGGGCCGACGACGGCGGTGATCCGCCCCGCCGGCGCGGTGAGCGTCGCCTTCTCGACGGCCGTGGCCATGCCGTAGCGCACCGTCAGGTCTGTCAGTGAGAGATCTGCACTCATGCCGCCTCCTCCTCGCTCGTGCCGAAGTAGACGCGCTGCATCTCGGGGCTCGCCATGCATTCCGCCGGGCCGCCCTCGAATGCCAGCGCACCCTGCGCGAGCAGCATCACCCGATCGGCGAGCGAAGTGAGCAGATCGACGTTGTGGTCGACGAGGATGACGGCGTGCCCGCGGGCCTGCACCTGGCGGATGGCGTCGATGATTCCCGCGACCGAGTCGGAGTCGGCGCCGGCGAACGGCTCGTCGAGCAGCATCACCACCGGATCCTGTGTCAGAGCGCGGGCGACCTCGACGAGACGCTGCTCGCCCAGCGAGAGGTTGGCGCACGGCTCGTCGAGGCCGGGCACGCCCAGCTCCTCCGCGATGCGGATGACGCGCTCCTGCTCCTGCGAGCGGTGGCGGATGCCGTCGGTGATGACGCCGGCGACCATGCGCCACCACGTCGGGAAGCGCTGCGCGGATGCTCCGACGAGCAGGTTCTCGCGCACCGTGAGCTCCAAGGCCAGGTGCGGATGCTGGAAGGTCCGCGAGAGCCCGCGCCGCGCTCGCGCGGCGGTGGGCCCGGCCAGTCGCTCGCCGTTCAGCGTGAGGGTTCCGGAATCGGACCTCTGAATGCCGGTGATGAGGTCGACGAGCGTTGTCTTGCCCGCACCGTTCGGCCCGACGAGGCCGAGGATCTCACCGCGGCTGACATGGAACGAGACGTCGTCGACGGCGACGAGCCCGCCGTACGCCTTGCGCAGGTTCTCACCGCGCAGCACGACGTCGCCGATGCGCTGACCGGTCATGAGCGCTCCTTTCCGAGGCGGCGCCGCACCCAGGCGATGAGCGCCGTGGCGTAGCCGATCAGGCCCGCAGGGGCCACGAGCAGGATGAGCAGCACGCCGATCGCGAGCACGAGCTGACCGGAGCCCTCGAACTCCGAGGGCATGTTGGCCGTGAGCTGGATGACGATGACGGCGCCGATGACACAGCCCCAGGCGCTCGCCTGGCCGCCGATCAGCGGCACGAAGAGGGCCATGAAGACGATCGAGAGCGTGAACGTCTCGGGGGTGATGCTCAGCATGAACGACACGAACAGGGCGCCGGCGAGCGATGCGACCGCAGCGCCGACCGCCAGGGTGACGGTCGTCAGCGTCGTCGTCCGCGTGCCCATCGCCTCGACTGCCGAGGGCACGTCGCGCATCGTGCGCACGGTCACGCCCCAGGCTCCGGTGCGGATCCGGTCGACGAGCGTCGCGACGATGATCACGAGGGCGAGGGCGATGGCGATCAGCACGACACGCGGCGCCTCCCATCCGAAGATCGTCGGAGAGGGGATGCCGCCGATACCGGCTGAGCCGCCGGTGATCGGCTCGAGCGCGATCAGCCACGGCTCGAACGCCATGCTGAACAGCAGCGTCACGGCGGCGAGGTAGAAGCCGCTCAGGCGTCGCGTCAGCAGACTGAGGATGACGGCGACCGCAGCCGAGATCAGCGGGCCGATCAGCCAGCCGAGCAGCGGCGGCAGGTCGGTGGCCGTGGTGATGATGGCGACGCTGTAAGCGCCGATCGCGGCGTACGCCGCATAGGCCATCGACATGGATCCCGCCATCACGAACGGGATGTACATGCCCAGCGCGATGAGCGCGTACACCGCGACCATCACGAGAAGATCCTGGCGGAAGCCGCTGCCTCCGGCCCACGCCAGGGCGAGGGCGCCGATGCCCACCGCGACAGCGGGAACCATCAGCCGTCGCAGGGGCGACTGCCGAGGGATGCCGAGGGCGGGCGCTTTCGTCGTCGTCGACGTCACGAGATTCTCCTGAGTCGTCATATCCGCACCCGTGTGGAGAAGAGGCCCTGGGGGCGGAAGGCGAAGAACAGCAGCGCGATGAGCAGGACCATCGTGGTCGGGCCCATGCTGCCGAAGTAGAACGGTGCGAACACCTGGATGGCACCGAGCACGAGGCCGCCGACGAGCGGCGCCCAGGTGCGTCCGGTGCCGCCGATCACGAGTGCGAGGAAGCCCACGAGCGTCCACGCGAGCCCGCTGGTGAAGGCGACGCCGGTCTTCGGCGCGTACAGGAGTCCGGCGAGCCCGGCGATGAGGCCGGAGAGCAGGAAGGCGATCAGCCGGATGCGTCCGACGGGGAGTCCGAGCAGGGCCGCGGCGGCACGGCTGTCGCCCACGGCGCGCAGCAGTCGTCCGGTGCGGCTGAAGCCCATCCACAGCGACACAGCGATGAAGATGAGGGCCGTGGAGACCACCAGCACGACCGTCGTGCCAGACAGATGCACGTCGCCGAACTGCCACGGGCCGATCGTGACGAGCACCTGTCCGGGCAGGGCGGGGCGCCCGAAGAGGGTGCCCGCGCCCTGCTGGACGATGAACAGCACAGCCGTGACCGCGACCAGGGCGGGCAGCTCACCCGCACCGGATCGCTTCTGCACCTGACGGACGACGAGCAGCTCGGTGAGCCCGCTGATGACCACGGCGATCACGACGCCGAGCACCAGGCTGATGATCACGGGGATCTTCATCTCGATCGCGAGCCAGGAGGCTCCGAGCGCCGCGACCATCGCGTAGGGGCCGATCGCGAAGTTGAAGAACCCGGCGCCGATCAGCGTGAGCTGGTACGCGAGCGCGATGAGTCCGAAGAAGCTCCCGATCTCCAGGACGGAGAGCCACAGCTGAGGGTCGTTCATGTCACTTCAGCTCGCACGGGACCTGGAAGTCCTGCCAGGCTCCGGTCGGCTCGTTCTTCTCGTCGAAGCCCGAGAGCACGAGTCCGCAGAGCCCGTCCGCGCCCATGTGCTTGTCGGGGGTGAACGACAGCGTGAAGCCCGCCTGGCCGAACGAGGCCTCGAACCCGGTGATCTCGTCGAGGGCGTCGCGCACCGCCTTCGGGTCGTCGGCGCCGCCGGCCGCCTCGATCGCCGCCTTGAGCAGGTAGACCGAGTCGTAGGCCTGCGCGTCGTAGGCGGTCAGGCGGTAGTCGTCGCCGTTGATCTTCTTGAGCTTCTTCTCGAGCTCGACCGTCTTGGGGTTCGACATGTCGAGCGCCCCCATGTAGACGACGTCCGCGAGCGCACCCGGGTTGGTGCGGGCCCACGAGTCGGGCTGGTTGCCGATCGACGCGAGCGAGAAGCGCAGAACGCCCGGGATCTGCTGGTGGAGCGTGTTGTGCGCGAGCACCTCGAAGTTGCCCCCGAGGCTCGAGACGAGGATGACGTCGGGGTCGGCCTGCTTCATGCGGGCGACCTGGGCGCTCAGGTCGGCGGCGTCGACGGGCGCCGTCTCGACCGCGACGACCTCGGCGCAGTCCTCGAGGATCGGGATGATCAGCTTGTTGATGTTGTCGATCGCGGGCGAGGCGTCGCCGAGAACGGCGATCGACGTGTAGCCCTTCTCCTCGATCGCACCGCAGTACGCCTCGGCGAACTGGTCGACGCCGTTCGCGAGCATGTAGGTGAACTCGTTGTCGGGCGGCAGTGCGACGGAGGTGGTGACGGCGGTCGGGGCGATCGCGGGGATGCCGGCCTGCTTCACCACGGACTTGCCCTGGAGCACCGCGCCGCTGCCGGTGTCGAGAAGCAGCACCTGCGCGCCGTCGTCGACGAGCTTGCGCACCACGGTCGGCGTCTTGGTGGGGTCGGACTCGTCGTTGCCTACGACGATGCGGATGGTCTTGCCGTCGATGCCGCCCGCCGCATTGATCTCGTTGACGGCCATGCGGATCGTCTTGCCGGCGATCACCGCGTACGAGGCACCGGGCCCGGTGCTGTCCTCGTCGAGGCCGAGGATGATCTCGCCGCCGCTGCCCGCATCCGCGGATCCTGCATCGGACTCGGCGGAGGAGCATGCCGCGAGACTGACCGCGAGTGTGGCCACGCCCAGCAGGGCGAGCAGACGCTGTGACTTCACTGAAACCTCCATTGGTCTCGTCTGTCCGGCACACCTGTCCGGCGCGCCAAACAAATGCTTGGTTGAGAAGAGACTAATGGCCGATCGTCCGCGCGTCAACGTAAGCGCGGCCACGATCCTCACCGAGCAGCCGTGCACGATTGCACGCAGAAGGGACCGTCGCCCACCGCGGATCGCGATGCCGTGCGACGGCCTCTCCCGGCCGAGTTCAGAGCGTGCCTCGGCCGTGGCAGCGAGCCGGGATCCCCTAGGCGGGCCGACGCTCCGCGGCGACGTTGCCGACCGGCTCCAGCTGCTTCGCCAGGAACTCCGCCCGTCGGTTCGCCAGCACCTGGAAGCGCTCAGGGTGCGTCGTGATCCAGTAGTCGCCTCGGCGCACGCCCTCGATGATCATCTCCGCCGCTCGGTCGCTCGAGATGCCGTGGACGGCGAGATACTCGCGCATCTGATCCAGCTCGGCGACAGCCGCCTCGCTGGCGCTCTCTCCTTCCGACAGCGCGTCGGCGAAGATGTTGGTGTCGACCGCAGCCGGGCAGACGACCGAGACCGACACCCGCGGGAACGCCTCGGCGCACTCCACATAGAGGCACTCGGTGAGCGCCTGCACGCCGTGCTTCGACGCCGCATAGGCGCCGTTCTTCGGCGAGCTGGTGATCGCCGCCACCGACGAGATGTTGACGACGTGCGATGCCTCGGGCCGCTCCCCCATCCGCGGGAGGAATGCCCGGACACCGTGGAACACGCCGGTCAGGTTGATGTCGATGACCTTCGACCACACCTCGGGCGACACCTCCCACAGGGCGCCGACCGATTCGATGCCGACGCCGTTGATCAGGTACTCGACCCGGTCGCAGGCGTCGAACGCGGCATCCGCGAACGCCGTGACGGAGTCCCAGTCGGTGACGTCCACACGCACGCCGACGACGCGGGCTCCTGCGGCGGTGAGATCGCGCACCGTCTCATCCAGCCGCTCCTGCGAGATGTCTCCGACGACGACCGGGTGACCGGCTTCGGCGAACGCGAACGACAGTGAGCGGCCGATGCCGCTGCCCCCTCCGAGGACGACGGCGGCACCGGTGGGGCGGGGATCAGTGGATGACATCGGATGCTCCTCGAAGAGTGTTCTGGCGGAATGGTGAGCGGAGTTCAGCCCAGCGACAGCGCGCGCAGCGCGCTGTCGACGATGCCGTTCGCCGAGATGCCGTAGTGATCGAGCAGGTCGTAGTGGGTGCCGACCTCCAGGTGCTCGTCGGGCAGAGCCACGCTCACGACGGGAACCGACACGCGGGCATCGACCAACGCCTCTGCGACGCAGGAGTAGAGGCCGCCGATCCTGTTGTGCTCCTCGACTGTGACGATCGCTCGGGTGGAACGCGCGGCCTCGACCACGGCGGCGGCGTCGAACGGCGCGATGAACGGGAAGTCGTGCACGGCGGCCGAGATGCCGCGTTCGGCGAGGACTGCTGACGCCTCCAGCGCGAGCCCCGTGCCGATGCCCACACCCATGATCGCCACGTCGGTCCCGGCGCGCAGCGGCGCGCTGCGACCCGGTTCGAGCGTGGGAACCGTCGGGTACACCGTGGCGCGCCCCTCGCTCACCCGGATCAGGGAGGGACGAGCGCGCGCGTGACTGAGCTCGATCGCCGCGACCGCGGCATTGTTGTCGGCCGGGGTCATGATCTCGAAGTTGTTGATCGCCCGGGCGATCGCGATGTCCTCGATCGCGTGGTGGCTCGCGCCGAAATACCCCATCGCCAGGCCCGAGAGCCGGGTGATCAGCGTGACGGGCATCTCGGTGGCGGCCAGGTCCGTGCGGATCTGCTCGGCGCACTTGATCATGCCGAACGGCGCGAAGCCGAGCACGTACGGCCGCAGCCCGGATGCCGCCATACCCGCGGCGACCGAGATGGCATTCGTCTCGGCGATCCCGAGCTCGATGTAGCGCCCGGGGTGCCGTTCACGGAACTCCGTGAGCGAGGACCCGAGGTCGGCGGACAGCACGACGACCTCCGGATGCCGTTCGGCGAGCTCTGCGAGGGCGTGACCCACCAGGTTGATGGACGCCGCCTGCCCCTCGTCCGAGAACACGTCCTCCATCTGGTCAGCCCTGGACTGGCTCTCCGCCTCGGTCATCTCGATCTCCACAGCCATCTCCTTCACATCCTCGAAGTGATCTCGGAGGCCGCGAGGGCCTTCTCGTCGGGTGTCATCCACCCGATGTGCCACTTGCGCGGCTCGGCTTCGGCGAACGAGACGCCCTTGCCCTTGGCCGTCCGGGCGATGATGCACACCGGCTTGTCGCCTGCGCCGCGCTCGAGGCGGTCGAACAGCGCCACCACCGCGGCCACGTCGTGGCCGTCGATCTCGTGCACGTCCCACCCGAAGGCCGAGAAGCGGTCGGCCAGCGGCTCGACGCTCATGAGCTCCTCGATGGGCCCGCTCCCGATGAAGCCGTTGCTGTCGACGATCGCGACCAGGTTGGCGGCCTTGTAGAAGCTCGCCGCCATCGCGGCCTCCCACACCTGACCCTCGTGGATCTCGCCGTCACCCAGGAGCACGTAGGTGCGGTAGTCGAGGTTCTTGATCCGCCCGGCGAGTGCCATGCCCAGCCCGACCGAGAGGTTGTGCCCGAGCGACCCCGAGCTGAAGTCGATGCCCGACGCCAGCCGCATGTCGGGGTGATCGCCCACCTTGCTGCCCACGAACCCGAAGTCGTCGAGGTCCGAGTCCTCGAGGTAGCCGAGGTCGGCGAGGATCGGCCACAGGCCGACCGCCGCGTGCCCCTTGCCCAGCAGGAAGCGATCACGGTCTGCCCACTGCGGCCGCGTGGGGTCGAGGCGCAGGACCCGGTAGTAGAGCACCGAGAGGATCTCAGCGCACGAGAAGACGCTCGAGTAGTGCCCCAGCCCGGCGCGGTCGATCATCTCGATCACCCGCAGCCGGATCCACTCGGCGCGGGTGCGCAGCTCGTCGACGGTCAGAGGCGCAGCATCCGTGCCATGTCTCATGCCGGCACCGGTCCCGCCGTCCAGGCGCCGTCGGCGGTCATCTCGGCCCCGCTGATGTACGACGCCGCGTCCGACAGGAGGAAAGCCGCCAGCCCGGCGACCTCGCTCGGCACGCCGGCACGGCCGGCGGGGGCGCTCGGAAGGCCGCCCGGCTCTGAAGAGACACCGAGCCGCGAGGTCATGTTCGTCTCGATGATGCCGGGGTGCACCGAGTTGACGCGGATCGCATCCTTGCCGAGTTCGACCGCCGCCACCTTGGTGATCCCGCGCACGCCCCACTTCGCCGCGGCGTAGCCGCCGGTCTTCGCGATGCCCATCATGCCCGCGCCCGACGAGATGTTGACGATGGATCCGCCGCCGTTCGCCCGCAGATGGGGGATCACGACTCGCATGCCCAGATGCACGCCGAGCAGGTTGACGCCGATGATGCCCATGAACTGCTCGGCGGTCTCTTCTTCGAGCAGGCACCTCGACGTCGTGACGCCTGCGTTGTTGATGAGGCCGGTGACCTTGCCGAAGCGGGCCACGGCCGCGTCGACCGCGCGGACCCAGTCCTCTTCCTCGCGCACGTCGAGGGTCCGGGTGTGCACGCGATCGCCGAGCTCGGCGGCGAGGCGGTCCAGCCCCTCCTGCGAGACGTCGGTGAGCATGACGCTCCCGCCGGCGTCGAGGATCGCGCGGGCGAAGGCCTCGCCGAGGCCGCCGACCGCGCCCGAGATGATGACGACCTTGTCTTCGAGGGAGTGCATAGCGATTACATCCGATCTGTGAGGAACGTGGAGACTTCGGGGAACGCGATGAGCACGCCGCAGACGACCAGCACGGCGGGCATGAAGAGCCCGATGCCCGAGAACACGTCGCCGAGCTTGATGTCGACGCCGGTGTTGACCTCCTTGCTCTTCGTGAGGTCGTGGAAGATGAACGCCAACACGCCCACGGGCGGGGTGACCATCGCCATCTCGGCGAGGATCACGACGAACACGCCGAACCACAGGGGCGAGATGCCGTACCCCAGCACCAGCGGCATGAGCAGGGGGACCGTCAGGATCAGGATCGAGAGGGAGTCCATGAACATGCCCAGGATCAGGTACACGATGATGATGATCACCAGGAAGCCCCAGCGGCTGAGGTCTGCAGCGGTCACCCAGTCGCTGAACGCGACGCCGAGTCCCGACACTGCGAGCACCCGCGCGAGGATCAGCGATCCGATCAGCAGGAAGAAGATCCCGCCGGTCGCGGCGATGGTCTCGATCGCCGAGTCCTTCACCTCGCGGGTGATCTTCTTGGGGTTGCGGTGGCGCAGGATCACGATGATGAGCGCGCCGAGCGCACCGGCTGCCCCGGCCTCGGTCGCAGTGAAGAGGCCCTGGTAGATCCCCCCGACCACGACCACGATCAGCAGGACGAGCGGGATGATCTCCTTCCACGACGACGAGGGGGTCGCTGCGGCAGCGGGTTCGCTCTGAGCGACGACCGCACCGCGATCCTGCCGCTTCGCGCCCCCCGTCCAGGACGGACGCACCAGGGCGATGATGAGGATCGTCAGCGCGAAGACGATCGCCATCAGGATGCCGGGGCCGATGCCCGCGATCAGCTGCGGCCCGACGGGCACCTGCGCGATGCCCGCATAGATTACGAGGAAGATGCTCGGCGGGATGACCTGCCCGATGAGGCCGGCCATGAGGATCGTTCCCGAGGCGAGCCTCTTGTCGTACCCGGCTCTGAGCATCTCCGGCATGGCGATGCGGCCGATCGCGTAGAGGATGCCGATCGTCGAGCCGCTCGTGGCGGCGAGGCCCGCACCGGCGAGGTTCGTCCCGATGCCGAGCCCGCCCGGCATCCACCCCAGCCCGCGCTTCGCGACGTCGTAGACCGCGCCGGTGATCCCGGAGTGCCACAGCAGCAGCCCCATGAAGATGAACATCGGGATCACCGAGTACTCCCACGATGCGACCGTGGTGAACGGGACCTTCCGCAGGATGTTCTCGAGGGCGGGTGTTCCGTACAGCGAGTAGAGCCCGATCATGCCGGGCACGCTGAGCGCCACGCCGACCGGGATCTTGCAGAAGATCAGCACGAGCATCAGGAGGATGATGGCGACGCCGACGCCCGCTTTGGTCTCGAGATTGAAGATCGCGGCGATGAGGCCGACGATGGCGCCGACGATCAGGATCCGGATGAGCCAGACCCGTGACCCGACGACCTTGTTCTCTGCGGCGGCCCGCACGGGCGCCTTCACATCTGTCACGATGCTCTCCTCAGTCTTCCGGCAGCGCGTCATCGGACGGGACCACGACGTTCTCGGGCTTTCGCGATGCCATGAGGCGCCGCAGATCACCACTGATCCTGCTGAGCCCGATGACGGTCATGAGCGCGAATGCGATGGGACCCGCGAACGTCACAGGCCAGATCGGCAGGCCGATGACGCCGCCGGTGAGCTTCGTCTGGAAGGCGTCGGCCGCCTCGAGGAAGCCGAACCAGCTGAACGCACCGCACAGGATGATGACGATGATCCGGCTCAGCAATTGGAGTTCGGCCTGGATCGCGACGGGCATCTTGTCGAAGACGAAACGCGCCTCGATGTGCTCGTTCCGCATCTCCGTCAAGACGAATCCGCCGAATGCGATCAAGGGCATGTACCAGTATTGTGTCCATTCATTCGTGCCCTCGATCGGCGCATTCAGGAATTTCCTGAGCAGGCCATTCATCACGACATGGAACATCATGACCAATAGCAGCAGAACCCATGCCGCCGATGCCGTCCGCGCCAGAACGGATGCGATTCTCTCGAACGTCTCTCGCATTTCTCCCACCATTCGCGATTGCGCCTCCACGCCTGCGGACGGGCGTCCGCAGGCGTGGAGCGCAGGGCTTACTCCGGGCGGTTGGGGAGCAGGATCTCCTGCTTCAGTCGCTCCATGAACGGCTGGATGTCGAAGTCGTCGCTGCGGACCGCGGTGATGAAGTCCTCGCCCACAGCCTCGGTGTACCCGAGCTCGTCGACCACGATCTTCTCCCACTTCGCGAGAGCCGCCTCGAGATCGGAGACGAGCTTCTGGCCGTCGATGACCTCGGAGTTCTCGACCTTCTCGAGGAGGGTCTTGTTGGCGGCCAGGAGGCTCTTGCGCGATGCATCGTCGAACTGCGTGACCTCGGCGCCGGCGGCGAGGATCTCCTCCTGCGAAGCCGCCATCGTCTCGAGGATGTGGTCGCCGAAGAAGTGTCCGATCCAGACGTCGAGTCGGTCCCAGATGAGCTGTCGAGCGACGAGCGGAAGCTCATCCCAGGTGCTCTTCGAGAACGCGACCGCCGTGGTGGTCTTCGTGAACCCGGCATCGCTGTCGAGCACGTAGTTGGGCGCGAGCGGCAGGACTCCGGTGGTGCGGAAGGACCAGTCGGCGCCGACCAGGCAGTCGATCGTCCCACGTTCGATCGCCGGATAGACCTCGGCGTACGACAGCGAGATCGGCGACATCCCGAGGGCGCGCACCTGGTCGGCGTGGGCGCTGCCGCTCACGCGGATCTGCGTGCCCTCCCAGCCGCCGCCGTTCGCGTGCGGTTCACGGCAGAGGATTCCGGGTGCGGTCTGCGGGGCGTAGGGCAGCAGGGCGACCATGCCCTGCTCGGCGAACTCGGGCTGCAGCACGTCCGACATGCTGAGACCCACTTCGAGGTACGCGGCGAACGTCTGCAGCGATCCTGCGACGGGGCTCTGGTTGCCGAGGAAGGCGGACTCGGCGAAGGCGGCGTTCGCCGGGTACCGCGACGGGTCGTAGAGCGGGTATGCGCGCTCCATGTTGACGCGTCCGTCGGCGAGCGCCTGGGGGATGTCGGATGGCGAGGCGATCGAGTTGCCGTAGGCGATCTCCATCGTCAGCTTGCCGCCGGACCACTCCGAGAGGGACTCCACGAAGTCCAGGTAGTACTGTGCCTCGCGTGCACCCTTGGCCTCGACGGCCTGGGTGGTCAGCGTGATCGGCTCGATGTCGGCGAACGCCGCGATGAAGTCCTCCTTCGACGCGCCGGCGGGCACGCCCTCGGCGGACGCCCCATCAGAGGCCGGGGCACCACCCTGGGTTCCCGCTTTGCCCGCGCATCCCGCGGTGAGCAGGAGTGCGCCGACCATGAGGACGACTGCCGACTTCTTCGATCGTGACAACATTGTCTCGTTCCGTTCTCTCGGGCGCTCCGCACTACGCGCTGCGGTCGCGCGGAGGTACGCGTTCTTACGAACCCATATATCTTCTGAACGCATTCCATGGAGAAACGCATGACGGGTTTTCTTGCATTTCTACCAAGCGCTCGTTAGATGGCTTGGACTTGAGCCAATCAGAGCCCCATCGAGATGTCAATAGTCGATCCGGCCGCCTCTGCGCGCCGTGCCCTCGGCGCGCAGGGTCGCCGAAGGCCGCCACGGCGCTGCGGCTCGTGGCGGCCTTGTCGGCGCCTCAGGAGCGAGTGGGGGTCAGGGCTGGGGCACCTCGCGCTCCCTCAGTCCGCGGGGGTCGAGCACCTCGCGGATGAGGCGCAGCTCATCGGCATCCGGCTCCCGGGTCCGCGCGATCTCCGCGGGCACATGCAGGTCGAACCCGGTCGCCGCGATCACGTCGGCCACCTCCACACCGGGGTGCAGACTGACGAGCGCCATGGTGCCGTCGGGACCCGAGAGGTCGAGCACCCCGAGATCGGTCACGATCGCACGCACATCGTGGAAGCGCATGTCGGCGCGACGGGCGTTGTCGCTGCCGACGCCCGTGACGACGTCGACCGCCGGCACGAAGACACGCGGGGCGTGCCGTGGCACGAAGTAGCTCGTGGCGTGATTGCCCGTGTTGGTCGCCGCGCCGCGAGGCCCGACGAGCTGACGGCTCGGCCGGTCGCGGTCGCCGATCGCCGAGAGGTTCTGGTTGCCGAACCGATCGAGCTGCGGTGCGCCCATGATGACGTGCCGACGACCGGTCGCGATCAGCTCGAACAGCTTCGCGTAGGGCAGGTGCCCCTCGGGCTGTGTGAACGGACGATCGACCGCCGGGGTGTCGGCGAACAGCGTCGCATCGCCATCGCTGAGCAGCAGCTCGGGTGTGTGGGTCAGCCGCGCCAGCCGCGCGCCGATCGTCGGGACGACGCCGAACGAGCTGGCGAGCACGGCGCCGGCCCCGCGGAACAGGTCGCTGCAGGCGGTCGCCGCGATCTCAGAACGGGTGATCACGAGGAGATCTCCTCTCGGAGGAAGTCGGCGACGAACGCGTCCCACGCCTCCGGCGAGGCTGCGGCGTCGGCGTAGCGGCGCTGCGCCGCGTCATCGCGCGGGTACTCCGGGACGAACGCGGTGAACCCGGCGCCTCGCGGCGCCTCGATCACATGGTCGGTCTCGGAGCGGTTCAGCAGCAGCGTCGACGGATGCTGCGACGCGAGCTCCGCGGTGCTCACGATCCGCTCGGCCGACACGACCGTCACCGCGGCAGCGCGGGCCATCAGGTCGTCGAAGAACGGGTCGGGACCGAGGCACTGCGCGTTTCCGACGGCATCCGCCCGCTCGACGTGCAGCAGCGCCAGATCCATGGGGATCGCGGGCATCGCGACGAGCGTCTCGCCGTCGTCGTAGGGCGAGACGATCGTGCGGATGCCGGGGTTGCGGTTCACGGCATCCGAGCCGATCCCGTTGCGCAGCACCTCGAACGGCAGACGTCGAGATGCCGCACGCAGGCCCGCCACCAGCATCGCCTCGTCGAGCTCGGTCGTCGTGACCGCTCCCGCGCGACGCGCTGCGGCGAAGTGCGGGTCGATCGGGATCGAGTCCAGCGACACGAAGCCGTGCATGACGTGGGACGCCTGCCCGGTCGCGCACAGCATGCCGACGTCGGGACCGCCGAAGCTCACCACGGTCAGGTCTTGAGCGCCGGAGCGCACGAGCTCGCGCACCAGCGCCATCGGCTTGCGCCGCGAGCCCCAGCATCGGCGACGCCCGCCAGGTTGAGTTCGAAGGTGAAGCCCTGCTCGAAGCGGTAGCTGCGGTTGACGTCGATGGGGTCGATGCCGTTCAGCGCCTCCTTCGCCGCACGGATGACACGCGTGTCCTTCGCGGCGATCTGGCCGGCGAACTCGAGCGCCGCCTCGTCGAGACGCTCGCGCGGCACGACCTGGTCGACCGAGCCGAGCTCGTGCAGGCGCTGCGCCGTGATCGTGCGGGCCGAGAAGTACATGCCGCGCAGCAGGTGCGGGGGCACGAGGCGCGCGAGGTGCGTCGCCGCGCCCAGCGCGCCGCGGTCCACCTCGGGCACGCCGAAGTAGGCGTCATCCGACGCGATGATGACATCCGAGTTGCCGACGAGGCCGACGCCCCCGCCGAGGCAGAAGCCGTTCACGACCGAGATCACCGGCACGGGGCATTCGTAGATCGCCTTGAAGGCCTCATAGCATCCGCGGTTCGCGCCGAGCAGGCCGCTGAACCCCTCGATGCGCTGCATCTCCTTGATGTCGACGCCGGCGTTGAAGCCGCGCCCCTCGGCCCGCAGGATGACCACGCGCGTCTCGGGGTCGTTCCCCGCATCGCGCATCGCCGCGGCGACGTCGAACCACCCCTGGACCGGCAGTGCGTTGACCGGCGGGTAGTTCATCGTGACGACGCGTACGCCCTTGTCCTGCATCGTGATCTCGATTGCCATGGCAGTGGCCTCACCCTTCTTCTTGTATGACAGATGCTGCGAGACGCTCTCGCAGCCAGGCGACGGACCGCGTCAGCGCGGATTCCGCCCCCTCGTGTTCGATCACCGGGCCGATCAGCTCGACGTCGACGATGCCCTCGTATCCGGCATCCAGCGCCGCCGCGAATAGCCGCTCCAGGGGCAGATCGGCGTCGCCGGGAACCCAGCGGTTCGGGAACGTGGAGGTGCCGACGACGAAGTCCGACACCTGCAGGATCTCGATCAGCTCGTGCTTGTCTGCGATCAGCCGGGCGAGCCCGCGCTCGTACCAGCAGCAGTACAGGTCGAGACACACGCCGATGCCGACCTGCTCGGCGAGCGCGAAGGTGTCGGCCGCGGTGTGCGTGAAGCTGATGTCGGCCCGCACCGGGAGCGTGTTCTCGACCGCGAGGCGGACGCCGAGCCGACGCGCCTCGGCGACGGCGGGCGCGAGCCGTGCGGCGAACCGCGCCGCCGCCTCTTCCCACTCCAGATGCCCCGAGGGCCCGCACGTCAGATACACGACGCCGGCGCCGAGCTCGTGCGCGGCGCGCGTGCCCTCGATCAGAGCGCCCACCTCGCGCGCCCACCCGGGATCGTCATCGGGTGCCGCAGTGAACGCCTGCACGAGGTAGCCGACGCGCACGCCGTGCTCCGCGAGGAGCATGCGCAGCGCCGGGATCCCGAAGGCGACGACCTTGCCGATCGGCAGACCCACGAGGTCCGTGCCGGTGCGGGCGTACATCGCGATCTCGTCGGGCAGCTCCCAGCTGAAGGCGGCCATGCCGCTCAGGCAGACGGGGTTCACGGCGGTCATCTCAGCGCATCCTGCCCACGGCATCCGCGATCTCGGCCAGCGCCCGAGCGACGTCGTCGCGCTCGTAGCCGAGAAGCTCCTGCTCCGCGGCATCCGGCTCGAACGAGATGACCGCGCCGCGGCCCTGCACGATGAACCGGTCGGGCTGGAACGGGTGCTCCTCGTCGCGCTCCTCGATCACCGCACTGCTGCCCGCGGCATCCGCGAGCAGCTGGAAGTACTCGCGGTAGGTGAGGTTCTGGTCGCCGACCAGATAGGCGCGCCCTCCCTCGCCGCGGTCCAGCGCACTCAGCACCGCCTGCGACAGCGAGCGCACCGACATGTAGTTGGTGCCGCCGGGAGGGGCGAACAGGGCGGGCTCGTCGAGTTCGCCGCGGGTCCAGGCGAACATGCGCGCGTAGCGACGCAGGGCGCGCTCGTCGGCACCCACGATCGACGGCGGGTTCAGCGTCATCGATGCGAAGGAGTCGTCGCTCAGCGCCCGGGCGCCCTCGTCGGCGTCGCGACGCGCGGCGACATAGGGCAGCTGCTCGGCCCACTGCGGGTTGAGCTGGTGGTAGTAGCTGCCCAGCTGCACGAATCGGGCGACGCCCGCGGCCTTGGCGCGCGCCGCGAAGCGCGGCACGCCGACGCTCTGCGTGCGCTCCCAGAATGCGGCGTCGTCATCGCCCTCGGCGACATGGCGGATGTCGTTGCCCGCCGCGAACACCACGGCGTCGAAGCCCTCGAGTTCACGAGGCGAGGCATCGGCATCCGTGTAGTCGCCGAGCAGCCGCGGGAGTCCCGCGACCGCACTCGGGTCGCGGTCGAACGGGCCCCGCCGCGACATCACGGTGACCTCGTCGCCGCGCGCGAGCAGGTCGGCGGCGAGGTGGCTGCCGATCATGCCGGTGGCGCCGACGACGAGCACGCGGCTCATGAGAACACCGCCACGCCGTGCGAGATGGCCGGCGCGCCGTCGCGGCGCACCTCGAAGGCGCCGTCGGGCCAGTACTCGAGGTCGAGGTCGTCGCCCGGAACGACGAAGCCGCTGAAGCGCCCCTGCAGCCGCGTGAGGTCGGCGGAGGCCCCCTGCTCATCGGCCAGCACGAGAGTCGACGCGGCGAGCGTGCACAGCCCCTGCAGGATCGGGGTCGGCTGTCCGATGCGCGCGGATGCCTCGGGGTCGATGTGGATGTGGTGCATGTCGCCGGTGAGGCGATAGAGCGCCGCCTGCGTGGGGAAGGTCGACAGGGTGGCCGTCGTGCCCGCCGGGCGTTCGTCGTCAACGGTGCGACCGGGGCCGCGCTCACCGCCGAAGCCGCCGACGCCGGGCGCGAACAGCGACCACATGGCGGTGAACTCGTCGCACTCGACGATGACCTCGAAGATCGCCGCCGCGCCCTTGTCCCACACGTTGCCGACACGCGCCGAGAGCGTCAGCTCACCCGAGCGGGGCAGCGCGCGATGCACCTCGAGCGTCTGCGCACCGTGCACGGCCGTGTTGTCGAACGCCCCGGCGTCCGCGAGCATGTCGGGCGCCCACTGCGACAGCGTCAGACCGAAAGACGGGAGCACCCGCAGGCGATCCTCGAACACGAGGTCGAGGTCATCGGCACGGGCGCCGACCGACAGGGCGTAGAGGATCGCGTCGTTCTCGGTGTATCCGACAGTGCGCTCGCCGAGCAGCTGGCCGGCCCAGTCCCCGGCGATCATGCGCCGTACACCGGCTCAGGGCTGACGCCCTCGGCGACCATGGCCCGGACGGCCTCGCCGACCTCGGCGGCCTCCCAGCGACGGTCGAGCTCGCGGACCGGTCCGTGGTTCCATCCCTCTTCCAGGCACAGGCGTCCGCCCTCGATCTCGAGCACACGGCCGGTGATCGAGCAGTCGGGGCTGGCGAGCCACGCGACGATCGGCGAGACGTTGGCCGGGTTCATGCGGTCGAAGCCCTCTTCGGGAGCCGCCATCGCCTCGGCGAACGGCCCCTCGGTCATGCGGGTGCGCGCCGACGGGGCGATCGCGTTGACCATGACGCCGTAGCGGCCGAGCTCCTGCGCGGCGACGAGGGTGAGTGAGGCGATGCCGCCCTTGGCCGCGGCGTACGCCACCTGTCCGACGCTGCCCTGCAGGCCCGCGCCGGACGAGGTGTTGATCACGCGGGCGACGGGCGTGCGGCCCTCCTTCGCCTCATTGCGCCAGTACGCGCTCGCGTGGCGCAGGGGCGCGAAGTGCCCCTTCAGGTGCACGCGGATGACGGCATCCCACTCGCTCTCCTCGGCGTTGACGAGCATGCGGTCGCGCACGAAGCCGGCGTTGTTGACGAGGATGTCGAGGCGGCCGAACTCCGAGATCGCCTGGGCGACGAGTTCGCCCGCCTGGGTGAAGTCGGCGATGTCGGCGCCGTTCGCGACGGCTTCGCCGCCGGCGGCGCGGATCGTCTCGACGACCTCCTGCGCAGGGCCGACCGAGTTTCCCGCCCCGTCGAGCGTGGTGCCGAGGTCGTTGACGACGACCTTCGCTCCGTGGCGGGCCAGCTCGAGCGCGTGCTCACGACCCAGTCCTCGACCGGCACCGGTGACGATGGCGACGCGACGTTCAAGAATCCCTGTCATGTTCGGCTCTCCCTTGAGACTGCGCAGCGCGCGGACGGAATGCTGGCCAGCATACAACCAAGCAAACGCTAGGGCAAATGCGGTACACTGCCGGGGATCGAGAGGTGACGACATGACCACTCCCCCGCTGTTCTCCACCGCACTGACGTCGCTCACGGGCGTCGACCACCCCATCGTGCAGACCGGCATGGGATGGGTCGCCGGCGCACGCCTCGTCTCGGCCACCGCGCAGGCCGGAGCGCTCGGCATCCTCGCCTCCGCGACCATGACGGTCGACGAGATGAAACGCCAGATCATCGAGGTGAGGGAACGCACGGATCGTCCGTTCGGCGTGAATCTGCGGGCGGATGCCGGCGACGCGGCCGAACGCGTCGAACTGCTCATCCGCCACGGCGTGAAGGTGGCGAGCTTCGCGCTCGCGCCCCGCCGCGAGCTGATCGACCGGCTGAAGGAGCACGACATCGTCGTGATCCCGTCGATCGGCGCGGTGCGCCATGCCGAGAAGGTGGCCGCCTGGGGCGTCGACGCGGTCATGGTGCAGGGCGGAGAGGGCGGCGGCCACACCGGCGCCGTGCCGACCTCGATCCTGCTGCCCTCGGTGGTCGAGGCCGTCGACATCCCGGTGATCGCCGCCGGAGGCTTCCACGACGGGCGGGGACTCGCCGCCGCCCTCGCCTACGGCGCCGCGGGCGTCGGCATGGGCACGCGGTTCCTGCTCACGAGCGACAGCGCGGTGCCCGAGGCCATCAAGCAGCGCTACCTCGACTTCGGCCTCGACGGCACCGTGGTGACGACGAAGGCCGACGGCATGCCGCACCGGCTGCTGCGCACCGAGTTCGTCGAGGGCCTCGAGGGCCGCAGCGGCCTGTCGCGCCTGCTGCCCACCGTGCGTCGCTCGCTCGAGTTCAAGAAGCTCTCGGGGTTGAGCTGGCCTGCTTTCCTCAGGGACGGACTGGCCATGAAGAAGGCCACCGGGCGCTCGTGGGCGCAGATGAGCCTTGCCGCGAACACCCCGATGCTGCTGAAGGCGGGCCTGGTCGACGGCGACACCCAGGCCGGCATGC
>NZ_DAMDLU010000008.1:0-39365 GCF_032084865.1 Microbacterium sp.
GCCGGCGCCGTCGGCCCCGGCACCCGCCCCGGCGATGCCGGCCCTGCCGATGCCCGCCAGGCGGGGGCGGAGCGCATCGGTGTGGGCGTTCGGTGTGCTCGGGTTCCTGATGATCGCGCTGATCGCGTACTTCGCGCTGTTCCTCGGCGTCGGAGCGTCGATCGTCGGACTCGTCCTCGCGCTCGTGCCGCTCGCGATCGTGCTCATGGGCGTGCGGATGATCGACCGGTGGGAACCGGAGCCGAAGAGCCTCGTGATCTTCGCCCTCGCCTGGGGTGCGGTGGCAGCGGTCGGCATCACTCTGCTCGTCGACCTGGCGTTCGCTCTTGCGGTGGGGCCGCGCAACGAGTTCTTCGCGGCGGTCATCCAGGCGCCCGTGATCGAGGAGCTCGCCAAGGGCGTCGGAGTCCTGATCGTGTTCGTCATCGGACGACGTGCCTTCGACGGCCCGGTCGACGGCGTCGTCTACGGGGCGCTGGTGGGTGCCGGTTTCGCGTTCACCGAGAACATCCAGTACTTCGGCACCAGCCTCACCTCCGGCGGGGCCGGGGAGCTCACGGTGACCTTCATCCTGCGTGGGCTGGTCTCGCCGTTCGCGCACGCGATGTTCACCGCCCTGACCGGATTCGCCATCGGCCTGGCCGCGCGGCGCGGCGCGAGCACCGCCTCCGCCGTCGGATCAGGCGCGATCGGTCTGATCGGCGCGACACTCCTTCACGCGTACTGGAACGGCTCGTCTCTGCTGGGCGACTTCCTCGCGCTGTACATCAGCACGCAGGTTCCGCTCTTCATCGGGTTCATCATCGCGATCCTGGCGCTGCGCCGCGAGGAGTCGCGTCTGACGCGTCTGCGCCTGGGCGACTACGCCGCCGCCGGCTGGTTCACTCCCGAGGAGGTCGAGATGCTGGCGACGCCGGCCGGCCGGCGGACCGGTCTGCAGTGGGCATCCGGTCTGCGCGGCGACCGCCGAAGCGTGATGCAGTCGTTCATCCGCGACGCCGCAGCGCTGGCAGCCGTGCGCCAGCGGTCGATCACCGGTCGCGACCCGCTGGCTGCCGCCGACGAGCACGCCCTGCTGATGCGCACCCGGGATGCCAGAGCCCGTCTGCTCGCGTACTGAAAGCGTCAGCGGATCCGGGCCGGACAGACTCAGCGCCCGGTGCTGCGGCGATGCCTGCGAGTCTCCCGGGCGCTGAGTTGATCTACAGACAGCGTGCCTCTCACGCGGGGCGAAGTCAAGACCTCGGCACCGATCGCCGGCTCAGATGCTCTCGACGATCACGTCGAGGGCGACGCCGTCGCAGGACGTCCGGGGAAGGTCGGCGAGCCTGCTGCCGCGCACCGAGTCCCCGGTCTCGCAGCGCGGATCGGTGGAGACCACGACGCGGCCGACACCGTTGACCAGAGTCACCTCATGTCCGAGCGAAGCGAAACGCGGAATGAGCTCACGCTCGACATCCGCGACGAGCAGGTCGAGCCCGGCGACGCCCAGCAGGCGCCCGCTGTCGCGCGCGGGAACAGCGATCGTGATCGTGTATTCGTCGCTGCACAGATAGTCGACGTACGGACCGGCGACATGCGGTCCTCCGGTGCTCATCGGCACGCGGTACCACTCGAGCTCGCTGTAGTCGATGTACTCCTTGTTCACCGACTGCGAGGCGAGCACCAGCTGTCTTCCGCCTTCGCCCTGCCACCACGCGAGGTGGCTGCGGGCGTCGGAGAGAAGATCGATCGCGGCGATGAACCCCGCTCCGTACACGGGCACGTCGTCCAGCGCCAGGGTGCGAGCGGCGTACGGTTCGACGATCGCGTCGAGGTGCGGCCGAGTCAGCGAGCCCTCACCCAGCACGTGGGCGAGTTCTTCGGCGCAGGATCCGACCCAGCTGTCGAGCATGCGGATCGGAGCGCCGAAGTAGTCCTCGACGATCCGGGCGGCTTCTGCTGAAGCAGTGGTGGTGGGGGTGTTCATCGCGTCCTCCAGTGCACGTCGATGGGAATGCTCATGAGATGCTCGGCGGCGAGCTCTGCAGCTGGACGAGGGCGTCGAGCACGTCGACGATCAGGCGCTCTGTGCGATCGGCCGCCGTGTCGGGGTCGCTCTCCTCGACGGCGCGGATGATGTCGGTGAGCGACGCCGCCTGTCTGCGCAGTCCTGCGCCGTCGGATGCGGCGAGGCGGAGATAGGGCGAGAACTCGGCCTGCAGCTTCATCTGCTCCCTGGTGAGGCGCGCCGACTGGCTCAGCGAGACGAGCTCGACGAGCACGTCATCGAGCAGACGCCGCTGCTGATCGGTGTCGAGATCCTCGAGAAGCTCCAGACGACGACGCACCCGGACGGCCTCGCCGGCATCAGCGCGGCGCGCGGCGAGACGGACGGCGGCCACGGTGATCGCACCGTAGTGGACTCCCATGTCGCGCAGCGCGAGCCGCGAGGTGCGCATCAGCGCGTCGCGTGCGAAGGCGAGTGGATCGGCGTCGTCGACGACGAAGCTGCCACCGTTGCGGCCGCGACGCGTGACGATGAGCCCCTGGCCGCGCAGCGTGAGCAGAGCCTCGCGCACCGTGACCGGTGCCACTCCGAAGCTGCGTGCGAGATCGGATTCGGAGGGGAGCCGCTCACCTGCGCGCAGGTGGCCACGGTGGATCGCGTCGACCAGGCGGCGCTCGACGAGCTCGGCCCTGCCTTCATCGCCGATCGACTGGAACAGGGCGCCCTGCAGTCGATGCGGGTGGCGGCTGCGCGGACCATCCGAGGCGGTGCGCGCACCGGCGGGGGAGGTCAGCGATTCCATGCCTGGATTCTTCCACGACATCGATGGCGCGAGAAGACTTGAAATATGACCTACGGTTTTATATGTTTAAGCAACCTTCCGAATCGATGAGGATCGAGGAGCACGAGATGACGACTGCTGCGCCGGCCGCCCATGCCGCGAGCGACACCTCAGCCAAGGGCAGCGTGATGCTGTCGGGCCTGACGAAGTCCTTCGGCGACTTCACCGCCGTGCGCGACCTCGATCTGCACGTCGCACCCGGGGAGTTCCTCTCCATGCTCGGACCGTCGGGATCCGGCAAGACCACGGTGCTGCGCATCATCGCCGGGTTCGAGGAGGCGACCTCCGGCTCCGTCCGTCTCTCGGGCGTCGACGTCACCCGCACACCTCCACACTCCCGCGACGTCAACACCGTCTTCCAGGACTACGCGCTGTTCCCGCACATGACGATCGCGGAGAACGTCGGCTACGGACTGCGTGTGAAGGGGACGAGCAAGAGCGAGCGGATCGAGCAGGTCGCCGAGTCCCTGCGCCGCGTGCACCTCGACCACGTCGCCGATCGTCTGCCTCACCAGCTCTCGGGCGGTCAACGTCAGCGCATCGCCCTCGCCCGCGCTCTCATCCTGCGGCCACAGGTGCTGCTACTGGACGAACCCCTCGGAGCCCTCGACAAGCAGCTGCGCGAGCAGATGCAGATCGAGCTCAAGCAGATCCAGCGCGAAGTCGGGATCACGTTCATCTTCGTCACCCACGATCAGGAGGAGGCGCTGACGCTGAGCGATCGCGTCGCCGTATTCAACAACGGACGCATCGAGCAGGTCGGCACCGCCCGCGAGGTCTACGAACAGCCGCAGACGGAGTTCGTCGCGCGCTTCCTCGGGCTGTCGAATCTCATCGGCGCGCAGCTCGCGGAGGAGCTCACCGGCACGCGCCGCACGATGAGCATCCGGCCCGAGCGCGTGCGGATGCACGACACGCATGAAGCGCTCGCCGACGGCGACGTGGGGCTGGTGGGCACGATCGCCGAGGTCGTCTACACCGGCCCGGCCACCCGCTATCTCATCACCTCGGACGCCGGGGTCGACATCATCGTGGAGCGGCCGAACGCGCACCAGGCCTCCAGCCCCGACGCGCCGCGTCGAGGCGAGCGGGTGCGTGCCACCTGGAACCCCGAGCACGCCGCACGGCTTCCCTGACCCCCTGCCCTCCCGCAATCCCACCCGCGCACCGCGATCACAAAGGAGAGATCCATGCGAAAGAAGATCCTGGCCGTCTCGGCCGTCACCACAGCAGCAGCCCTGGCGCTGTCAGGCTGCTCGAGCACGACCGAATCGGCGGACGACGCCGGCGGCCTCTCGATCGACGTCCCCGACGTCCCGATGATGGACAAGCTCGGCGACAACGAGAAGGAGGTGAACATCGTCGCCTGGTCCGGCTTCGTGGAGCCGGCCTGGACCGACGCGTTCACCGCCGACACCGGCTGCACGGTCAACCGGCGCGTCGCCGGCACGAGCGACGAGATGGTGCAGCTCATGCGCACCGGCGACTACGACCTCGTCTCCGCGTCGGGCGATGCCAGTCTGCGCCTGATCGCCGGCGGCGACGTGCAGCCGCTGAACCTCGAACTCATCCCGCACTTCGGCGACGACATCGTGGAGGGCATGAAGGGTCAGATCTACGACACCATCAACGGCAAGTCGTACGGCATCCCGATCGGCCGCGGCGCGAACATCCTGCAGTACAACAGCGACGCCGTCACCGAGGAGCCCACCAGCTGGGACGTGGCGTGGGAGAAGGACAGCCCGTACGCCGGCAAGGTGATCGCGTACGACGCGCCCATCTACATCGCCGACGCCGCGGTCTACCTGATGGCGCACGAACCCGATCTGGGCATCGAGAACCCCTACGCACTCGACGAGAAGCAGCTCAAGGCCGCTGTCGACCTGCTCAAGCAGCAGAACGACATCGTCTCGGAGTACTGGTCGGACCCCGCGGCGCAGATCACATCGTTCGCCGGCGGCACCACCGTGCTCGGCACCTCGTGGGAGGTGCTGCGCAAGCTCACCGAAGACGACAAGTACAAGAGCGTTCTGCCCGCGGAGGGCTCGACCGGGTGGTCGGATGCCTGGATGCTGGCCGCGAAGTCCAAGAACCCGAACTGCGCGTATGCGTGGATGGACTACGCCTCCTCGCCGGAGGTCAACGGCGCGATCGCGATGAACTTCGGAATGGCACCCGCCAACGCCGCCTTCTGCGACACGAGCGAAGAGGCGAAAGCGCACTGCGAGTACTACAACGCCACGAACGAGGAGTACTTCAAGAAGGTGTGGTTCTGGACGACCCCGATCGAGCAGTGCATCGACGGCCGCACGGATGTGAAGTGCACCAACTTCCAGCAGTGGACCGACGCCTGGACCAGCGTCAAGGGCTGACCCGGCCCGGCCGGGGCGGGGGAGAGAGCTCCTCCGCCCCGGATCCCACCCTCTCGACGACGACAGGAATGACATGACGCGCCGCGCACGCATCGCCGGCCTGCTGGCCCTGCCCATGGCCTGGCTGATCGGCATCTACATCTTCTCGCTCGTCATGCTGCTGGTGACGGCGTTCTGGATCACCGATCCGTTCACCTCGAAGGTCAAGCCCGGCTTCACCTTCGGCAACTTCCAGCAGCTCGTCGCGAACCCGGCGTACGCATCCACCGCGCTGCGCACCCTCGGCATCGCGCTCGGCGTCACCGCGCTTGCCATCCTCATCTCCGTCCCACTGGGCATCTTCATGGCGAAGGTCGCCTCGCCGTGGCTGCGAGCGGTGCTGGCTGTCTCGATCACCCTGCCGCTGTGGGCCGGCTATCTCGTGAAGGTCATCGCGATGCGCATCACGTTCACCGAGCAGGGCTTCTTCAACTGGATGCTGGCCCCGCTCGGCATCAAGGGGCCCGGTTTCACCGTCTTCACGGTCGTGCTCACCCTCACCTACCTCTGGCTGCCGTACATGGCGGTGCCCGTCTACACGGCGATCCGCCAGCTGCCCGCGAACCTCTTCGACGCCTCGGCCGACCTGGGTGCAGGGTCGTGGCGCACCATCCGCACGGTCGTGCTGCCGCTCATCAAGCCGGCGATCATCGCCGGATCCGTGTTCACCTTCTCGCTGAGTCTCGGCGACTACCTCGTGGCGAAGTTCGTCGGCGGCGACACGCAGATGATCGGAAGCGTCATCGCGTCGAACATCAACCTGAACCCGCCGCTCGCCGCAGCATTCTCGGTGGTGCCCATCGCCTTCGTCGTCATCTACCTGGTGAGCGTGCAGCGCACCGGCGCCCTGGAAAGGATGTGAGCCGACCATGCTGAGACTGTCGCGCACCTCCAAGATCGTCCTCGGGGTAATCGTCGCGATCATCCTCGCGTTCATGTACATCCCGCTCATGCTCGTGGTGCTGAACTCCTTCAACTCCGCACGCATCGCCAGCTGGCCGGTCTCCGGCTTCGGGCTGGAGTGGTGGGCCCGGGCGTTCACCAGCCAGCCTGTCCGGGACGCGGTGCTCAACTCGGTGCTGGTCGCCACCGGCGCCACGGCGATCGCGCTGGTGCTGGGCACGCTGGTCGCCTTCGCCCTGCAGCGCTACCGCTTCTTCGGGCAGCGCTCCGTGAACCTCCTCGTCGTGCTGCCGATCGCGCTGCCCGGCATCGTCACCGGCGTCGCGCTGAACAACACCTACAACCAGATGCTCGAGCCGATCGGCATCCAGGTCGGCTTCTGGGGGATGATCATCGCGCACGGCACCTTCTGCATCGTGATGGTGTTCAACAACGTGCTCGCGCGTCTGCGTCGCATGAACCCGAGCCTCGAAGAGGCATCGCAGGATCTCGGCGCGACGCCGTGGCAGACCTTCCGGATGGTGACCTTCCCGCAGTTCCGCAGCGCCCTGGTCGCCGGTGCGATCCTCGCCTTCGCGCTCAGCTTCGACGAGGTCTACGTCACGATCTTCACCGCGCCACCCGGCGTCGACACGCTGCCGCTGTGGATCATGAACCAGATGGCCAGGCCGAACGAGGCGAACGTGGTGAACGTCGTCGCGACGGTCGTAATCCTGGCATCCTTCATCCCGGTCTGGGTGTCCCAGCGACTGTCGCGCGACATCACCGACCGAGACTGACGCGGCGGATCGCGTTACGCGCTCAGCGGACGTCTCGCATTGACCCGGTGACGCGCGCCGGGGTTGGATGGAGTCATGACTGAACGCACGAAGCCCGAGTTCGACGCCCCCACCGGACCCGCCCCCGCAGAGCTCGTCATCCGCGACATCGTCGAGGGCGACGGCGCCGAGGCATCGCCCGGCGACACCGTCACCGTGCACTACGCCGGTGTCGAGTACGACTCCGGCGAGGAGTTCGACTCGTCGTGGGGTCGTGGCGAGACCATCCAGTTCCCGCTGCGCGGCCTGATCCAGGGCTGGCAGGACGGCATCCCGGGCATGAAGGTCGGCGGACGTCGTGAGCTGGTCATCCCGCCGCACCTCGCCTACGGCGCGGCCGGCTCCGGTCACTTCCTGTCGGGCAAGACCCTGATCTTCATCATCGATCTCGTCGCGGTCGGCTGAGTCGATCCGATCCTCGTCGCAAGAGCCCCTGTCCACCTCGGTGGACGGGGGTTCTTGCATTGATCCGGGCTCGCGGGAATATATGCATCTGAATGTAAGTTATCTTCGGTACCGCGCGAGAGCGCGCCGATGAACGTCAAGGAGAACACACATGTCGATCGACATCCCCGGCTACCGTCCCGGCACCTGGGTCCTGGACCCCAGCCACAGCGAGGTCACCTTCAGCGTCCGCCACATGATGATCTCGAAGGTGCGCGGCTCGTTCGGCATCAAGGACGCCACGCTCCTCGCCCCCGAGAATCCGCTCGAGGCCAAGGTCGAGGCGAGCGTCGACGTCGCATCCGTCGACACCAAGGACGAGGGTCGCGACAACCACCTTCGCTCGGCGGACTTCTTCGACGTCGAGAACTTCCCGACGATGGACTTCGTCTCCACCGGCGCGCGCGTCGAGGGCGGCGACTTCTTCGTCGACGGCGACCTCACCATCCGCGGGGTCACGAAGCCGGTGAGCTTCGAGTTCGACTTCGGCGGCTTCGGCACCGACCCGTGGGGCAACTACAAGGCCGGCGCCTCGGCCACGACCGTGATCAACCGGGAGGACTTCGGTCTGACCTGGAACGCCGCTCTCGAGACCGGTGGCGTGCTCGTCGGCAAGGACATCACGATCAACCTCGACCTGCAGGGCGCCCTGCAGGCCTGAGCACGACGGCATCCCGAGCCCGGGGGTCGAGCCGCCACGAGCGGTTCAGGCCTCCGGGCTCAGTGCATCGTAGGCGCGGAAGCGCGGCGTGAGCCGGGCGATCATCACGGCGAGGCCGATCACGAGTATCCCGCCCAGCAGCGGCGGGAACCACAGTGCGGTGAGCGTAGCCAGAGTGCCGGCGTACAGCGCCCCGAGTCGGGGCCCGCCGGCGACGACGATGATGAACACACCCTGCAGGCGTCCGCGCATCGCGTCGGGCACCGCGGCCTGCATCATCGTGTTGCGGTAGATCGAGCTGATGTTGTCGGCCGCTCCCGAAAGGGCGAGCGCGATGCAGGCGACGGTGACGAGCGGGACGTCGGGGGAGTGCTCGGATGCCGGGGGCAGGAACACCCCGACGAGCAGAATCGCCCCGAACAGCGCGATCGTGGCGCCGTAGGCCTGCACCGCCCTGGCGATGCCGACGCCGTGCCAGCGGTACTGCACGATCCTGCCTGAGAACAGGCTCGACGCGAAGGTGCCGACCGCGACCGACGCCGTCAGCAGTCCCGTCGTCACGGCACCGCCGCCGAGCAGCACCGTGCCGAGCGCCGGGTAGAGGGCGAGCGGGTTGCCGAAGGTCATCGCGGCGATGTCGAGCAGGTACTGCGCTCGGATGTTGCCCGCCCGGCGCAGAAAGCGCCATCCGTCGACGAGGGATGCCAGGCCCGGCCGGACGATCGTGCCCTCGGGCAGCAGCGCCGGCAGTGTCCACAGCCCGAGGAACATGCACAGCATGAGGACGACATCGATCGTGTACGTCCACCCGAAGCCGGTGAGGGCGACGAGCACACCCGCCACGGCGGGGCCGATCATCACGGTCAGGCCGAAGGCGACGCCGTTCAGCGCCGACGCCGCCGCGAGCTGATTCAGCGGGATCAGGCGCGGCACGATCGCCGTGCGGGTCGCCATGCCCACCGAGTTGGCTGCCGCGATGACCATGCTGAGCCCGTACAGCCACCAGATCGTCTCCGTGTCCGTCCATGTCAGCCCGGCGAGCAGTGCCGTCGCCACGAAGGCGATGGTCGCCGCGATCAGCGCCACGCGCCGCCGGTCGAAGGCGTCGGCCAGCATCCCGCCGTAGAGTCCGGCGAGGACCATCGGCACGAGGCCGGCCACCGCGATCATCGAGACCGCGAATGTGCTGGCGGTCAGCTCGAACACATGCAGCATCACGGTCACGATCGTCAGCTGGCCGCCGATCCCGGCGAGGGCCGAGCCGATCCACATGCGCGCAAAAGCCGGGCTCGATCTCAGCGGGCTGAGATCGATCAGATGGGCGCGGGAGAACGGCACCCGTCGAGGCTACCGGTGCGTATCCGGCCGCCGGGATGCTGGTAGACTGTCGAGGTTGCCGTTTGATCGGCCGCGGATAAAGAGAGCCCACGCATTCGGCGTCGGGCACCGCGCAGCAAGCAGAGAGGGGATCGAATCTATGGCACTGGAAGCAGACGTCAAGAAGGCGATCATCGAAGAGTACGCGACGCACCCCGGTGACACCGGATCCCCCGAGGTGCAGGTCGCAATGCTGACGCAGCGCATCAAGGACCTCACCGAGCACCTCAAGGCACACAAGCACGACCACCACTCGCGCCGTGGCCTTTTCCTGCTCGTCGGTCAGCGCCGTCGCCTGCTGGGTTACCTGCAGGACGTCGACATCAACCGTTACCGCTCGCTCATCGAGCGTCTCGGTCTGCGCCGGTAATCGACCAGCGTTCAATCGCGCAGAACATTCTTGGAGAGCCGCCCCACGGTGTGGGGCGGCTCTCGTCATTCCCGCGTCGCTTGCAACCTCGTTCACTTTCCGGTAGGAAAGTGAACAGTTTCCAGATGGAAAGCGAGGAGCGCCATGGAGCACCGAGCGGAACCCGGTCTACAGCCCTACGAGCCGCCGTCGGGTGACGTCGCCCGCGCCTATCTCGACGAGTCCGCCCGTGTCGCGCGGCGGCGCGAGGCGATGATCGATCGACGCGGGGCCGCGCGGCTGCTGCTGATCGAGGGCGCGGCGTTCTCGATGTACCTGGTCGCGCTCATGCTCTGCTTCCCGCCGACCGACCGCGTGAACATCATCGCGCTCGTCGCGCCGTTCATCCTCTGGACCCAGCTCGCCAGCGCCCTGCGCGAGGAGTACGGGTATCAGCGTCGAGGACGAGAGCAGCGGCTGCGGACGGCGGTGGTGGTGCTGCTCGTCGTCATGGTCATCGGATCGCTGACCGCGCTCGCTCTCGGCATCGACATCCCGATCGCCGTGCGCCTCGCCCCCGCTGCACTCGCACTCGTGCTCTTCGGCATCCTCGCGGTCGACGAGGGTCGACGGGCGCCGTCCGAGCGGGCGCCGCGGCAGCGCATCCCCTTCGACCGTGCGGTCCGGATCGAGACGATGTGCATCGGCCTGGCGATGGGCGTCATGATCGCGTGCGTCGCCACGCCGTCGGCGATCGTCGCCCATGTCGCCAACCTCGTGGTGATGCTGGCCCTCGTGGCGTGGCTCTTCTCTGCGATGGGCGGCGGCGGCTCCCGCATCGTCGCGGCATGGGGCGCCTTCCACTGGAGCTGCCTCGCGAGCGGCGGGGCGATCCTCGTGGGCCTGGCGCTGACGGCTCAGTTCACCACGCTTCCGCTCGCGGCCGCGGCGTGCGCAGCAGGCGCGGTGGTCACGGTTGCCTTCGCGATCGGTGCGGCGCTGGAGCAGCGTCGTGCCTGAACAGCCCCCGCGGCAGCACCCGCGACTGCGGCTCGACGACAGCTTCGCGAGCCCCATCCGCTTCTCTCTCATGGCTGCGCTCGGCGACGACCTCGAGCTGGACTTCGCCACGCTCGGCAGCATCCTGCAGGTGTCGGACTCGGCATTGAGCAAGGCGATCTCGGCGCTGGAGGCGGAGCGCTACGTGCAGGTCAGGCGGGGACGGGCAGGTAGTCGCCCGCGCACCTGGGTGGCGGGTACGGCCGAGGGGCGGCACGCCTTCCAGGCGCACCTCGATGCCCTGCGAGCGATCGTGGAGTTCGGCTGGGCTCCGGCCCAGTCGGATCAGTCCGGCCAGCCCCGCGAACCGGACCTCCCCGGCCAGCCGGACCGACCCGGCCAGCCCGGCGAGCCGGGCCCCGTCGTGGCAGGCTAGGAGACTGCGCCGACGAGGTCGGGGTGGTGGATCGCCGCGACGTCGGGGTGCGCTCGCAGGCGCGACTTCAGCGCGTTCTCGCCGTAGAGACTGTGGATCGGATTCCCCGGGTCGCGGGTCACGCCGCGCGCGTGCGCGGCGAGGTCGGCCGGGAGCTCTATCAGCGGCAGCTTCGTGTCGAGAGCCGGGTTGAAGAAGAACGGGATCGACAGCCGGTCGTGCGGCGCTCGCGGCGAGACCACGCGGTGGTTGGTCGCCCTGAGATACCCGTCCGTCGCGTACTCGAGAAGCTCGCCGATGTTCACCACGAACGCGCCGTCGACGGGTGGGGCGTCCACCCACGCTCCGTCGCGCTCGACCTGGAGGCCACCGCGGCCGGGCTCCACCCAGAGCAGGGTCAGCACGCCGCTGTCCTTATGAGCGCCGACGCCCTGTTGCGGCGCGGGCTCGGTCGTGCCCGGGTACCGGACGATCTTGATCAGCGTCGACGGCTCACCGAAGTGGTCGTCGAAGTACGACTCCTCGGCGCCCAGGGCAAGAGCCCACGCGCGCAGCAGCTTCCGCGCGATGCCGGACAGAGCGGCGTGCCACTCGGCGACGACAGCGCGCAGCTCCGGTTGCGCCTGAGGCCAGAGGTTCGGCCCGATGAGGCGGTTGAACGCCGGACCGCCCTCGACAGCGTCCCGTTCCGGACCGATGTCGATCTGCTCGCGCCAGTCGACGGCGCCTTTCGTCCGCTCCCCGCCGATACGCGTGTACCCCCGGAAGTGCGGGCTCTTCACGTTCTCGATGGCGAGCTTGTCCTCTTCGGGAAGCGCGAAGAAATCCCTCGCGGCGCGGTGCAGCCTCTGCTCGAGGTCGGTGGGGATGCCCGTTCCGGTGAGGTAGAAGAAGCCCACATCCCGCGTCGCGGCGCGCAGGTCCGCACGGAACCGTGCGGCCGCCTCTGCGCCGGCGTCGAGCTGAGACAGGTCGAGGATGGGGAGGGTGAGATCGGTCATGCGTCGACGGTAGGACCAGGCCCGCCGGCGCGCACGAATGTTGCTTTCTCTTACCGGTCGACGCGCGGGGGCGCAGGAAGCGGGGTGCTAAAGTTGCTTAGGTAAGGCACCCCTTACCGCTCCGTCAGCAGAATCGAATCCCGTGTTCGCAGCGCTCCTCATCGGCCTCCGCGAAGGCCTCGAAGCCGCCCTCGTCGTAGGCATCCTGGTCGCGTACATCCGCCGGCTCGGCCGCGCAGACGTGCTGGGTCGCATGTGGATCGGCATCGGTCTCGCCATCGCGCTCGCGCTCGGCATCGGCGCGGTCCTCACCTTCGGTGCGTACGCTCTCACCACCGAGGCGCAGGAGATCATCGGCGGCTCGCTCTCGCTGGTGGCGGTGGGCATGGTCACCTGGATGATCTTCTGGATGCAGAAGGCCGGCCGCACGATGAAGTCGAGCCTGCAGGGCGGTGTGGATCGGGCTCTCGCGCACGGGACCCTGTGGGCGCTGATCGCCGTCGGCTTCGTCTCGGTGGCCCGCGAGGGCATCGAGACCACGCTTCTGCTGTGGTCGATGGTGCAGTCCTTCGGCAACGCGCCGCAGTCGCTGCTCGGTGCGCTGCTCGGCCTGCTCATCGCCGTCGTCGTCGGCTGGCTGCTCGCACGCGGCGCCGTGCAGCTCGACCTCAGGCGGTTCTTCGCGTGGACGGGCGGCTTCCTCGTCGTCGTCGCGGCGGGTGTGCTGGCCTACGCCGTGATGGATCTGCAGGAGGCCGGAGTGCTCGGCGGTCCCTTCACCGCCGTCGCGCCGACGGATGCCATGACCGGGGCTGTGCTCACCGGACTCGCCGGCTTCCCCTTCGGATGGGCCTTCGACGCCACCGCCGCGATCGCCCCGGGCGGCGCCTGGGCGACCATCCTTCAGGCGACGATCGGTTTCATGCCGCGCATGACCTGGCTGCAGGTGATCGCATGGGCGCTGTACATGACGGTCGTCGGCACTCTCTTCGTTCGAGGGCTGGCGCGCTCGCGCGGCCCTCGGCCCGCGTCCGCTCTCGCGTCAGCGCCGGCTGTGCCGCGCGAAGACCTCGTGACCACCTCTTCTGGAGCAGCATGACCCACGCACCCCGAACGCTGAGCGTCATCGCGCTCGGCGCCATCGCCGTGACGGCCCTCAGCGGCTGCGTCGCCAAGCAGTCGGCCGACCCGGCGGCATCGTTCACCGTGTCCTCGACCGACAGCGCATGCGACGTCTCGACGGGCACGGCCACGAGCGGCACGCTGACATTCGAGGTGACCAACGCCGGCGACCACGTCACCGAGTTCTACCTTCTGGCCGACGACGGCCTGCGCATCGTCGGCGAGGTCGAGAACATCGCTCCGGCGGCGTCGCGCACCCTCACGGTCGTCGCGCAGCCCGGCGACTACTACACCGTGTGCAAGCCCGGGATGATCGGAGACGGCGTGGGCAAGGCCGCGTTCACGGTCACGGGCGACAAGGTGAGCATCGACGGGCCGGACGCCGAGCAGAAGCAACAGGCGGTCGATCTCTACGCCGCGTTCGTGAAAGACCAGGTCGGAGCCCTCGTGCCCGATGTCGCCGACCTGGTGAGTGCCTACACGGCGGGGGACGACGAGAGAGCGCGTGAGCTCTTCCCGCTGGCTCGCGCCTCGTACGAGCGCATCGAGCCCGTCGCCGAGGCGCTGGGCGATCTCGACCCGCGCATCGACTACCGCGAGGTCGACGCCGTCGCCGAGGGCCTGGAGTGGACCGGGTTCCACCGCATCGAGAAGGATCTCTGGCAGCCGGCACCGGATGCCCTCAATTCCGACGGCGCGACTCCCGCCTGGCAGGGGTGGGCGCCGTCGACGCCTGAGGAGCGCGGCGAGTACGGCGATCTGCTGATCGCCGACGTGCAGGAGCTCTTCGATTACGTGCATTCGGACGACTTCACGACCGCTTTGGATGATCAGGGCATCGCGGGGATCTCGAACGGCGCCGTGGCGCTTCTCGACGAGGTCGCGACAGGGAAGATCACCGGCGAGGAGGACTGGTGGTCGCACACCGACCTCTACGATTTCGCCGCCAACGTGGAGGGGTCGAAGATGGCCTTCTCGCTGGTGCGGGAGCTGGCCGCGTCGAAGGGCGCCGACGGGGAGAAGCTCGTCGACGAGATAACGACGGGCTACGCGGACCTCGAGAGCGCCCTCGCCGAGCACGGATCCCTGCAGAGCGGCTTCGTTCCATTCACGGATCTGACCGAAGGCCACAAGCGCGAGCTCATCGATCTCATCAACGCGCTGGCCGAGCCGCTGTCGCATCTGACCGCCACCACCCTGTCCTGACGGGGAGCACACATGCCGCATCATGACGAGCAGCCCCGCGCCGGCCTGAGCCGGCGCGGTCTGCTGGGCCTGGCCGCCGGCGGAGGGGCTGCGCTCGCGCTGGCCGGCGGCGGCATCGGATACGCGCTCGGCGCCCCGCGGAAGGATGCGGATGCCGAGGACCGCCACGCGTTCTTCGGCGAGCATCAGGCGGGCATCACCACCGAGGTGCAGGAGCACCTGCACTTCGGCGCGTTCGACATGATGCCCCGCAGCGATCGGCGTGACCTGATCGAGCTGCTGCAGGACTGGAGCTACGCGGCGTCGCGTCTCACGCAGGGCCTCGAGGTGAGCGCGTCCGGGGCGACCGGTGGCGGGCCCGCATCCCCGCCGGATGACACGGGGGAGGCTCTGGGGCTGCACGCCGCGAATCTCACCATCACCTTCGGGTTCGGGCCGACCCTGTTCGCGAACGAGGAGGGCGATCGGTACGGCATCGGCGATCGACGCCCGGCGAAGCTCGAACGGCTGCCGGCGTTCCTCGGTGACGACCTGGATCCGGGGCAGTCCGACGGCGACCTGTGCATCCAGGCCTGCGCGGACGACCCCCAGGTCGCCGTGCACGCGATCCGCAACCTCAGCAGGATCGCCTTCGGGCGCGCCAAGCTGCGATGGTCGCAGCTCGGCTTCGGGAAGACCTCCCGCACGAGTGCGCAGCAGCAGACGCCGCGGAATCTCTTCGGCTTCAAGGACGGCACCGCGAACATCCTCGCCGACGACCAGGACGCGCTCGACGCGCACGTCTGGGCCGGCGGTGACGATCCGGACTGGATGGCGGGCGGTTCATACCTCGTGGCGCGCAAGATCGCGATGCTCATCGAGACATGGGATCGTGTGGGCCTCGGCGAGCAGGAGCGGATCTTCGGTCGCGACAAGGCGGAGGGCGCGCCCCTCAGCGGCGGCACCGAGATGACGCCGCCGAAGCTGGCCGGCCTCGACGTCCGAAGCCACGTGAGACTCGCGCACCCGGACACGAACGACGGCGTGCGGATCCTGCGCCGCGGCTTCAACTACGTCGGCGGCAACAACTCGCTGGGACGCCTCGACGCCGGACTGTTCTTCCTCTCGTATCAGCGCGATCCGGCGCAGTTCGTCGCGCTGCAGAAGCGGATGTCGACGGATCTGCTCATCGAGTACATCCGGCACGTCGGATCCGGCGTCTGGGCCGTGCCGCCGGGGGCGGCGTCCGGATCGTACGTGGGCGCGGCGCTGTTCGCCTGAGCCGGGCTCAGCGGCTGCGCCGCGAACCCGTCGGGTCGTTGCGGTGGTCGCTTCCCGACACCAGCTCGGGGTCGCGGAACATCCAGCGCGGGCGCGGCTCGACCAGCGGACGGAACAGCGAGCGCACCGGCTTCGATGAGAGCGCGAATGCGACGCCGACGGCGAGCACGATGATGAGCGGAAGCCAGATCCAGGTCGGGTGCAGGCCGCGCAGCACACCCGACTCGCGGAACGGGTAGAGCACGAACGAGTGCAGCAGGTACACGTACATCGTGTACTGGCCCAGCGTGGTCCAGCGCTGCGCGCGCCGCGGCAGCAGCGCGAAGAAACAGGCGCTGAGCAGGACCGCCAGCAGGATGAGCCCGAGGCGGACGGCGCCCGCCCACCACTGCTCGCCGCCGAGGTCGGCGTACGAGTCGTCGTAGAACAGCCAGTGCCTGAGGTCGATGGCCTCCCAGACATCCAGCCACAGCCAGCAGGCCACGCCCCACGCGACGAGGACGGCGATCGCGATCGCGCGCACCCACCACGGCCGGTACTCGATGAGATGCAGCCGGCGCACCACGTCGCGCTCCCTGAGCCACCAGCCGAGAGTGAAGAAGAACAGCAGGCCCAGCGTGCGGGACAGCGAGAACGTGCTGTCGACATTGGTCACGTATCCGACACCCACCGAGATCGCGAGGGTCCAGGCGAGCGGCCATCGCAGCAGGGCGAGGTAGGGGAGCACCAGACGGAAGATGCCCAGGGCGAGCAGGAACCACAGCGTCCAGGAGGGCTGCGTGAGATTCGGGTCGGCCCTTCCCTCGACCAGCCACTTGGTGAGGGTCCACAGCCCTTCGAAGATCACGTACGGGACGAGGATGTCGGTGATCACGCGAGCCATCTGGCGCTTCGTGGGGCTTCCTGCCTTCGAGAAGTAGCCGGAGATGATGGCGAAGGCGGGCATGTGGAACGCGTACACCCACAGGTAGAACGCGTACGAGACGTCGGAGTCGTAGATCAGCCGCTGGGTGCCGTGCCCGATCACGACCAGTACGATGCACGCGAACCGCGCGTTGTCCCAGAACGGAACCCGGCGACGGGGCCGTGCAGCGGTGCCCGTCGTCGCGGTCGCGGGCGGATGCTGCTCGGCACTGCTCATGGCACGAGGTTAGCGGTTGCGGACATGCGGGAATAAAGTGGCCGCTTCGGGGTTGCATGAAGTGCATTCAAGTGAATAGAACGGATGCTTTCGGGCATCCGGAGCGGAGAGAGAACAGTGAACGAGCAGAACCCGGTGCAGTTCGGCATCATGTCGGTCAGCGACATCACGCAGGATCCGACGACCGGCGTCACCCCGAGCGAGGCCGAGCGCATCAAGGCGACCGCCGTGATCGCCAGGCACGCCGAAGAGGTCGGCCTCGACGTCTTCGCGATCGGCGAGCACCACAACCCGCCGTTCTGGTCGTCGAGCCCTACCACCTTCCTCGCGCACGTGGCCGCTCAGACCGAGCGACTGATCGTGTCCACCTCGACGACCCTGATCACCACGAATGACCCCGTGCGCATCGCCGAGGACTACGCGATGCTGCAGCACGTCACGGACGGGCGCATGGACCTCATGCTCGGCCGCGGCAACACCGGTCCGGTCTACCCGTGGTTCGGCAAGGACATCCGCCAGGGCCTGCCGCTCGCGATCGAGAACTACGCGCTGCTGCGCAAGCTGTGGGACGAGGACGTCGTCGACTGGGAGGGGAAGTTCCGCACCTCGCTGCAGGGCTTCACTGCGACCCCGCGGCCGCTGGACGGCGTGGCGCCGTTCGTCTGGCACGGATCGATCCGCACGCCGGAGATCGCCGAGCAGGCCGCCTACTACGGTGACGGCTTCTTCGCGAACAACATCTTCTGGCCGAAGGAGCACTACCAGCGCCTCATCGAGCTGTACCGGCAGCGGTACGCCCACTACGGCCACGGCACGCCCGAGCAGGCCATCGTCGGCATCGGCGGGCAGGTATTCATGGCCGCCAGCTCCCAGGATGCGGTGACGCGGTTCCGCCCCTACTTCGATAACGCGCCGGTCTACGGCCACGGTCCCAGCATGGAGGACTTCGCCGAGATGACGCCGCTGACCGTCGGATCGCCGCAGCAGGTCATCGACCGCTACGCGTCGATGCGCGACACGTTCGGCGACTTCCAGCGTCAGCTGTTCCTCATCGATCACGCCGGTCTTCCGCTGAAGACCGTGCTCGAGCAGCTCGACATCCTCGGCGGCGAGGTCGTGCCGGTGCTGCGTCGCGAGCTCGCGAAGAACCGCCCCGAGACGGTTCCGGATGCCCCCACGCATGCCGCGCGGGTGCGCGCGATCTACGGTGACGGGCCCTCGCGTCAGGCGCGCCCCTCCGCGAACCGCGGCGACAACCTGACCGCCGGATCCCCCTACCAGGACGCGCCGGTCGCCGCGGGTGCGGCGTTCGGCCTCGGCCGGAAGGATGCCTGAGATGGGCGAACGTCGCATCGCCGTCGTCTCGGCCGGCCTGTCGAACCCCTCGTCTACGCGGATGCTGGCCGACCGTCTGGCTGCGGAGACCACGAAGGCGCTGCGAGAGCGCGACATCGACGTGAAGGTCGACGTGATCGAGCTGCGCGATCTGGCGCACGACATCACCGACAACCTGCTGACGGGATTCGCCCGGCCGGCGCTCGAGACGGCCATCAACACCGTCGTCTCGGCCGACGGGCTGATCGTGGCCACGCCGATCTTCTCGACGAGCTACTCGGGGCTCTTCAAGTCGTTCATCGACGTGCTCGACCCGGACGCCCTGACCGGCAAGCCCGTGCTCATCGGCGCGAACGCCGGCACCGCCCGGCACTCGTTGGCGATCGACTACGCGATCCGTCCGCTGTTCGCCTACCTGCACGCCGAACCGGTGTCGACCGGCGTCTTCGCGGCATCCAGCGACTGGGGCGGCGCGGGTGACGAGGTCGCCCCGCTCGCCAAGCGCGTCGAGAGGGGTGCGAGAGAGCTCGCCGAGGCGATCGCCAAGCGCGGTGCCGCAGAGGTCGTCGACCCGTACGATCCCGCGACCTACCTCGGTGAGGGGCGCTCGTTCGGACACCTGCTCGGAGGGCTCGCCGGGGAGTGACGCCCGAGTCGAGTCGGCCCCCGGGACGACGAAGGGCTGCGACATTCGTGTCGCAGCCCTTCATCTCGCGTCGGAAGCAGCTCAGCCGCTCTTGCGGCGGAACTCGCGCTTCATCTGCGGCGCGTGGGTCGCATGAACGGCGGAGTCGCCGTCCAGGTGCGACTCTCCGCCCCGACTCTGTGCATTCTTCTTGTCGAGCGCTTCCCTGAACTTGCGCTTCATCTCCTCTGAAGAGACTGCCTTGTCTTCGCTCATGCTCGTCAGCCTAGGCGAAGACAGTCGATTTCGGCGGCGTCCGCTCTCGAACCGTGGCGATGAACCCGGCGTGGACACGCCCGCTGATAGGATCGACAATGGTGCAGTCTGCGCCACACAACTTCACATCGATTCACGGAGCGGTCGGCTGAGAAGCTGGTCCCCTGTGGTGGGTTCCTCGTCGCACACGGCGCCGGGTGGTCTTCTACTGGTGGCCAGCGCAGGCGTGATCGGCGGGAATCCCCGCGCGCTTATATCTACCCGCATCCGCTCCTTCGCGACAACTCGCGCGCCACACGGGCGAGCGAGCCTAAACAAAGAAGGAGAGACCTCTTGGAAGGTCCTGAAATCACCGCCACCGAGGCCGTTCTCGACAACGGCCGCTTCGGCACCCGCACCATCCGCTTCGAGACCGGCCGCCTCGCGCAGCAGGCTCAGGGCGCCGTCGCCGCCTACCTGGACGGCGAGACCATGCTGCTCTCGGCCACGAGCGCGGGCAAGCACCCGCGTGAGGGCTTCGACTTCTTCCCGCTGACGGTCGACGTCGAGGAGCGCTCCTACGCCGCCGGCAAGATCCCCGGCTCGTTCTTCCGTCGTGAGGGTCGCCCCTCGACCGAGGCGATCCTGGTCTGCCGTCTGATCGACCGTCCGCTGCGTCCGTCGTTCGTCGACGGTCTGCGCAACGAGGTCCAGATCGTCATCACGGTCCTCTCGATCGCCCCGGGCGAGTTCTACGACGCCCTCGCGATCAACGCCGCCTCCGCGTCGACGCAGATCTCGGGTCTGCCGTTCTCGGGCCCCGTCGCCGGTGTGCGCCTCGCGTTCATCCCCGGTCACGGCCAGCACGAGGACCAGTGGGTCGCGTTCCCGACCGCCGAGCAGGTCTCCGAGGCCGTGTTCGACCTGATCGTCGCCGGTCGCGTAGTCACCAAGGCCGACGGCTCCGAAGACGTCGCGATCATGATGGTCGAGGCCGAGGCGACCGAGGGCAGCTGGAACCTCATCAAGGCCGGCGCCACCAAGCCCAACGAGGATGTCGTCGCCGCGGGCCTCGAGGCCGCGAAGCCGTTCATCGCCCAGCTCGTCAAGGCTCAGGCCGAGCTCGCCGCCACCGCATCCAAGGAGCCGGGCGTGTACCCGGTCTTCCCGGCGTACAGCCAGGAGGTCTACGACTTCGTGGCCGGTCGCGCCTATGACGAGCTCACGGGCGTCTACCAGATCGCCGACAAGCAGCAGCGTCAGAACGCCGACGACGCGATCAAGGATCGCGTCAAGGCCGAGCTGATCGAGGCGACCGAGGCGGGCCAGCTGCCCGCTGCGGCCCCGCTCGAGTTCTCCGCCGCGTACAAGTCGGTCACCAAGACGATCGTCCGCGGACGCATCCTCACCGAGGGCGTGCGCATGGACGGCCGCGGCCTCGCCGACATCCGTCCGCTCGACGCGGAGGTGCAGGTCATCCCGCGCGTGCACGGCTCGGCGATCTTCCAGCGCGGCGAGACCCAGATCATGGGTGTCACCACGCTGAACATGCTCAAGATGGAGCAGCAGATCGACTCGCTGTCTCCCACCACGAGCAAGCGCTACATGCACCACTACAACTTCCCGCCCTACTCGACCGGTGAGACCGGCCGCGTCGGGTCGCCGAAGCGTCGCGAGATCGGGCACGGCTTCCTCGCCGAGCGCGCCCTCGTGCCGGTGCTGCCGAGCCGCGAGGAGTTCCCCTACGCGATCCGTCAGGTCTCCGAGGCGCTCAGCTCGAACGGCTCGACCTCGATGGGCTCCGTCTGCGCATCGACCCTGTCGCTGCTCAACGCCGGCGTGCCGCTGCGCTCCGCCGTCGCAGGCATCGCGATGGGCCTGGTCTCCGATCAGGTCGACGGTGAGACCCGGTACGCTGCGCTGACCGACATCCTGGGTGCGGAAGACGCACTCGGCGACATGGACTTCAAGGTCGCGGGCACGTCGGAGTTCATCACCGCGATCCAGCTCGACACCAAGCTCGACGGCATCCCGTCGTCGGTGCTCGCCGGCGCGCTGACCCAGGCGCGCGACGCCCGCCTGACCATCCTCAACGTGCTGAACGCCGCGATCGACGCTCCCGACGAGATGGCGCCGACCGCGCCGCGCGTCATCAGCGTGCAGATCCCGGTCGACAAGATCGGCGAGCTGATCGGCCCGAAGGGCAAGACGATCAACGCGATCCAGGATGAGACCGGCGCGCAGATCTCCATCGAGGAGGACGGCACCGTCTACATCGGCGCGACCGACGGACCGTCGGCCGAAGCCGCTCGCGCGCAGGTCAACGCGATCGCCAACCCCACCAACCCGGAGGTCGGCGAGCAGTTCCTCGGCACCGTCGTGAAGATCGCCACCTTCGGCGCCTTCGTGTCGCTGCTGCCGGGCAAGGACGGACTGCTGCACGTCACCGAGGTGCGCAAGCTCGCCGGTGGCAAGCGCGTCGAGAACGTCGATGACGTCCTCTCGGTCGGCCAGAAGCTGCTCGTGCGCATCACCAAGATCGACGACCGCGGCAAGCTGTCGCTCGAGCCGGTCACCGAGGACGCACCCGCAGAGGGCGAGTCGGAGAACGCTGAGGCGTGAGCCGTCCGGATGCCCGCTGAGCGGCATCCATGACCGAGGAACCCGGGATCGTGCGCCCAGCGCCGCGATCCCGGGTTCCTTCGTATCCGATGTGATCGAACCGTTACGAGAACTTGCCGCCGGTGATGCCTTCATGGCCGGCACCGGGCCCGCGCTCGCCTACCCTCGAAGTACGCACCGGAGGTGCGCAGCTACGGGGGTGGCGATGTGAAGCTCTTCGGCACAGGAGCAGCCGGCACGGCCGGCGCGCCGACCAGCACCGTGCCCGGCTTCGACTCGCATCCCTCCGCGCCGATCCCCGTGGTCGGCCCGGGGGTCGGGGAGGGCATCCGCGTGCCGCTCGGCGAGACCGGACTGTCGATCTTCCCGCTCATGCTCGGCGCCGCAGAGTTCGGCTGGAGCACCGACCAGCGCACCAGCAGTCAGATCCTCGACCGCTTCATCGAGTTCGGCGGCAACGCGGTGCACACGGCCGACGGGTTCTCCGGCGGACGCAGCGAGCACATCATCGGGCAGTGGCTTCGCGCGCGCCGCGTCCGGGACCGGATCCGTCTGAGCGTGCGCATCGGCTCGCACGCCGACAACCCCGGTCTCGGGTCGGTGAACCTGGTGCGTGCGGTGGAGGGGTCGCTCACGCGGCTCGCGGTCGACTGCATCGATGTGGTGTACCTGGACGCCACGCTCGACACCAGCTCGGTGCTGGAAGACACCCTCGCGACGGTGGAATGGCTGCGCGACGCGGGGAAGATCCGCTCGGTGGGAGCGTTCCGCTTCGCCGCCGAGCGTCTCGTTGAAGCGAGGATCCTCGCGTCGGCCGGCTACCCGCGCATCGAGGTCGTCGACGAGCCCTACAACCTCGTGCGCCGTCGGGGGTTCGAGGGCGATCTGCGTCTGGTGGCCGGCGCTCAGAACCTCGCGGTCACCCCCTCGCACGCACTCGAGCACGGGTTCCTCTCCGGCCGGCACCGCAGCAAGTCCGCCGTCACCGGCGTGCGCGGCGAGCAGATGAAGGGCAATCTCAACCGCCGTGGCATCCGCGTGCTGCGGGTGCTAGACCGCATCGCCGCCGAGCTGTCGGTGCCGGTCGCGGCCGTGTCGATCGCCTGGCTGCTCGCGCAGCGCACGGTGGTGGCGCCGATCGTGAACGCGTTCGCACCCGAGCACGTCGAGGAGCTCATGCAGGGCGCCGGTATCTCGCTGCTGCGCTCGCAGATCGTCGAGCTCACCCGCGCCGGCGACTGAGGGCACCGTGCGTGCGGCGCGCGTCGCGCCTCGGCGTCGTGTCGGTGCGGTGTTCTAAGCTGGACTCACCCATCCGAGGGGGACGGGCTGAAGCGAGCGGGCAGTGACGCATTACATCTATCTGGTCAGACATGGCGAACATCAGGATGCCGAGCACGGCGTCGACGACGGACCGCTCTCGCCTCGAGGACGGCGTCAGGCCGAACTGATCGCGGATCGGCTCTCCGGACTTCCGCTGGACGCCGTCTGGCATTCGCCCCTGCTGCGGGCGACGGAGACCGCCCGCACCATCGCCGCCCGCCTTCCGTCGGTCGACCCCGTTCCGTCTGCGCTGCTGTTCGACTGCGTGCCCAGCGGGATGAGCGACGACGTGCCCTCGGTGTACGAGACGTTCTTCGGGTCGGTGAGCGAGGCCGAGATCGAGGCGGGCTCCGCGCAGATGGCCGATGCGGTCGGCGAGTTCCTGCGGCGGCGCACGGGCGACGTGCACGAGGTTCTGATCACCCACAACTTCGTCATCTCGTGGTTCGTGCGCGAGGTGCTCGGCGCTCCGGACTGGAGGTGGATGACCCTCAACCAGGCGCACTGCGGACTCACCGTGATCGCTCAGAAGCAGGGCCGGCCGTGGACTCTGCTCAGCCACAACGACCTCGGCCACCTGCCGATGGAGCTGCGCACCGGTCTGCCCGAGGGCGCTCTGGTCTGACGAGGCGACGACCGTCACGGTCACGACGGCGGGTCCACGCGGCGGGCGAATCTAGACTGGGACCATGACGACACAGGTCGCCCTCGTCGGCGGTACAGGCTCACTCGGACGCATCATCCACGGGGTGATCGACCAGCTCGACGGCTTCGAGGTGCGCGCCGTGCTCGGCTCGGCGAGCGACCTCGCCGAGATGGACGGCGCCGACCTCGTCGTCGACGCGTCGACCCCGGCGGTGAGCATCGACGTGGTGCGAGCGGCCGTGGAGCGCGGCATCAACGTGCTGGTCGGCACCTCGGGATGGTCGCAGGAGCGCATCGCGCTGGTGCGCCCGCTGGTCGACGCCGCCGGCACCGGCGCGGTGTTCATCCCCAACTTCTCGCTGGGCTCGGCGCTCGGCTCGGCACTCGCCGCGGCCGCCGCGCCGTTCTTCCCGTCCGCCGAGATCATCGAGGCGCACCACGATCGCAAGATCGACTCGCCCAGCGGCACCGCGGTGCGCACGGCCGAGCTGATGGTCGCCGCGCGGGAGGCGCAGGGCCCGTTCCAGGCGCCGCACGTCGATCAGCGCGCGCGAGGACAGCAGGTCGCCGGCGTTCCGGTGCACTCCCTGCGTCGTCCCGGCGTGATCGCCAAGCAGGAGGCCATCCTGTCCGGCCCCGGTGAGTCGCTGACGATCGTGCACGACACGATCGATTCCGCGGCCGCCTACGCCCCGGGCATCCGGCTCGCCGTCCCGTTCGCGCGCGATGCGCGCGGTGTGACCGTGGGGCTGGAGAACCTCGTCGACATCGGCATCCGGACGCGCGCGTGAGCTCGCGGATCGGGGTGGTCGTGATGGGAGCGGCGCTGCTGCTCTACGTGGTCACCGCCGGCTGGCTGGCGGTGATGTTCCTCCGCGTCGCGACTCCGATCTCGATCGGGATGGCGATCGCGTTGATCGTGATCGCGCCGATCGGCGCGTGGGCGCTGGTGCGCGAACTCCTCTTCGGCTTCGCGGCGGATCGGCTCGGGCGCACGCTCGATGCAGAGGGTGGCATGCCTGCGGCCCCGGAACGCCTGACGCCGAGCGGCCGTCTGATGCGTGACGACATCGACCCGCTGATCACGCAGTACGGGGCGGCTGCCGAGGCCGAGCCGGGAGACTGGCGCGCCCGCTACCGTCTGGGGGTGGTGCAGGATGCCGCCGGGCGGCGGAAGGATGCCAGGGCCAGCATCCGCGAGGCGATCAGGCTGTCGCGGACGCGGCCCTGACATCGAGGACTTCAGGCGAGGCTGGCCTCGAGGGTGATCTCGATGCCGGCGAGCGCCTGCGAGACCGGGCATCCGGTCTTCGCGCCCTCGGCGATCTCCTGGAACTTCTCCGGTGTGAGCCCGGGAACGCTCGCGTTCACGTTCAGGTGGCTGCCGGTGATGCCGGTGCCGGGCTTGAAGGTGACCGACGCCGACGTGTTCACGCGCTCGGGCGGGGTGCCGTTCTCGGCCAGCGCGTGCGAGAGCGCCATGCTGAAGCACGACGCGTGCGCGGCGGCGATGAGTTCCTCCGGCGTCGTGGTCGAGTCGGATCCTTCGCTGCGCGACTTCCAGTCGATCGGGAAGGTGCCGAGGTTCGAGCTCGAGAACGCGACGGTGCCCGAGCCCTCCATCAGGGATCCGGTCCAGGTGGTTGCGGCTTCGCTGGTGACGGTCATTGTTCCTCCGAGAATCGCACGTGGCATCGCGCCGCGGGTTCGCGTCGCCTCGCCAGCCTATCCAGAGCCGGTCTGCGTCGGAACAGAGGTCAGGCGGTGGCTTCGCTCCGCCGCAGCACCCCTGCGCGCTGCAGCAGCAGGTACATCTGGCAGCCGAGGCAGAAGCCGAAGGCGGCGTTGAGGAAGGCGGCGATGAATGCCGCGGCCGTCGCGATCGGGAGGGCCAGGGGAACGCCGGCGAGGTGCAGCACGAGGCCGAGAGCCACGACGAACAGACCGACGCCCTGGGCGAACCGCGGCGGGCGCGGATCCTCGAGTTCGACAGGCGGCGTCAGGCGGGGCCGGACGGCCGTGCGGAACAGCGCCACCCAGGGCGAGGTCGGGGGAGATACGACTCCCCAGATGAACAGCGCAGCCACGATCGCGGCGACGACGAAGCCGAGGTCGGTCGCCCGGTCGCCGAGGGATGCCGTGCTGATCGCCCATCCCCGTGAGGAGCTCGAGGCGGCGATGCCCGTGAGGGCCAGGACCGTCGCGATCAGCAGCAGTGCCGAGGTGATCCACGCGGCGAACCGCGGACCTCGGGGGTCGATTCCATCCCGGGCGGTCATGCGGTCTCCTGAAGCGCGGGCAGCTCGTCCAGAGCGGCGATGATGTCGTCGGGGCGTGGCACGCCGACGAACCGGGCGACGACCCGGGCATCCGGGCCGACGAGCAGGGTCGTGGGGGTGCTCAGCACGCGGTGCTCCGATGCCAGATCGGGGCGATGGGTGAGATCCACGTCGTGCACGTCGATCGCGCCCCTCGCGGAGGCCAGCTCGCGCAGCATCCGGCTCACCTGCGGGCAGCGCGAGCAGGTGTCGGTGCTGAACAGCACGAGCGCTGCGCGCTCGCGCAGCAGACCCAGTCGGTCGACGTGGACGGCGCCGGTGGCGCGACGGCGGCGGCCGTCTCGCAGGCGCCACAGCAGACCCGCCGCCACCGTGATGGCGAGCAGTACGCCGGTGATCAGCAGGGCGGTCGCGAGCGGCATGCGTCGAGGCTACGTCGAACGACGCGGCCGCAGCCGAGTGTGACACCGCGTGACGTATCGTTGCTGGCATGAGTGCAGTCGTGCCGACACCCTACGAAGACCTGCTGCGTGACGTGCTGGAGTCGGGCACGCACAAGGACGACCGCACCGGCACGGGAACCACCAGCGTCTTCGGACGGCAGATCCGGTTCGACCTCTCTGCGGGATTCCCCCTGATCACCACCAAGCGCGTGCACTTCAAGTCGATCGCGTACGAGCTGCTGTGGTTCCTGCGCGGCGACTCGAACGTGCGCTGGCTGCAGGAGAACGGCGTGACCATCTGGGACGAGTGGGCCGACGCGTCCGGCGACCTCGGACCGGTGTACGGGGTGCAGTGGCGCTCGTGGCCGACGCCGGACGGCGGCCACATCGACCAGCTCTCCCAGGTCATCGAGCAGATCAGGGCGACGCCTGACTCGCGCCGCCTCATCGTGTCGGCGTGGAATCCGGCCGACATCCCCGACATGGCGCTGGCTCCGTGCCACGCGCTGTTCCAGTTCTACGTCGTCGACGGCCGGCTGTCGTGCCAGCTGTACCAGCGCAGCGCCGATCTGTTCCTCGGCGTTCCGTTCAACATCGCCTCCTACGCGCTGCTGACCCTCATGGTGGCGCAGCAGACCGGCCTCGAGCCGGGCGACTTCGTCTGGACCGGCGGCGACTGCCACATCTACGACAACCACATCGAGCAGGTGCGTGAGCAGCTCGCCCGAGACCCGTATCCGTACCCGACCCTGAGGTTCTCGCGCACGCCGGAGTCGATCCTCGACTACCGCTACGAGGACTTCATCGTGGAGGGCTACCAGCACCACCCGGCGATCCGCGCGGCGGTGGCGGTATGACCTGGGCCGGGCTCATCTGGGCCCAGGCGAGCGGCGGCGTGATCGGCGCCGGCGGAGGGATGCCCTGGCACGTGCCCGAGGACCTCGCGCATTTCAAGGAGATCACCTCCGGCGCGCCGGTGATCATGGGCCGGCGCACCTGGGACTCCCTGCCCGAGCGCTTCCGCCCGCTGCCCGACCGCGAGAACATCGTGATCACGCGCAGTCAGGACTGGAGCGCGGCGGGCGCTCGACGCGTGGCCGGCATCGCCGAGGCCGTGCGCGGTCAGGAGCGGGTGTGGATCATCGGGGGTGCGGAGATCTTCCGGCAGGTGATCGGCGACGCCGACCGCCTGGAGGTCACCGAGCTCGACATCGAGGTGGACGGCGACGCGTACGCGCCGCCGGTCGACGGCTGGCGTCTGGTGGACGAGGGGGAGTGGCAGACGTCCCGCACCGGCATCCGATACCGCTTCCTCGGATACGAGCGCTGATGCCCACCGCACTGATCACCGGAGCGAGCGCCGGACTCGGCGTCGAATTCGCGCGGCAGCTCGCCGCGCGCCAGGCCGACCTCGTGCTCGTCGCCCGCAGTGCCGACGCCCTCGAGGCGCTGGCCGCGCAGCTGCGCGACGAGCACGGCGTGCACGTCGAGGTGCTGCTCGCCGACCTGGCGATCGAGGCCGACGTGCAGCGCGTCGCCGACCGCATCGCCGATGCCCCCATCGATCTGCTCGTCAACAACGCCGGCTTCGGCCTGCCGCTGCACTTCGCCGACAACCCGATCGACGATGAGGTGCGGCACCTGCGCGTGCACGTCGAGGCGTCGATGCGACTCATGCACGCGGCCATCAGCGCCATGCGCGGCCGGGGCGGGCGGATCATCAACGTGGCCTCCGTGGCCGGTTTCATCTCCCGCTCCACCTACTCCGCGTGCAAGTCGTGGCTGATCGGGTTCAGCCGGTGGGCGAACGCCGAGTACGGTCGCGACGGAGTCAGCGTCACGGCCCTGTGCCCCGGGTTCACGCACACGAGCTTCCACGAGCGGATGGGGCTCGCCCCCGGCCAGGAGGGCGTGCCGTCGATCATGTGGCTCGATGCGCCCCGGGTCGTACGAGCCGGACTGCGGGATGCCGCCCTGGGTCGGCCCGTGTCGATCCCCTCGCTGCGCTACAAGGTCATCGTCGCGCTCACGCGCGTGCTGCCCAGCCGGCTCACCTCCGGCATCGCACGTCGCGGTCGCGTCTGACGCGCGGTCCCGGCGCCAGGCACTGAAACGCTACGCTGAGAGGATGACGCACGCGGAAAATCCCTTCGGACAGGTGCTCGTCGCGCTGGTCACCCCGATGACCGCCGACGGCGAGGTCGACTGGCCGGCCACCGAGAACCACCTGGACCGCGTCATCAGCGACGGTGCGGACGGCATCGTCGTCACGGGCACGACGGGTGAGACCTCCACTCTCACCGACGACGAGAAGATCCGTCTCGTCGAGGTCGGGAAAGACGTCTCGGCCGGGCGGGCGAAGATCATCACCGGTGGCGGGTCCAACGAGACCGCGCACGCCATCGAGCTGTACAAGGCCAGCGAGAAGGCCGGCGCCGACGGACTCCTGGTCGTCACGCCGTACTACAACAAGCCCACCCAGGCCGGCATCCTCACTCACTTCCGCCTGGTCGCCGACGCCACCGACCTGCCGGTCATGCTCTACGACATCCCCGGTCGCACCGGCGTGCCGATCAGGTACGAGACGATGCTGCGCCTGGCCAAGCATCCGAACATCCTCGCGGTCAAGGACGCCAAGGGGGACTTCAGCGAGGTCAGCCGGGTGCTGAATCAGACCGAGCTGATGTACTTCTCCGGCGATGACGCCAACGTGCTGCCGCACCTGTCGATCGGTGCGACGGGCCTCGTCGGCGTCACCGGAAACATCACCTCGGCCCCCTACCGGGCCATCGTCGACGCGGTCAACCGGGGCGACCTGACGGCCGCGACCGCCGAGCACAAGCGTCTCGAGCCGCTGGTGCGAGCGGTCATGACGCACGTGCCCGGCACGGTCTCGGCGAAGTACATCCTGCACGGACTCGGCCGCATCAACAGCCCGCGCGTGCGGCTGCCTCTCGTCGGCCCGGAGGAGTGGGAGGCCGCGCTCATCGAGGACGAGCTCGCCCTCGTCACGGATGTCGCCGGCGCCGACTTCTCGAACTTCCGCCCCGACCGCAACGCTGCGGCCGGCGGCGCACTGCCCAAGGTGCACGGCACCACACGATGAGCGCGCCAACGCGCTGACAACGACATGACCGGGCCCCGCCTGCCCGCTTGAGGAGACCGAATGTCCTTCCCCCTCGCCGAACCCGAGCCGCTCGCTCCCGGAACGCTGCGGGTCACCCCGCTGGGCGGTCTGGGCGAGGTCGGGCGCAACATGACCACGTTCGAGTACGAGGGCAAGATCCTCATCGTCGACTGCGGCGTGCTCTTCCCCGAGGAGCACCAGCCCGGCGTCGACCTGATCCTGCCCGACTTCGAGCCGATCAAGCACCGGCTCGACGACGTGGTCGGCGTCGTGCTCACGCACGGTCACGAAGACCACATCGGCGCGGTGCCGTACCTGCTGCGCCTGAAGCAGGACATCCCGCTGATCGGATCCGGTCTCACGCTCGCGCTCGTCGAGGCGAAGCTCAAGGAGCACCGGATCAAGCCCTTCACCCTCACCGTGAGGGAGGGCCAGGAGGAGAAGGTCGGTCCGTTCGACCTCGAGTTCGTCGCGGTCAACCACTCGATCCCGGATGCCCTGGCCGTCGCCATCCGCACCCCGGCCGGACTCGCGCTGGCCACGGGCGACTTCAAGATGGACCAGCTGCCGCTCGACGGGCGGATCACCGACCTGCGCGCCTTCGCGCGTCTCGGCGAGGAGGGCGTCGACCTGTTCCTCGTCGACTCCACCAACGCCGACGTGCCGGGATTCACGCCCACCGAGCGATCGATCGGACCCGTTCTCGAGCAGGTCATCGGCAAGGCGCGGCGCCGGGTCATCGTCGCGAGCTTCTCGAGCCACGTGCACCGTGTGCAGCAGGTCATCGACGCCGCGCACGCCCACGGTCGCCGCGTGGCGTTCCTGGGCCGCAGCATGGTGCGCAACATGACGATCGCCGAGCAGCTGGGCTACCTGAAGGTGCCCGCGAACGTGCTGATCGACTACAAGAAGGCCCGCGACCTGCCCGACGACAAGATCGTCTACATGTCGACGGGATCGCAGGGCGAGCCGATGGCCGTGCTCAGCCGCATGGCCAACCTCGACCACGCGATCGAGCCGGGAGAAGGTGACACCGTCATCCTCGCCTCGAGCCTCATCCCGGGCAACGAGAACGCGGTCTACCGTGTGATCGACGGGCTCACCAAGCTGGGCGCCGACGTGGTGCACAAGGCCAACGCGCAGGTGCACGTCTCCGGCCACGCCGCGGCCGGCGAGCTGATCTACTGCTACAACATCCTGAAGCCGAAGAACGTGCTGCCGGTGCACGGCGAGTACCGTCACCTCATCGCGAACGCCAAGCTGGCCCAGGCCACCGGCGTGCCCGAGGAGCGCACGATCGTCGGCGGCAACGGCACCATCATCGACCTGCGCGACGGTGAGGCCCGGGTCGCCGGTCAGCTCGACATCGGCTTCGTGTACGTCGACGGATCGACGGTCGGCGGCATCACCGACGCCGATCTCAAGGACCGCCGGATCCTCGGCGAAGAGGGCTTCGTGTCGGTCATCGTCGTGGTGGACTCCTCGACCGGCGGCATCATCTCGGGACCCGAGATCCATGCGCGCGGCGTCGCGGAGGACGACCGGGTGTTCGACGACATCACCCCCAAGATCATCGCCGCCCTGCAGGAGGCGGCGAGCAACGGTGTGCGCGACAACCATGCGCTCTCGCAGATCATCCGCCGCACGATCGGGCGCTGGGTCAACCAGAAGCTGCGCCGTCGCCCGATGATCGTGCCCCTCGTGATCGAGGCCTGATACCGCGTAAAGCCGCGTCACTGCGGGCGGTTGTCGGCCGTCGGCCGTACCGTGGACACATGGCCAGGAGCACCACCAAGTCCGAGCGCGCGTCCGAGAGCGCGAACTCGTCCCGCCCGAAGCGGCAGACGACGGCCCGATCGAGCGCGAAAGCCGCTCCCGCTCCGAAGAAGTACATCGACGAGGCCGAGCGAGCCCCGCTCGGGGTCCGCATGTGGCTCGGGCTCGCACACGGGGTCGGCGGCCTGTTCCGTGCCTTCGGCCCGGAGAACCTCGAGAAGGATCAGCGACGCGACGGCTTCCCGCTGCTGCTGGTGCTGTTCGCCATCATCGGCGGCGTGGTCGAGTGGTTCTTCATCGGCAACGTGATCGCGCAGAACATCAGCGCGTTCACCTGGGGTCTGCTGGTCGGCCGGGTCGCGTTCGTGCTCCCGGTGCTGTTGTTTCTTCTCGCAGGGTGGCTGTTCCGTCACCCGTCGTCGGTGCATGACAACGGCCGGATCGGGATCGGCTTCGGTCTGTTCGTGCTGTCGCTCGCCGGCATCCTGCACGTCGCCTCGGGCACCGCCGGCGCGACCGGCGCGATCGTCAGGCCACAGCCACGCGACGGGATGCCCGAGCTCAGCGCCGCCGGCGGACTCTTCGGCTGGATGCTCGGTGAGCCTCTCGCCTTCCTCACCTCGGTCGTCGCGTACATCATCCTCGCGCTGCTCGCGGTGCTCAGCATCCTGATCCTCACCAAGACGCCGCCGAACCGCATCGGCGAGCGGCTGGGCGACCTGTACGCCTGGATGTTCGGCGCCGAGCGGCCCCTGCGTCCGACGGCGGAGGAGGCCGTGGCCGCCGACGACGCCGAGAAGGACGACGCGCTGCCGTGGTGGCGACGCAACAAGAGCGGGCGAGAGGAGACGCCGGACGACGACGTCGACTCCCAGGCCATCACGGCGCTGTTCGACGAGCCGTCGCAGAAGAGCGCGTACGACCAGGCGGTCATCGTCGACGACGAGCCCGCGACCCACGGTGGGGCGGATGCGGCGACCGAGGTGCTCTCCGACGTCAGCGCCCTCACCGGGCTTCTCGGCGAGCAGAACACGACCGCCCTGCTCGACGACTCGGGCTCCACGGGCGAGCTGCCCGGTCTCGACGGCTTCGGAACCGCAGGGCCCGGGGAGAAGGGGATGCAGGCGCCCGCCGCGCCTTACGTGCTCCCCTCGACGGCGGTGCTGAAGCCCGGACCGCCGCCGGTGGTGCGCTCGGATGCCACCGACCGCACGATCGAGCAGATCACCAGCGTGCTCGAGCAGTTCAAGGTCGACGCCAAGGTCACCGGCTTCTCGCGCGGTCCGACGGTCACGCAGTACGAGATCGAGGTCGGTCACGGCGTCAAGGTCGAGAAGATCCTGCAGCTGAGCAACAACTTCGCCTATGCGGTCGCGTCGAACGACGTGCGCATCCTGTCGCCCATTCCGGGCAAGAGCGCCATCGGCATCGAGATCCCCAACGTCGACAAGGAGACCGTCGCGCTCGGGGATGTGCTGCGCTCGAGCGCGGCGCAGAAGAGCACGCACCCGCTGACCATCGGCGTCGGCAAGGACGTCGGCGGCAACATCGTCGTGGCGAACCTGGCCAAGATGCCGCACCTGCTCGTCGCCGGTTCGACAGGGTCGGGAAAGTCCAGCTTCGTGAACTCGATGATCACGAGCCTGCTCATGCGCGCCCGCCCCGCCGATGTGCGCATGGTGCTGATCGACCCGAAGCGGGTCGAGCTGACCAACTACGCGGGCGTGCCGCACCTGATCACGCCCATCATCACCAACCCGAAGAAGGCGGCCGAGGCGCTGCAGTGGGTCGTGAAGGAGATGGACATGCGGTACGACGACCTGGCGTCGTTCGGCTACCGCCACATCGACGACTTCAACAAGGCCGTGCGCGCCGGAGAGGTGCAGCTGCCGCCGGGCAGCGAGCGCGTGCTCAAGCCCTACCCCTACCTGCTGGTCGTGGTCGACGAGCTCGCCGACCTGATGATGGTCGCCCCTCGAGACGTCGAGGACTCGATCGTGCGGATCACCCAGCTGGCGCGCGCATCGGGAATCCATCTCGTGCTTGCCACGCAGCGCCCCAGCGTCGACGTCGTCACGGGTCTGATCAAGGCGAACGTGCCCTCGCGTCTGGCCTTCGCCGTCACCAGCGTCACCGACAGCCGCGTCATCCTCGATGCGCCCGGCGCCGACAAGCTGATCGGTCAGGGCGACGCGCTGTTCTCGCCGATGGGCTCGTCGAAGCCGTTCCGTCTGCAGGGCGCCTGGGTCGACGAGGCCGAGATCTCGGCGGTCGTGAAGCACGTCACGCAGCAGGCGCGACCCGAGTACCGCCCCGACGTGCAGGAGTCGGCCGAAGCGCGCAAGAAAGAGGTCGACGAAGACATCGGAGACGATCTCGAACTGCTGCTCGCGGCGGCCGAGCTGATCGTGTCTTCGCAGTTCGGGTCGACGTCGATGCTGCAGCGAAAGCTGCGCGTCGGCTTCGCCAAGGCCGGACGCCTCATGGACCTGCTCGAGTCGCGCGAGATCGTCGGGCCCTCGGAGGGCTCGAAGGCCCGCGATGTGCTGGTCACATCGGAGCAGCTGCCGGGAGTGCTCGCGAAGCTGCGCGGAGACGACGCGCCGGCACCTGCGCCGCCTGCCGCCCCGCCCGCGAGCGCCTCCGCCGACCCGTACGGACACGACCCGGTGGCCCAGCAGTTCGAAGGGCTGCCGGTGGTCGAGAGCGATGACGACGGCGACGAAGACGCCTGGGGACTGACGGGACGCGACTGATGACGATTCCGAGGCAGCTTCCCAACGTGATCACGATCGCCCGCATCCCGCTCGCGGTCGTCTTCTTCGTGCTCCTTCTTCTCGCAGGCGCGTTCGGCGCCGACGACATCGTCATGCGCTGGGTGTCTGCGGGGCTCTTCGTGCTCGCCATCTCGACGGACTGGGTCGACGGCTATCTCGCGCGCAGGTACGACATCGTGAGCGACTTCGGAAAGCTGTGGGATCCGATCGCCGACAAGCTGCTCACCGGCGCGGGCTTCCTCGGCCTCGCGATCCTCGGCGAGGTTCCGTGGTGGATCGTCGTCGTGATCCTCGTCAGGGAGTGGGCGATCACGATCCACCGCTTCACGCTCGTGCATGAGCACGTCGTCGCTGCGGCCTGGATGGGCAAGATCAAGACGGTCGTCCAGGGCGTCGCGCTGAGCTGGGCGCTGCTGCCGCTGGGCGGGCTCGTCGGTCAGACCGCCTGGGTCGTGGTCACGCAGGTGCTGATGATCCTGGCGGTCCTGCTCACCGTCGCGAGCGGCATCGACTACGTCGTGGCGCAGGTGCGCGGTCGCCGGAGGGCCGGATGACGGATGCCGCGCTGCTGGTCGCCGCTCTGCGCGAGCGCGGCTGGACGCTGGGTGTCGCGGAGTCGCTCACCGGAGGTGCGGTCGCCGCCGAGATCGTGTCGGTCCCCGGTGCGTCGGCTGCTCTGCTCGGCGGCGTCGTCGCCTACGCGACCCCGGTCAAGCACACGCTGCTCGGCGTGGACGCCGCTCTGCTCGCCGAGCACGGTGCCGTGCATCCCGACGTGGCCGCGCAGATGGCCGAGGGAGTGCGGCGCACCGTGGCCGTCGACGGTCGTCCGGCCGACGTGGGCATCGCGACGACGGGGATCGCCGGGCCGGACTCGCCCGACGGCCAGCCGGTCGGCACCGTGCACATCGGCGTCGCCACGCCGACGGGCATCCAGAGCATCCCGCACCTGTTCGCCGGCACGCGCGCGGAGATCCGTGCGCAGGCGACAGCGGCGGCCGTCTCCGCAGCGCTGGCAGCGGTGCGGGAATAGGTCCGCGCGCATCGACGTTCTCCTCTACGTGACAAGCCGCTCACTCACAACTCAAGCACAGCGAGAAACAGTAGATTCGACGACAACCGATCGGGTTAGACTGGCGATCCCCTCGGAGCAGTCTCCGGGTGGCGCGACGGAAAGGAGGTTCCGATGATCCTCGTCAGACAGGAAATCGGCGATGTGCTGCGGGACTTCCGCCTGCAGAAGGGGCGCACCCTGCGCCAGGTCGCGAGCAAGGCCTCCGTGGCTCTCGGGTATCTGAGCGAGGTCGAGCGCGGTCAGAAGGAGGCGTCGAGCGAGATCCTCGCGTCGGTCGCAGAGGCACTCGACGTGCCGATCTCGACGATCATGCGCGAGGTCGGCGACCGCATCTCCGTGCTCGAAGGCCTCAGCCCGTTCCCGGACGTCGTCCCCGACGACCTCGTCGCCGCGGTCGAGCCCGAGCTGTCGCTGCACTGACGCCGCAGCGCACTCCCCACATGCGACGAAGCGAGTTCCTCCGCGCGGTCGACGACGAGTTCGGCGGCCGCGCGGATTCTCTAGTGCACGACCTGATCCTGAGCACACTGGGCAGGACAGCCCGTGAGGCACTGGATGCCGGTGTGCCGCCGCGCGACATCTGGCTCGCGCTGTGCGATGAGACCGACGTGCCCGCGACGCGGCGCTACGGCGTGGGACGGCTGGATCCGCGCGAGCGCTGAACGAAACTCTGCGGCCACTCGTCGGCGTGTCGTCGAAGATGTGTTCGATGTGTGCGTAATGTTCTGCACAAGTGGTCTTGAGGTCATCTTCTCCACATCAGATGCTGTCGCCGATCCAATGTCGGTGGCCGCTCATACGGTGAGAGATGTGGCACTGAGCCATACGCCTTGTCGCAGAGTCACTCCATCCGGAACGGCCGCGACAGCCTACAGGCGGCAGAACTTCGAGATACAGAGGAGCACGTCATGCCATCCACCGACGACCGCGAGAAGGCCCTGGATTCCGCACTCGCACACATCGAGCGTCAATTCGGCAAGGGTTCGATCATGCGACTGGGCAGCGACGAGCGCGCTCCTGTCGAGGTCATCCAGACCGGGTCGATCGCCCTCGACGTCGCCCTCGGCATCGGAGGTCTGCCGCGCGGACGCATCATCGAGATCTACGGGCCCGAATCGTCCGGTAAGACGACGCTGACCCTGCACGCGATCGCCAACGCGCAGCGCGCCGGCGGAATCGCCGCGTTCATCGACGCCGAGCACGCGCTCGACCCCGAGTACGCACGCAAGCTCGGCGTCGACATCGACCAGCTGCTCGTCTCGCAGCCCGACACGGGTGAGCAGGCCCTCGAGATCGCCGACATGCTGATCCGCTCCGGCGCGATCGACCTCGTCGTCATCGACTCCGTCGCCGCCCTCGTGCCCGAGGCCGAGATCAAGGGCGAGATGGGCGACTCGCACGTGGGTCTGCAGGCGCGACTCATGTCGCAGGCGCTGCGAAAGCTGACCGGTGGGCTGAACCAGACCCGGACCACGGCCATCTTCATCAACCAGCTGCGCGAGAAGATCGGCGTGTTCTTCGGCTCGCCCGAGACCACGGCCGGCGGTAAGGCGCTGAAGTTCTACGCCTCGGTGCGCCTCGACATCCGGCGCATCGAGACCCTGAAGGACGGCACCGAGGCGGTCGGAAACCGCACCCGTGTCAAGGTCGTCAAGAACAAGATGGCCCCGCCCTTCAAGCAGGCGGAGTTCGACATCCTCTACGGCATCGGGATCTCGCGCGAGGGCAGCCTCATCGACTTCGGCGTCGAGCACGGCATCGTCAAGAAGTCCGGCTCGTGGTACACCTACGACGGTGACCAGCTCGGCCAGGGCAAGGAGAACGCCCGCAACTTCCTGATCAAGAACGATGACGTCGCCATGGCGATCGAGATGCAGATCAAGCAGAAGCTGGGTGTGGGTGCCAAGGCGGAAGACACCGTCGACGAGCTCGCCGAACGCCGTCCGGCCTGATGTCATCCGCTGACGACGGGCTCGCCCCGGTGATCCCGTTGTTCGGGGGAGCTCCGCGGCTCGACGATCCCGCCGAGGATCATGACGGTGCCGTGCCGGTCGAACCGGATGCCGACGAGATCCGTCAGCGCGCAGAGGAGGCGCTGGTGCGCAAGCTGCGCGCCAAGCAGCTGTCGGTCTCGGAGGCGCGGTCGGTGCTGCGCGAGAACGGCCTCGACCGCGACGGGATCGACGACGTCATCGACGAGTTCCTCCGCCGCAGCTACCTCGACGATCACACGCTCGCCTCGCTGCTGGTGACCTCGGGGTCCGAGCGGAAGAGGCAGGGACGCATCGCTCTGGCGCGGTCGCTCGCGCAGCGCGGCATCCCGCGCGACATCGTCGACGACGCGCTCGCTGAGCTGCCCGACGACGACGCCGAGCGTGCACTGGAGTTCGCCCGCAGCAAGGCGTCGGGCATGAGCCGCCTCGACTACGACACCGCACTGCGCCGGCTGCACGGGCAGCTCGCCCGCCGCGGCTACGGCGGCTCCGTCGCGATGGACGCCGCGCGCACAGCCCTGGGCGAGGTCGGAGTGCGTCGCGCGACGACCCGCCCGTCCGGCGCGCACTCCTCCGGCGTGCGATTCGTCGACTCCGACTGAGCATCCTCTCTACGAGCCGCCCAGCCACTCGGCCCGGGCGGCTCGTAGAATGGATCCACCATGTCTTCTCTCTCTTCCGAACCGACGATCATCGCGCCCTCCACCGCGGCGATCACCGCCGACGGGCGCCGTCGCTCCTACGAGGTGCGCACCTTCGGCTGCCAGATGAACGTGCACGACTCCGAGCGCCTGTCGGGTTCGCTCGAGAGCGCAGGGTATGTGCGGGCGGATGCCGGCGACGAGGCCGACATCGTGATCATCAACACCTGCGCCGTGCGCGACAACGCTGCCGGCAAGCTGTACGGCACCCTCGGGCATCTCAAGTCCCGAAAGGACAAGCACGAGGGCATGCAGATCGCCGTCGGCGGATGCCTCGCGCAGATGGACCAGCAGGCCGTGCTCGACAAGGCTCCCTGGGTGGACGTCGTCTTCGGCACGCACAACATGGGCTCCCTGCCCGGCCTGCTCGAGCGCGCACGTCACAACGGCGAGGCCGAGCTCGAGATCCTCGAGTCGCTCGAGATCTTCCCGTCGACGCTGCCCACCAAGCGCGACTCCGCGCACAGCGGCTGGGTGTCGATCTCGGTCGGCTGCAACAACACCTGCACGTTCTGCATCGTCCCGAGCCTGCGAGGCAAGGAGAAGGACCGCCGTCCCGGCGACATCCTCAATGAGATCCGCCTGCTCGTCGAAGACGGAGCGATCGAGGTGACGCTGCTCGGGCAGAACGTCAACTCCTACGGTGTCGAGTTCGGCGACCGCCAGGCGTTCAGCAAGCTGCTGCGCGCCGCGGGAGAGATCGAGGGACTCGAGCGCATCCGCTTCACCAGCCCGCACCCCGCCGCGTTCACCGACGACGTCATCGATGCGATGGCCGAGACGCCCAACGTGATGCCTCAGCTGCACATGCCGCTGCAGTCGGGCAGTGACAGCATCCTCAAGGCGATGCGTCGCTCGTACCGCAGCTCGCGCTACCTCGGCATCATCGAGCGCGTGCGCGAGCGCATCCCGCACGCGGCCATCACGACCGACATCATCGTCGGCTTCCCCGGCGAGACCGACGAGGACTTCGAAGACACGATGCGCGTCGTCGAGCAGTCCCGCTTCTCGGGCGCCTTCACCTTCCAGTACTCCATCCGGGAGGGCACGCCGGCCGCCACCATGCAGAACCAGGTGCCGAAGGATGTCGTGCAGGAGCGGTACAACCGCCTCATCGCCCTGCAGGAGCGGATCTCGCTCGAGGAGAACCAGAAGCAGGTCGGCCGCGAGGTCGAGGTGCTCGTCTCGGTCGGCGAGGGCAAGAAGGATGCCTCGACGCACCGCCTCACCGGACGTGCGGAAGACAACCGGCTCGTGCACTTCGAGGTGACCCCGGGATCCGAGCTCCCGCGCCCCGGTGACGTCGTCACGGTGAAGATCACACACGGCGCGCCGTTCCATCTGCTCGCCGACGACCCGACCGGCGCACCGCTGCGCGTCCGCCGCACCCGCGGCGGCGACGCGTGGGATCGCGCGCAGGCGGCGTCGT
>NZ_DAMDLU010000009.1:0-9971 GCF_032084865.1 Microbacterium sp.
TCACGGTCACCGCGCCCGCCGGCGCCGAGGGCGCGCAGCGCCTGCAGGCGGCCTTCACCGCCGCCGACGGCCGGATCAGCCAGGCCACGGCAACCCTGCAGCTGCCGCTGAACGCGAAGCTCGGGGCGACGCTCAGCGTGACGAGCACCTCGGCCGCCCGTGACGTGGTCGCCGACCCGTACAAGGTGGGCGAGCAGCTCGCGTTCACCGTGCGCGTCGTCGGCACCTCGAACGTGGTCAGCACGCTCACCCCTGCCGCCACCACGTTCACCTCCGGCTTCGCGCCGACCGCGTGCCGCTGGCAGAACCTGGCCGTGGGCGGTTCGTACAACTGCACCACTCCGCGACGCACGCTGACCCAGGACGACATCGACCGCGGCTGGTTCGCTCCCGAGTTCTCGTTCACGATCACGGGCGGCTCTCTCGCGCCCGTCACGGTGAGCCACGCCGGCGCGGCTGTTCTGCTGCGCGACGGTCTGCTCGACGCCGACATCAGCGGACAGCGCGCCGACACCGGCCGCGACCTGACCGCCGACCCGTACGCCGCCGGCGAGCAGGTGCCGTACTCGTTCCGGGTCGACAACGCGACGCCCGGCACGGTCACCGTGTCACCCGTCGCCGGGCCCTTCACCCCGTTCGTAGCGCCGGGAGCCGGCAACTGCCGCTACCAGAACCTGCCGAAGGACGGCGGGTACACCTGCGCCACCCCGCGTCACACCGTGACGCAGGATGACGTGGACCGCGGCTACTTCATCGCCGACACCACCTGGCGGCTCGAGGCCGCCGGTCAGACGGCGAAGGACATCGCGGTCACCGGCGGAGAGGTCGACGTGATCACGCGCGCCCCGGCGCTCGCCGGCTCGGTCAGCGGCGAGTGGACGGATGCCAACGGCACCGGCGTCGCGGATGCCGGAGACACCGTCACCTGGACGCGCTCGGTGCGCAACACCGGCAACGTCGTGCTCGACGACGTGGTGGCCGACGGCGACGAGCTGGGCGGCCTCGCGAAGGGCGCGACCGGGCAGCTCGAGCCCGAGATCGTGACGCTGACCGTCGACGACATCGCCGCAGGGACGATCTCGGCCGACGGGTTCGCCGCAACAGCCTCCAACGGCAGCCTCGACGTCACCGCTCAGGCGGAGGCGAGCGGGCTGACCCTGCCGATCGCACCGCTCTGGGCTGCCGGAACCGTGTACCTCACGGGCGACCGGGTCACCTACCAGGGCAGGCTCTGGCAGGCGGGCTGGTGGACGCGCGGCGAGAAGCCGGGCTCCAAGGCCACGGGCGCATGGCAGGAGATCGCGGTGAACACCGACGGTGAGGTGCTGTGGACGTCGACGAAGGTGTTCCTCGCCGGCGACGTGGTCGTGCACGACGGACACCGCTACGAGGCGCGCTGGTGGACCCGCGGCGACGAGCCGATCGCGAAGCCCTCGGGTAAGCGCCCCGGCGCGTGGAAGCTGCTCGACTGATCTGTGCGGGCTCGGCCGGTCACAGCCGGCCGACTCCGGTCACGGTGACGACGGCCTCGCCGGCCTCGTCGGAGTCGGCGAGGTCGACGGTCGCCGAGATCCCCCAGTCGTGGTCCCCGGCGGGGTCGTCGAGGATCTGACGCACCGTCCACTGCTGCGCGCCCTGTTCGATGAGCAGCAGCTGCGGGCTGCGTGCGTCGGCGCCGGTGAGGATCTCGTCGTGCTCGGCGAAGTAGGCGTCGAGGGCGTCGTTCCAGCCGTCGGCGCCGAGATCGGCGTCGAGGGATGCCAGTGACTCGGCGTCCTCCCGCGCGGCGAGCAGCACGCGGCGGAACATCTCGTTGCGCACCAGCACGCGGAACGCCCGCGTGTTCGAGGTGAGGCGCTTCGGAGCGGGCGGCACGACGGGCTCGTCCTTCGACAGGCTCAAGGACCCGGCCATGAGGTCTTCCCACTCGTCGAGCAGGCTCGAGTCGACCTGCCGCACGAGCTCGCCGAGCCACTCGATGAGGTCGCGCAGCTCGTCGGTCTTCAGCTGTTCGGAAATGGTCTGCGACGCCGCGCGATAGGCATCCGACAGGTACCGCAGCACCACACCCTCCGAGCGGGCGACCTTGTAGAAGGCGACGTATTCCCCGAACGACATGGCGCGCTCGTACATGTCGCGCACCACCGACTTGGGGCGCAGCTCGAAGTCGCGGATCCACGGCTGCGACGAGCTGAACGTCTCGAACGCCGCGCCCAGCAGCTCTTCCAGAGGCTTGGGGTAGGTGATCTGCTCGAGCAGCTCCATGCGCTCGTCGTACTCGATGCACTCGGCCTTCATCGCGCCGACTGCCTCGCCGCGGGCCTGGAACTCCTGCTGGCTGAGGATGGCTCGGGGGTCGTCGAGCGTCGCCTCGACGATCGAGATCATGTCGAGCGCGAAGGTGGGATCCGCCGGGTCGAGCAGCTCGAAGGCGGCGAGAGCGAAGGGGGAGAGCGGCTGGTTGAGCGCGAAGTCCGGCTGCAGGTCGACCGTGAGGCGCACCGCGCCGCCGACCCGCTCGACGACCCCCGACTGCAGCAGGGTGCGGTAGATGCCGAGCGCCCGCAGGGCCAGCAGCCGCTGCGCTGCCCGTGACTCGTGATTGTCGTATACCAGGGAGCGCATATTCGCGAACACGTCGCCGCCGCGGGCGATCACGTTGAGCATCATCGCGCTGGTGATCTGCATGTGCGAGGTCAGGGTTTCGGGCTCCGCCGCGATGAGCTTCTGGAACGACGGCTCGCCCCACGACACGAACCCGTCCGGCGCCTTCTTGCGGATGATCTTGCGCTTCTTCTTCGGATCATCGCCCGCCTTCTTGATCGCGGCGATGTTCTCGGTCTCGTGCTCGGGCGCCTGCGCGACCACCGTCCCGGCGGTGTCGTACCCGGCACGGCCTGCGCGACCGGCGATCTGGTGGAACTCGCGGGCGTTCAGCTGTCGCATCCGACTGCCGTCGAACTTCGTCAGCGCCGTGAGCAGCACGGTGCGGATCGGCACGTTGATGCCGACGCCAAGGGTGTCGGTGCCGCAGATGACCCGCAGCATGCCGCGCTGGGCGAGCTGCTCGACGAGGCGGCGGTACTTCGGCAGCATGCCTGCGTGATGCACGCCGATGCCGAGCCGCAGCAGCCGCGACAGGGTCTTGCCGAACGCCGTCGTGAAGCGGAAGCCGCCGATGAGATCGGCGATGGCATCCCGCTGCTCGCGGGTCGCGACCTTAGCGCTGGCGAGCGCCTGCGCGCGCTCCATCGCCGCTGCCTGCGAGAAGTGCACGATGTACACCGGCGCCTGCCCGGTCGTCAGCAGCTCGTCGATCGTCTCGTGGATCGGCGTCGTCTCGTAGTAGAAGTGCAGCGGCACCGGTCGCTCGACGCCGGTCACCACGGCCGTCTCGCGCCGGGTGCGGCGGGTGAGATCGGCGGCCAGCCCGGTGACATCGCCCAGGGTGGCCGACATCAGCACGAACTGCGCCTGCGGCAGCTCGAGCAGGGGAACCTGCCACGCCCACCCCCGGTCGGGGTCGCCGTAGAAGTGGAACTCGTCCATCACGACCTGGCCGACATCGCTCGCGGTGAGCCCCGTCGAAGCGTCCGCCCCCTCGCGTAGGGCGCGGTTGGCGAGGATCTCGGCCGTGCAGCAGATGATCGGCGCGTCGGCGTTCACAGACGAGTCGCCGGTGATCATGCCGACGTTCTCGGCGCCGAACACGTCGACCAACGCGAAGAACTTCTCGCTGACCAGCGCCTTGATAGGTGCGGTGTAGAACGTGCGGCGCCCGTCGGCGAGAGCGGCGACGTGCGCGCCGATGGCGACGAGCGACTTGCCGGTGCCGGTCGGGGTGCTCAGGATGAGGTTCTTGCCCGACACGATCTCGATGACCGCCTCATCCTGCGCGGGGTACAGGCTGATGCCGGTCGACTCCGCCCACTCGACGAAGGCCAGATAGACGGAATCCGGATCGGCACCGCGCACGAGGGAGGGATCGAGGGCAGTCATCCGTCGATCCTTTCACGCCCGCCGGCTCAGGTCTCGTCGCGCAGCTCGTCGTGGATGCGCCGCAGATCCTCCATCAGCGACCCGACGAGGATCCAGTGATCGGATGCCGGACGGCGCACCACCAGGGGAGTGGTGAGGGCCGGGACGGGCGCGGTGCGGGCATCCGGGACGTGCTGCGACGAGCGCACCGCGAGCCGCACGTCATGCCCCGCCCGATGCAGCTGCTCGGCGATAGCCCCTACCGTCGTGTCGGTCGCGAGGGAGTCCTCGTAGTGATCGATGTACGCGCGGGTCATGCCGATCACCTGCGTGACGACGGGGGAGAGCCGGTCGAACACGCCGCGCAGCTGGTCGAGGTCGTCCCGGTGGCGGCCACGACGGGGGTTGAGCGAGAGCGACTCCTCGGCCGCCGTGAGGGATGCCTCGGCCGCGTCCTTCATCGGCCGCAGCAGTCGGGCCTCGAGCATCAGCTCCTGCAGCTGCGCGGGCGTGCGGGTGGTGGGCAGTGCCTCGGCGAGACGGTCGAGGGAGGCTGCGAGCTCGCGACCGAGCATCCCGATGTCGCGCCGAGCCGGACCCGATAGGACGGGCGGGACGACCGCGACGTTCACGACGAATCCGATGGCCGCGCCGATGAGCGTCTCGAGGATCCGATCGAGCGCGTAGTCGGGATTCGACGAGCCGAGAGCCAGCACCAGCACGGCTGAGATCGCCACCTGATTGCCTGTTCCGGTCGAGGCGCGCAGCGCCCACGCGATCAGCAGCGCCACGACCACGGCGGCCAGCACCACCCAGCTCTGCCCGCCGAGCAGCAGGCTGAGCAGCACGGCGATCACGACACCGAGGATCACGCCTGCGCTGCGCTCGAGCGCTTTCGACAGCGATTGGTTGACGCTCGGCTGCACGACGAGCAGCGCGGCGATGGCAGCGAACACCGGCAGCGGGCCGGGGATCAGCCAGCCGGCGATCAGCCACGCCGCGATCGTCGCCGCAGCCGACTTCAGCACCTGCAGCAGGGGAGCCCGGCGTGCGGCGCGGATCGCGGCGGGAAAGCGCATGGGTCAACGGTAGCGCCGGCACCCGGATCGCAGGAGGGCGCGGGGAACGCGGGCGGTCCCACGCGTGTGTGCCGTGCGACGTTCTGCGTGTCGCGCGCGGGGTCGGCGACGGTGTCGGCCGCGAGTGGTTCGATGAGGGCATGGATGCCGGGGTGCGCGAGCTGGAGCGGATGCTGTGGGCCGCCGCGGCCTGCTTCGCCGCGGGCGCGGTCGTGGGCTCGGCCGTGCTGTGGGGCGCCGCCCGTCCGTTCAGCGGCGACGGCTCGGTCGTCATCCCGATCGCGCTGGTGGCTGCGGTGATCGCGGCGGTCGCGTTCACCATCAGCACCCGGATGCATCGGGCCGGCGAGACAGCGCCGATGCCGCCGTGGCAGGCCGCCGTCTCGCATCTCAGCGCGGCTGCAGTGACCGTCGCGATCGCCGGTGTCACGGGCCTCGGCGTGCTGCTCGCCGGTGAGGTGCTCGCGACAGGGCTGCAGGGCCTGACCCTGCCCGCACTCGTGGGCGGACTGTTCAGCGGAGTCGCGTCAGCTCTCGGCGGGCGACTGGCGTTCCGGATGGGCGTGCGCCTGAGCACGCAGGACATCGCGCGGCTGCTGACATCCTTCCTGGTCATCGGAACCCTGTTCGCGATGCTGACCGCCGCCGACTCGGCGTGGTGGGAGCGCAGCTTCTCGGAGCTCGGCATCGGCGCAGGCGGATGGGCGTTCAACGGCACCGTGATCGTGGCGGGGCTGCTGATCGCGACGACCGGCTCGTATCTCGGCCGCGACCTGCACCGGATGCTCGGCGACGGCGCACTGCGGCAGATCGCCGCGGTCGTGCTCACCTGGGCCGGAGCGGGGCTCGCGCTCGCCGCCGTCGGACTGCTGCCGCTCGACAGGGTTCCGGTCGCGCACGCGATCGCGGCGTTCTCGACCCTCGGGCTGATCCTCGCCGCGGTCGTGCTGACGACCCTGCAGCTGCGCGACGTCGCGCCGCTGCGGGTGCTGACCATCGTTCTCGTCGTCACGGTGGTGGTCGTCGCGGTGATCGCGTTCGGGTTCCGGATGCTTTCGGTCACCGCCCTCGAGGGCATCGTCGTCGGCCTCGTGCTGCTGTGGCTGACGACCTTCGTGCAGCTGCTCGCGGTGCTCGCGCCCGAGGCGTCGCGCCCGTCCGCCCGCCGCTCGCTGCTTCGGGCCTGAGCCGCGCCGCGCTCGACTGGTCCCATTCGGCTGCCTCGCGGGCGGCGAGGCGACCATTCGGTCCCACCCGGGTGCGGATTCTTCTGCGGGCGGCGGCGAGCTGCGTCGCGGTCGTGTTCGACTGGTCCCATTCGGCTGCTTCGCGGGCGAGGCGACCATTCGGGCCCACCCGACGGCGGGAGCGCGGAACGGTGGGCTCAGCCCTGGCGACGCACCATCTCGGCGATCCACGCCGGGGCGAAGGGCGAGGTGCAGTTCGGCGGCACGGGATAGTCGGCGAGCACCTGCAGCCGGTCGCCGATCGCGATGGCGCGCTCGCGCAGCGCCGGATGATGGATGCCGATGTACGCCAGCGTCTCGTTCATGGCCCACTGCTCGCGGCTCGGCGCGTCGCGCAGCTCGCGCTCGATGCGGTCGAGCAGGGCATCCAGATCCAACCCGTCGGGGCTCTTCTGCACGCGTGCCGAGGTCAGCGACCATGCGGCGGCGCGGGCATCGGCATCCGGGTCGTCCATCCAGCGCATCCGCAGCTCTTCGGCGAGCGGCGACTTCTTCGCGATGTAACTGACCAGCCAGTCGTGCGCCTTCGCGCTGCGGGTGGAGCGCAGCATGCCGTCGATCTCGTCGGCCGGCAGCTCGCGCGGCTTCGCGACGAGCAGCGCGACCAGCTGACCGGCGACGTCGCCGGTGGCCCACAGCGAGCGCCCCAGATCGGTCGACGTGCCGGCCTTCTTCGCCACGGAGCGCAGCTTCGACAGGTTCACGCCGTGCGCATCGCCGTGCCGTTCGTTCACCGCACGTGCCTTCGGATCTTCGAGTGCGGCGAGCTCGGCGAGGATGTCGGCGACGGCGGAGATCGGCATCCCGACAGCGTACCCGCGGGTCGGTTCGGCAGGCGGGGCAGCCGCGACGTCGCCGTGCTCGGGTGGGCCCATACGGCTGCTTCGCGGGTGGCGACAGGGCCATCCGGGACCAGTCGGCGGCGAGGGCTCCGGCGGGCGGCGCCGAATCAGCGGCTCAGTCGACGCGCGGGGCCGCAGTGGACGACCGGACGACGAGCTCCGGATGCAGGTCGGGCTCGTCACCGGCATCCGCGCCCTCGATGTGCCAGATGAGCCGCTGCGCGGCCGCGCGACCCATCTCCTCGAACGGCTGACGCACGGTGGTGAGCGCGGGTGAGGCGTAGGCGGCGAGGGCGATGTCGTCGACGCTGACCACCGAGATGTCCTCGGGCACCCGCCGACCCGCTTCATGCAGGGCGCGGATCAGCCCGAAGGCCATCTCATCGCTCGAGACGAACACGGCGGTCGCGTCGGGGATCGCGGCGATGGTGCGGCCGGCACGGTAGCCCGATTCCGGCGTCCACTCGCCGGGGATCAGCGGCGGCGCCTCGATGCCGCGCTCGCGCAGCACCTGCTCCCAGGCTTCTCGTCGGTGACGTCCTTCGATCCAGTACTCGTCTCCGCCGACGTGCCAGACGGTGCGGTGGCCGAGATCGAGCAGGTGCTCGACGGCGAGACGGCCGATCACGCGCTGGTCGACGACGAGCGGCGCATCGAGCTGCAGCGACGCGACCTGACTGCGGGTCGACGGTGTGCGTTCGGTGCGCAGCCGCATCTCGGGGCTGTCGAGCTCGACCGGCACGTTGAGAACGACACCCTCGGCTCCCTGCCGCTCCAGGCGGTCGAACGCCTCGAGGAAGGCGGATGTCGACGCGTGGTCGGAGACAGACGCGGTCGTGACCGTGTACCCGCTGGCGGCGGCTGCCGTCTCGACGCCGGCACCGAGCGCCGCTGATGCGTACCGGTCGTTGGAGACGACGATCATCCCGATGATGCGGGTGCGCCCGGATGCCAGAGACGCTGCAGCGGCATGGATGCGGTACCCCAGCGAGTCGATGGCCGCGTGAACCCGGCGTGCCGTGTCGGGGCGAACGTTCGGGTGACCGGCCAGCACACGCGACACGGTCTGAGCGCTGACTCCCGCGGCGCGCGCGACGTCCATCTGATTCGGGGCGCGGTCCGAACTGGGGCGACGGGGTGACATTCCGCAATGATAGCGGTGCGCCCGCGCGAATCCATGCCTTCCGTCGTGGGAGAAGTGAGGTAATGTGAGCGCAAACATTTCTTTCGATCGGGAGCTGTATGTCCACCCCCACTCTCACCTGGCGTGACGGCCAGATCCTCCGCGACGGAGCACCGCACCGCATCCTGTCCGGCGCCGTGCATTACTTCCGCGTGCATCCCGATCAGTGGGAGGACCGCCTGCGCCGCCTGGCGGCCATGGGTGCGAACACCGTCGACACGTACATCGCCTGGAACTTCCACGAGCGCATCGAGGGCGAGTACGACTTCACCGGCTGGCGCGACGTCGCGCGCTTCATCCGCATCGCCGGTGAGGTGGGGCTCGACGTGTTCGTTCGCCCCAGCCCGTACATCTGCGCGGAGTGGTCGAACGGCGGCATCCCGTTCTGGCTCAGCGGGCGCACGCGCGCCCTGCGCACCGTCGATGCCGACTTCCTGGCCGCCGTCGACGCGTGGTACGACCAGCTGATCCCGCAGCTGGCGCCGCTGCAGGCGGCGCACGGCGGCCCGATCCGTCTGATCCAGGTCGAGAACGAGTACGGCTCCTACGGCACGGATGCCGGCTACCTCGCCCACCTGCGCGACGGACTGCGCTCACGCGGCATGGTCGAGATGCTCACCACCGCCGACGGCATCACCTCCGACATGATCGAGCACGGCAGCGTGCCCGGCGCCATGAGCACCTTCACGTTCGGCACCGGTGTGCCGCGCGCGATCGAGCTGCAGCGCGACGGCGAGCACCTGATGTGCAGCGAGCTCTGGGGCGGCTGGTTCGATCACTGGGGCGAGCAGCACCACATCCGCTCGGCCGCGAGCATGCTCGGCACCGTCGACGAACTGCTCGACGCGGGCGGCTCAGTGAGCCTGTACATGGCGCACGGCGGCACCAACTTCGGCTTCTGGAACGGCTCGAATCACGACGGGGTCATCCAGCCGACCGTCACGAGCTACGACTCCGACGCGCCCATCGGCGAAGACGGCACGCTGGGCGAGAAGTTCCACGCGCTGCGCGAGCGCTTCGCCCGCTTCCACGACGGCGAGCTGCCGCCGGTTCCGGATGCCCCGCGCCGGCAGTCCGCGGCATCGGCAGATCTGCGTGTCGACGCGGCGCTGCTCGACGTGATCGCCGCGACGCCCGTGCGCGCCGAGGCGCCGCAGCCGCTGAGCTTCGAGGAGCTCGGCGCCGAAGACGGCCTGGTCGTCTACGAGAGCGACCTGATCTTCCCGGCCGGCGCCACCCTCGGCATCCTCCAGCTGCACGACCGGGCGACGATCTTCTTCGACGGTGAGCGACTGGGCACTCTGGAGCATGACGGAGAGCACACGCTTCCGCTGCCCGCCGCGGGCGGCCGGGGGCGAGTGGTGATCGTCGTCGAGAGCCTCGGACGCATCAACTACGGCCCCCTCACCGGACAGGCCAAGGGCATTCTCGGCGGTGTCGTGGTCGACGGACGCCGGTATCAGCACGGCTGGACGCATCGCGTGCTCGGCGACGGCATCCCCGCGATGGATGGCGCGGTGCACGTAGGCGCGGCGGCCGCAGATCCCGCCGGACTCGCCTCGGGCGTGCTCGACGTCGCCGAGCCGCTCGACGCGTGGCTCGCCTTCCCCGAGGGAGGGAAGGGCATGGTGTGGCTGGACGG
>NZ_DAMDLU010000009.1:9981-20082 GCF_032084865.1 Microbacterium sp.
CGACTCGCGCGCGGGGGCCGACCACTTCCTCCGCACGGTGGGCTGGACCAAGGGAGTGGTGTGGATCAACGGCTTCCTGCTCGGCCGCTACTGGGAGCGCGGTCCGCAGGAGACGCTGTACGCCCCTGCCCCGCTCTGGCGTGCGGGTGAGAACGAGATCGTCGTGCTCGACACCGACCGCCTGCCCGCGCGTGTCGAGATCCGCGAGCAGCCCGCCTTCGGTGCGACCGAGGAGTTCATCGGCACCTGATCGCCCTTCCGTTCCGTCATGAACCGCCCCGCCCGGATGTCGATCAGCATCCCGGGCGGGGCGGTCGTGCGTTCACGGGCGCGTGACGAAGTGATTGTTTGCGCACATTTGATGCGAGATCTTGTCACCAACGAGCATTACCCGTAGGGTGATTGCGCAAACACCCACTTCTCCCGGGTGTCGACCATGCGCACCGACGCGCCTGTTGCTGGAGCGTCGGATCGACCGGAAGGCCACCAATGGTGCTGAGATCCCCCGCCAGACCATCCCGACCACGATGCCTCGTCGGCTCCGTGCTGACGAGCGCGCTCGTGTTCGGCGGTGTCGTCGCCGCCGTCCCCGCCGTGGGCGCCGACCTGACGCCCGTGCCCAAGACGGAGTACCGCCTGCACGCGGTCTCCAGTGAATCGGCGGCGTACCCCGCGCCCCCCGCGCTCGACGGAACGGCCCTCGGGGCGTTCGACGGCGACTACAGCACGCAGTGGGTCTCGGATTACGCGAACAAGGCGCCGTTCCCGCACTGGATCGCCATCGACCTGCAGCGCGCGGTGTCGATCAAGGCGCTCGACTACTCGGGCAAGCGCGGTCAGCGCGTCGATGCGAAGACCGTCGAGGTCTACATCACCGACGACTCCGCCACCGCGAAGGGATCCCCCGCCGACGGCGGATGGGGTGCGCCGGTCACGACGGGGAAGCTCGAGGCGCCGACGTCCGACGCCCAGAAGCAGCGGATCGCCCTCGACGAAGCGGTCACGGGCCGCTTCGTCGCCCTGGTGATCGTCGAAGCTCAGGACATGAGCGGCAACGGCGGCGGTGCCGGCGAGATCGAGGTGCTCTCCGATCAGGTGATCCCGCCCATCACCGAGCCCGAGCAGCCGACCACCCCCGAGATCCCGGCCGATGAGGTGCACCGCATCTCGGCCGGCGGCACCACGGCATCCGTCGACAAGGCGTTCCCGCGGATCCGCGGGTACGAGGTCGGCGAGGCGGCATTCGCCGGTCAGCGCACCGGTGGCGACGCCTGGGCCGTCAACGGCAAGACCTATCCCGCCGAGACGGTCGCGACCGCCTCGGCCACGAAGGTCGACTACGTGTCGATGCTCGCCGGGGTGGACGTCACCGTGCACAGCACGGTTCGGGTCGCCGACGACGGCACCGTGCACTTCGCGGTGACGAAGATCACCGGCGCAGACACCGTCAACACCCTGGCTGTGCCCGGAAATGCGTTCCTGTCGGCTGGTGCCGGCGCGACGCTGGATCGCACGACGGTGAGCCCCGACAGCACGACGAACGCCGACGAGCACATCTCCATCACCTCGTCGACCGCGACGAGCGACAAGGGCGCCGCCTACGCGTTCCTCGGCGACGACGCGCTGATCGGCAGCATCATCACGAACGCGACGACGCAGGCATCCGCGAACAGCGCCTCGTGGAACACGCGGCTCACCACGCGCATCACCGACACCGACGGCCGCACCGCCGAGATCGGCTCGAACGCCTGGCTCGTGCATCCCACCAGCGCGGTCGACGACCGGGTCACCACCTACGAGCTCCCCCGAGTGACCGTGATGTTCACCGGCGACCGCAACGGTGACGAGGTCGTCGACTGGCAGGATGCCGGCATCCGCTACCGCGAGGTCGACGCGCCCCGCAAGGGAGCCGAGCGCGTCGCCGAGCGTGTGGTCAGCCGCATCCCGTTCAACTTCGCCTCGAGCGCGACGAACTACTTCGACCTCGTGCTCGACAACACCAAGCGCATCGCCAACCAGACCGACGGTCTCGGGCAGTGGGTGCTCAACAAGGGCTACGGCAGCGAAGGCCACGACTCGGCGAACACCGACTACGGCGGAAACTACAACGAGCGCGCCGGCGGCCTCAGCGACCTGAATCACCTCGTCGACGAGGGCGCCGCGCTGAACGCCGACATGAGCGTGCACGTGAACGCCACGGAGATCTACCCGCAGGCGAACTCGTTCGACAGCGCGATCCTGCAGGGCGGGGCGCCGTACGGCCCCGGCTGGAACTGGCTCGACCAGTCGTTCTACATCGACCAGCAGGTCGATCTCGGCACCGGGCGCGTGCTCGACCGATTCGAGGAGCTGGCGGCCGAGGCCCCGGGCCTCAGCGGCGTCTACGTCGACGTGTACTACTCCAACGGCTGGGTCGCCGAAGAGCTCGCGAACAAGCTGAACGACCTCGACCTCGAGGTCGCGACCGAGTGGGGCGACAAGTTCGTCGACAGCTCGGTGTGGGCGCACTGGCCCAACGACCTCGCCTACGGCGGCAAGACGAACAAGGGCATCAACTCGACGATGGTGCGCTTCATCCAGAACGGTCAGGCCGACATCTGGAACGACGACGCCCTGCTCGGCCAGCAGCGCCTGGTCGACGCCGAGGGCTGGGTCGGCAACAGCAACTGGGACGGCTTCCTCGGCAACGTGTGGACCCAGAGCCTGCCGACCAAGTTCATCCAGCAGTTCGACCTGCTCAGCTACGCGGCGGGCAGTGCCGCCACGCTGACCGACGACGTGAAGATCGCGATCGACGGCGGAACCCGCGTCATCACCATGGATGGGGCGACCGTGCTGCGCGGGGACTCGTACCTGCTGCCGTGGCAGACGCTCGACTCCAACGACCAGGCAGGCTCGCCGGTCGATGCCGACAAGATGTACTTCTACTCGGCGTCCGGTGGCGAGAAGACCTTCGGTCTGACCGGTGCGTTCAGCGGCAACACCGCGTTCGACGTGTTCCAGCTGACCGATCAGGGGCGTGAGAAGGTCACGACGGCGAACGCGGTCGGCGGCAAGCTCACGCTCACCGGCGAGGCCGGCGTCGCGTACGTGGTCGTGCCGCAGGGCGGCGCAGAGCGCGCAGGCGTCGCGTACCACGACGCCGGTCTGGATGACCCGGGGTTCAACTCCGGTTCGCTGGACGCCTGGCATCCGTCCGGTGATGTCTCGCTGGCCCGCACGTCGCACGGAGACGGCAAGGCCGACCCGACCGGCGACAACGTCGCCGTGCTCGGCGCCGGTGAATCGTCGATCAGCCAGACGGTCACCGGGCTGACCCCCGGCGAGCGCTACAGCTTCTCGGCTCAGGTGCAGATCGGCCACGACGCCCTGCGCGACGTGACCGTGTCGGTCGATGCCGGGGCCGGTGCGGTCACCCGCACGTGGAACCTCTCGCCGACGTACAACTACATGCGCGCGGACTCGAAGTCGGGGCTGCACTACCAGCGCGGAGCGGTGTCGTTCCTCGCACCGGCATCGGGCGAGGTCGAGGTCGCCGTCTCGGCGGCCGACGGTGAGAGCACGGTGCGGGTCGACAACGCCCGCATCATGCGCGACACCACCGCGCCGCACGCGGCCGGCACCGTCTACTCGAACGACTTCGAGGGCAACCAGCCCGGCTGGGGTCCGTTCGTGAAGGGCGACGCCAACGGCATCGACGACCCGCGCACGAGCATCTCGCACAAGCAGGACCCGTACACCAGCGCCGAGTGGCGCAACACGGCGAAGCCGCACAACCCGCAGGGCTCCGAGCCCGGCCGGGCGGTCGATTCGGTGCTGTCTGGTGGCAGCTCGCTGATGTCGCACTCCGAGAACACCGGTGTCGTGTACCGCACCGACCCGACCCTCGTGGCTCTGCAGCCGGGTCACACCTACGACATCTCGTTCGACTACCAGGTCGGCGCCGACGGCGCCTACCGCTGGCTGGCCGGCACCGACACGATCGCTGGGGGCGAGCTGAGCTCGGCCGTGCTGTCGCGGACCCCGATCGCGCAGGCGCTGCAGACCGAGCGTTTCACGCAGACCGTCGCGGTCGGGTGCGGTGACTACACGTGGGTCGGGCTGGAGCGTCTGGCCGGTCCCGCGGTGGACTTCATCCTCGATGACTTCACGGTCACCGATCGCGGCGAGACGCCCGGCGGCACCCCGTGTGCTGCGGTCACGGCCGACGGCGCGGTGCTCAGCCCCGGCACGCAGGCCTCGTTCTCGACGACCTTCACCAACAGCGAGCGCGTCGACGTGCAGAACGTCGGTGTGCAGCTCGACCTGCCCGAGGGCTACGAGGTGCAGGTCGCGGAGGGCTCGTCGAACGTGTTCGACGAGGTCGCTGTCGGCGAGAGCGTGCAGACCGTCTGGCTCATCACTGCTCCCGCCGCGGATGCCGGCAAGACGATCCCCGTCGGGGTCGCTGCCACCTACCGGGCCGACTGCGACGTGCGCACGGTCAGCGCCGAGCTGAGCGCGAGCGTCGCCCAGCGTGCGCGCATCCCGCACACGCAGATCGGCGTGACGGCGAGCTCTGAGGAGACCGCGGGTGAGGACGGGCGCGCGGTCAACGTGCTCGACGGAGATCGCTCGACGATCTGGCACAGCCGATGGAGTACGGACCAGGCGTCGTACCCGCACGCGCTGACCTTCGACCTCGGTGCACCCGCACAGGTGGACGGCGTCTCGTACGTGCGTCGCGCGGCGAACACCAACGGGCCGATCAAGGCGTACACCGTGGAGGTGTCCGCTGACGGCACGACGTTCACGAAGGTCGCCGAGGGCGAGTGGAAGAACGTCGCCGAGCAGCAGGACGTGTCGTTCGAGGGCACGGAGGCGCGGTACGTGCGGGTGACCGCACTGTCGTCGATCTCGGGCACGCCGTTCGCTGCGGCAGCCGAGATGGGCATCTACGGTGTCGGCGCCGCGCAGGAGGGTCATGCGCCCGCCGAACGCCCCGCCGACGAGATCGGCGAATGCACGCCGCCGGCCGTCGACCCCGCGCTGGTGCTCGGCACGAAGAGCGTCGCGGCCGGCAGCACCGTCAAGGCCGATCTGACCGGCTTCGCGCCGGACAGCGCGGTCACCTTCTGGCTGGACGATCAGCGCCTCGCGCAGGCCGCCGTCGATGCCGAGGGTGCCCTGTCGACGAACCTGCTGATCCCCGCCGACGCCGCAACGGGAACGCGGCGTGTTCTCGTCAAGGGTCAGGACGGTGAGACGCTCGCGTCCGCTGAGCTGAAGGTCACGAAGGCTCCGGCGACATCGGAGCCGACTCTGACGCCGGCCGTGGATTCGGTGCGCGCCGGAGCGAGCCTCGACGTGCAGCTGCGCGGCTTCGAGGTCGGCGCCGCGGTGCAGCTGTGGCTGCACTCGGAGCCCGTGCGGGTCGGCGAGGTGCGCATCGGCGAGGACGGCACCGCAGTCGCGACTGTGATCGTGCCGGCGACGACCCCGGTCGGGCGGCACGCGCTCGTCGCGACGGACAGCGCCGGTGAGGAGATCACCCGCGCTGACCTCTCGGTCACGGCCGCGCTCGCAGCGGACGGGACCGACGGCGTCTCGGGGACTCTGCCGATGACCGGGCTCGACGGCATCCTGTGGTCGAGCATCGCCATCGGCGCCCTCGCGCTGATGACCCTCGGCGGAGTGCTCCTGGTGCGTCGCCGCCGAACGAGCTGACACACCCGTCAACGGCGGCTCCGGACACGGTCCGGAGCCGCCGTTGACGCATCTGTCTCCGGTTACGGCCGTCCGGTCGGGCTCCGAGCCGCGCGTGCACCTAAGGTGAGTGCATGACTGCGCGCGAGAGCGTACCGGCACCCGGCCCCGACGACGGCGACGCCGACTTCGTCCTCTCAGGGGGAACGGTGCTGACCATGGATCCGCGCCGTCCCCGCGTGGAGGCGGTCGCCGTCCGCTCCGGACGGATCGTCGCGGCGGGTGGGATCGACGAGGTGCGGGAGGTCGTCGGGCGGCGCACCGAGCAGCTCGACCTCGGCGGTCGCACGCTCATGCCTGGACTCGTCGACCCGCACATGCACTCCGCCCTCGTCCAGCTCGCCGACTGGGTCGACATCAGCCCCATGACGACGCCGGACGCCGATGCGATGCGGGAGCGTCTGCGCACTGCGACGCCGTCCTCGACGGGATGGGTGCTGGCCCAGCAGTTCGACCCCAGCATCACCGCCGGCGACCCTCGCCTTGACCGCGACGTGCTCGACCGGCTCATCCCCGACCACCCCGCACTGGTGCTGGAGAGCAACGGACACATCGCGTACGCCAACTCCGCTGCGCTCCGGGCGGCGGGGATCGACCGCCACAGCGATGATCCGCCCGCCGGGCGGTATCAGCGGGATGCCGCCGGTGAGCTCACCGGCCGACTCGAGGAGTCATCCGCGGTCGCGGCGTTCGTCAAGGGCTTCCCGCCCCTCACCACGGATGGGCTCGCCAGCCGCATCCGGGATCTGCTCGAACACGCCGCCTCCACCGGCGCCACCCTGCTGCACGACTGCAGCATCGGCGCGATGGACGGCGCGGCCGACCTCGACGCGCTGCGCCGCGCGATGGGAGAGGACTCGCCGGTGCGGTACCGGGGCATGCTCGTCTCCACCGCGTACGACGTGTGGACGCAGCTGGGGATGCGTCCCGGTGACGGCGACGACATGTTCCGGGTGCACGGCATCAAGGCGTGGTCCGACGGCTCCAACCAAGCGGGCACCGGATACCTGCGCGAGCCCTATCTCGGCACGCACTCGTGCGGCGCGCTGAACCACTCGCCCGAGCAGCTCGCCGAGATCATCGGGCGTGCTCACGCCGATGGCTGGCAGATCGGTGTGCACGCCAACGGGGACGCCGCTATCGATGCGACCATCGACGCGTACGAACGGGTGCTTCGCGCCCACCCGCGGGACGATCACCGTCACCGTCTCGAGCACTGCAGCATCCTGCACCCCGAGCAGATCGCGCGCATGGCGGCTCTGGGCCTGTCGCCGTCGTTCCTGATCGGACACGTCCGCTGGTGGGGCGCCGCGTTCCGTGACCGCCTGCTCGGCCCCGCGCGCACCGCGCGCTATGACCCGTGCGCCTCCGCCCTGCGCGGCGGGCTGCGCATCTCGCTGCACAGCGACTGGAATGTCACCCCGCTGGAGCCGCTGCGCTGCGTGGAGGATGCGGTGACGCGCATCATGGCCGAGAACGGCGATGTGCTCGACGGCGACGAGCGCATCCCCGTCGAGGCTGCGCTGCGCGCCGTGACGATCGACGCTGCCTGGCAGTGCCGGGCGGATGACATGACCGGGTCGATCGAGGTGGGCAAGTACGCTGACCTGGTGCTGCTGGAAGACGACCCGACCCGCGTCGATCCCACCCGGATCAGCGGCATTGCGGTGTCGCAGACGCTGGTCGCGGGCCGGACGGTGTTCGCGCGATGACACCGGATGCCCCTGCGCAGAGCGGATCAGCGGTGCCCGGAGCCGTGTACGGTGTCGGCTTCGCCGCGGTGTGGGTGTTCGGCTTCGTCATCCTGCGCATCTTCGCCGTCTCCGGCTACGACTGGAACACGGCGTTCCTGGTGAGCACGACCATGAGCCTCGACGACGGGGTATCGCTGCTGTTCGGCTCGCTGATGGCAGGGGAGCAGCTCACCGCGGCGCTGATCACCTGCGCGGTGCCGCTGCTGGCGGCGGCGGCCCTGTGGGGCGGCCGCGAGCGGCGTGCCACTCTCGCACTGCTGACGGGGCTGGGCGTCGCCCTGATGGTCGGGCTCATCGTCAGCGAACGGATCTGGTGGCCGCTGCCTGCCACGGCCGCGCTGTTCGGCATCCTCGCGCTCGCGCGGCTGCTGCCCCGGGCCCGGGGACTGCGGCGCGGTCTGAGCGCCCTGCTGGCCAGCATCGTCTGGCTGATCCCCGCGGCTGCGCTCGTGCTCGCCGCGGTGATCCCCACCCCGTGGCTGCCGGAGGAGCGCATCGTCACAGCGGACGGGCCGGTGCGCGGCTATGTGCTGAGCGTCGACTCGGGATACCTGAACGTGCTCACTGACGACCAGGAGTTCGTCATCCTGCTCACGTCGGACGTCATCTCCCGGGAGTGAGGGCGGATGCTGTCGCACCAGCGCGATCCCGCAGCGCCTGCCCGCTGGGATGATGGGCGGATGAGCTCTTCCGCCGCCGCTGCCGTCCGCGTCGATGCCGAGTCCCGCGCGATCGTCGTCGCGGGTCTCGGCGCTCTGACCGGGCTGATCGGCGGACTGATCGTCTTCGCAGGACGCCTGGTCGGACTCGCCGAGGGCGCACTGCCGGTGGGATCGTTCGCGGCGCTGGTCGCCGGGATCGTCGGCATCCCCGTCTTCGCGATCACCTACGTGCGCGCCGACCGGCGCCGGGGAGTGGAGGCCGGTGTCCCGCGCCGCTCCCGGCTGCGGCGCGCGATCGACGTGGTCGGACTCACCCTGACGGCCTGCGGCATGGTGATGCTGCTGATCGCCACCCTGTTCTCGATCGCGCAGCTCGCGTTCCGCTACCTCGAGATCGATGCCTTCGCGGCCGCGGTGCTCACCGCCGGCGCGGTCGCGGCGAGCACGTACGCGCTGTCGCTGCTGGCCTCCGACATCACCACGCAGCGCGTGGCAACGCTGCTGGCGATGTTCCTCGCCGCGGGCACGCTCTCGAGCATGCTCTCGGCTGAGGACGAGCTCTGGTGGCAGAACAATTTCTCGGCACTCGGGATGCGGCAGGTGAGCGGGTCGTACGCGTTCAACGTGACCGTCATCCTCTCCGGTCTCGTGCTGATCACGCTCTCCGGGTACCTCACCCGGGATCTGCGGGTGCGCAGCCTCAGCTACGCGGTGCCCGCACGCGGCGTGGGCATCGTGCGGTCCCTGCTGATCGTCGTCGGCGTGGCCTTCATGGGCGTGGGCGCGGTTCCGGTGGATGTCAGCCAGCTGCTGCACAACATCTTCTCGATCGGCCTGATCATCGCCTTCGTCGCGCTGATCGCGGCCTGCCCTGCCCTCATCGCCGGGCTGCCGCGTGCCTTCGTCGCGGCCAGCGCCGTGTTCGTCGCCGGGATGGCCCTGATCGTGGTGCTCTGGGTGCCGTTCGGCTACTACAACCTCACGGCGGTCGAGCTGCTGGCGGTGGTGGTGGTGTTCACCTGGCTTGTGCTCTTCACGCGAAACGTCTCCACCGGGCAGCTGCCCGGTGGAGACGCTTCGCTCGATGTCTGAGGTCGGTCAGCCCTTGACCGCCCCGGCCGTCAGGCCCGAGCGCCAGTAGCGCTGCAGGGTGAAGAACAGGATGATCAGCGGCACCACGCCCAGCAGAGCGCCGAGCATGACGGCTCCCTTGTCGGGGGAGAAGTAGCTCATCATTCCGTAGAGACCCAGTGTCACAGGCTTCAGCTCTGCGCTGGAGACCATCAGCAGCGGCAGCAGGAAGTTGTTCCACGTCGCGACGAAGATGAACAGGAAGATCGTCACCATCGCGGGTCCCAGCAGGCGCAGCACGATCGTGAAGAAGATGCGGATCTCGCCCGCCCCGTCGATCCGCGCCGCCTCGAGCAGCTCGGTCGGGACCGAGGACTGCGCGAAGACCATGCCGAGGAAGACGCCGAACGGCGACACCGCCGAGGGGATGATGATGGCCCAGATGGTGTTCGTCAGCCCGAGCGCGTGGAACTCGATGTACAGCGGCACGGTGAGCAGCGCCACCGGCAGCAGCAGACCGCCCATGATCACTCCGACGGCGATGCGCCGGCCGGGGAAGACGAACTTCGCGATCGCATAGCCGGCCATGACCGCGACGAGGGTGCCGATGACTCCCGCGCTGACGGAGTACAGGATCGAGTTCGCGACCCAGCGCCAGAACAGCCCCTGCGTCCAGCCCATCAGGCTCTCGTAGTTCGCGCCGAGGTTCCACTCGGCGAACCAGAACCCGAAGGTGGAGGTGAGGTCGGCGTTGTTCTTCGTCGACGCCACCAGCAGCCAGAACACCGGTACGAGGAAGTACAGCATCGCGATGACCAGCGCGATGACCCCGAAGGTGCGGGCCAGGGGGCCGGGGGCGATCGATCGCG
>NZ_DAMDLU010000009.1:20092-35862 GCF_032084865.1 Microbacterium sp.
CGAGCAGCGTGGTCGTGGCGGTCATGCGTCCCCCTTGCGGCGCTGCAGCAGCGCGTAGACGATCGCGAGCACGCCGGCGATCACGGCCATGAGCAGTGAGTAGGCGGATGCCGGGCCACTGCCCGACGGTGAGATCTCGCCCATCATCGAGTTGTAGGTGAGCATCATCGGCGTGAAGTCCTTGCCCATCCACTGGTTCTGGCTCTCGAGCACGACCGGCTCGTTGAACAGCTGGATGGTGCCGATGATCGACAGCAGCACGGCGAGCAGAGCGGCTCCGCGCACCATGGGCACCTTGATCCGGGTGGCGACCTGCCATCCGCTGGCGCCGTCGATGCGGGCGGCCTCGTACAGGTCGCGCGGCACGGCCTGCAGCGCCGACAGGAAGATCAGCATGTTGTACCCGGTGTACGTCCAGGTGGTCATGTTCGCCATCGACAGGAGGATCGTGCTCGGCGCGAGGAAGTTCGTGCCCTCGGGGAGGAACTCGAGGAACGGCGAGACCTGCGGGGTGTACAGGTAGAGCCACATCATCGCGGCGATGACACCGGGAACCGCGTAGGGCAGGAAGAACGAGAGCCGGAAGAGACCGGGCCTGCGGACGATGAACGAGTCCAGCAGCAGGGCGAGGGCGAGGGCGGCGATGATCATCACCGGGATCTGGAAGGCGGCGTACAGCACGACGCGGCCCATGCCCGCCCAGAAGGCGCTGTTGCCGATAGCGAGCGCGAAATTGTCGAACCCGACGAAGGTGTCGACCAGTTCACCGCCGCCGTACAGTCCACCGCCCGAAGGCAGCTGGCCGAAGAACGATGCTCGGATCGAGACGAGGATCGGCACGAGGAAGACGATCGCGAAGAGGATCGCGAACGGGGCGAGGAACATCCACCCCGTGATCCCGTCGCGGCGAATGCCCCTGCCGCGCTTGCCTCGAGTCACGGCGGGAGCCGGCCCCGAAGGCGCTGCTCCCCCGCCGCGCCCTGCGTTGCGGGTATCGGTCACGGCGACCATGTACTTCCTCCTGATTCAGAACGACGGCGGAGAGCATGACAGGTGCTCTCCGCCGTCGGCGTCATACTGTGTGGCAGGCGTCGATCACTCGGCGACCGGCAGGCCCAGGTCCTTCAGCGATGCCACGGCCGTCTTCTGTCCGGTGGCGAAGACGTCGGCGACCGGCACGGATCCGTCAGCGGCGGATGCGGCGATCTCGTTCATCTTCGACATGGTCGAGAAACCGGGGGCGTACGGGAAGTCGGGGTTGAGGTTCTCGGTCGCTGTGGCGAGCTCGGCGAGCACGTCCTGACCGCCGAACTGACGCTCCATCTTCTCAGGGGTCTTGACCGATCCCTTGGCGGCGACGACAAGCCCCTGCGAGGCCAGGTCATCGACCTGCGTGTTGAACCAGGCGTTGAACTTCATCGCCTCGGCCGGGTTCTCGCAGCCCTTGAGCACGGAGACGCCGGAGCCGCCGTCAGGGCCGCTCATCGTGCCGGCGCCGAAGTCCGGCAGCTGGGCGACGCGCCACTGGCCCTCGGCGGGAGTGCCGTCGAGCGAGTCGAGCAGGAAGCCGGCCTCCCAGGCTGCGCCGACGTGGCCGATCAGGCTGCCGTCGTTCAGAGCCGCGGTGAAGCCCTCGCCCCAGCGCTCGGTGGAGAGGGTCTGCTTGTTGTCGATCAGGTTCTGCCAGAAGGCGGACACGCGCTGCGAGCCCTCGCCCTCAACCTCGACGTTCCACTTGTCGCCGGTGCTCGAGAACCAGGTGTCACCCGCTGCGGCGGCCTGAGCCGAGAGCCAGTTGGAGGCCTCGTCGGGCGTGAAGGCGGTGACGAACTTTCCGGCCCCGGCGGCGGTCGCGCTGTCGGCGGTGAGGTCGTCGAGAGTGGCCGGCACGTCGAGGCCGAGCTCGGTGAACGACGCCTCGTTGTAGAAGTAGACCAGGGGACCGGTGTCCTGGGGCAGGCCGACGATGGCGTCGCCGACCTTCATGCCGCTGAAGGCGCCGGCCGAGAAGTCGTCTTCGTACTTCTTCGCTTCGTCGGCGACGTCCTGCAGCAGACCCTTGACGAAGAGCTGCGGCACCTCGGAGTACGAGGTCTGGGCGAGGCAGGGGGCGTTTCCGGCCTTCACGTCGGTCTCGAGCTTGAGGATCATGTCGCTCGCGGCCCCGTCGAACTTGGTCGTCTTGACCTGGATGTCCGGGTTCTCGTCATTCCAGCGCTGCACGATGTCCTTGACGGTGGTCATGTCCTTGCCGTCAGGCAGTCGGTGCATGTAGTCGATCGTGACGGCGTCGCCGGAGGCGTTGCCGCCCTGGCCGGCGTCTGCGCTGCTGCATGCTGCCAGGCCGAAGGCCGATACGGCGCCGACGGCGATGACGGCGGCGGTGCGGATGGTGCGGGACGTGGATGCCATGCTGTGCTCCCCGTTGAGGTCAGATGAGTGGGTAGGGGGCCGTCGTGAACGAGGCCTTACAGCTATTAAAGCGCACGATGTTTGCGCTCACAACCCGAGATCACTCGGAAATATAACGAGTTGAGAAAAGCCGCAGGTAGCGCTACCACTCGCTGACTCCACGCCGCGGGTGCGACGACAGCGGCGCGCCGCTAGAGTGGTGCGACGCTGGGGAGCGGAAGGGACGTTGATGAACCGCTTCTTTCAGCGCGCGGTGGGTCTGGTCGTCATCGTGGTGGTTCTCGCCGCGGCGGGCCTGCTCTGGTGGGGCATCGCCGTCACCGATCCGCCTCAGCTCTGGCATCCCGTGCAGCTGACCCTCTCAGGTGTCTGGCGCCTCTTCTACAGCGCCGAGCTTCCCAACGCGGGCGTGATGGCTGTCGCTCTGGCCCTCGCGCTGCTGTTCGTCGCGTTCGTCGTCGTCAGCGAGCGGGTGGTCGCCAGAAGGTACCGCCGAGCCGGTGCCGACGTGACCGCGCTGCCACTCGCCCCTCGCGTCGTGATGTCGCGCACCCGCGGCGTCTTCGCAGGTGAGGTGACAGTGACCGTGCTGATCCCCGCCCACAACGAGGAGCGCTCGCTGCCGCACACCCTCAGCTCCCTGCAGCAGCAGACGCGCCCGCCGCAGCGCGTCCTCGTCGTTGCGGACAACTGCACCGATAGCACGGTCGAGGTCGCGCGTCAGCATGGCGCCGACGTGTTCGAGACGATCGGCAACACGCACAAGAAGGGCGGCGCGCTCAACCAGGCGCTCGCAGATCTGCTGCCCACTCTGGGCGACAACGACACGGTCATGGTGATGGACGCCGACAGCCAGATCGGTGACGGGTTCCTCGCCGAGGCCGCTCGTCGCTTCACCGACGACCGCGCGCTGATGGCCGTGGGCGGGCTGTTCGAGGGCGAGGACGGGCACGGCCTGCTCGGGCAGTTCCAGCGCAACGAGTACATCCGCTACCAGCGCGAGATCCGTCGTCGCCGCGGACGGGTGTTCGTGCTCACCGGCACGGCCTCGGTGTTCCGCTCGGCGGCGCTGCGCGAGGTCGCTGCCGCACGCGGGCGCCAGCTTCCCGGCACCCCGGGCGAGGTGTACGACACCCTCGCCCTCACCGAGGACAACGAGCTGACGATCGCGATCAAGTCTCTCGGCGGTCTCACCATCTCGCCGACGCAGTGCAGCGTCGTCACCGAGCTCATGCCGACGTGGCGGATGCTCTGGGCCCAGCGCCTGCGGTGGCAGCGCGGTGCGCTCGAGAATCTCGGTGCCTACGGCATCACGCCGCAGACGCTGCGATACTGGGCGCAGCAGATCGGAATCGGCTACGGGGTTCTGGCACTGTTCGCCTACTTCATGTTGCTGCTGATCATGCTGCTGGCGATGGACACCTGGGTGTGGTTCCCGTTCTGGATCGCGATCGGGCTGCTGTTCTCGGCCGAGCGGGTCATCACCGCCTGGAAGGGCGGGTGGCGCGCACGCGTGGTCGCCGCGCTGGTCTTCCCTGAGCTGGTCTACGACAGCTTCCTCAACCTCGCCTTCCTCCGGGGCGTCTTCGAGATCGCCTTCGGGCGCAGCGCCACGTGGAAGCACGTCGACCACAGCCGCACGCCCACGCCGAATGCGTCCGCGGCGGCGAGAGGAGGCCCGTCATGATCCGCACCGGCATCCTGCTGCCCGAATCGATCCTGTACGGCGACTGGTTCGGCGTGTTGGCGACCTTCGTCGCGATCAACACCCTCATCTACGTCGTGCTGGGCCTGATCAAGGTGCTGCCGCAGTGGCAGCGACCCGGGCACTCCGGCGCGAGCCGCAGGTCAGAGACGCGAAGCATCCACCCCGACGCGCCGCTCTAGGTCGTCGAGCATCTCGATGATCCCGTCCACGGGGGTGGGCCGGCCCAGGTGATATCCCTGGGCGAGGTCGACGTCGAGCTCGCGCACGGCATCGAGCTGGGAGCCGTCCTCGACGCCCTCGACGAGCGCGCGAGCGCCGACCTCGTCGGCCGCGTCGAGGATGCTGCGGACGCGCTGCCGGCCGTCGTCGTCCGACAGCGAGCGCCAGAACACCGCGCGGTCGATCTTGACGATGTCGGGACGCAGCTGGCGGATGCGCTCCTCGTCGGCGAAGCCCGTCCCCGCGTCATCGATGAGAAGGAAGCCGCCGAGCTCGTCGACCTGCTGGCGTATCGCCAGGCACTCGTCCGGCTCCGCCCCCTCGAACAGCTCGAGCCCCCACGAGCGGTCGCAGCGGCGCAGCGTCTCGGCCAGCCGCGGGAAGCCCATGGTGCGTCCGGAGACGTTCAGGGTGATGAATCCCTCGGCAGGCAGAACGGAGGCGGCATCGACGGCGCTCTCGATCAGCTGCAGTTCCAGCTGTGCGCGCTGGCCGCGCTTTTCAGCCTCGCTCAGGTGCTCGAGCGGTGAGACGCCGTCGTCGAAGCGGGCGAGCGCCTCGAAGCCGATGACGCGCATGACGCCCACATCGACGATCGGTTGGAAGAACGCGCGCGCGCTCGGCATTTCAGACATACGACTCCGGTCCCTGAGGGACCTTCAGTGTATTCCGCGCCGGCCGGTGCCCACGTGGTATATCGCGCGGTAGCCTGAAACGGGGGGAGGGGCGATCGTCCCGATGGCGAAAGGGGACAGGTCGTGGTGCAGCAGGGGATCCGCGAGGCCGATGCAGCCGAACTGGGCTGGCTGAACGCATCCTGGCTGCGACGGGTGCGCGCACGCACGTCGACTTTCTCGATCGTGACGGCGATCATGTGCGCCTTCTTCTCGTTCCTGATGCTGATCGAGCTGTTCGAGGATGACCTCGCCGTCTTCGAGATCCTGCTGGCGGTGGTGGTGATGGTCGTCGGCGCGGGGGTGGCCGCCGCCGTGCTGCTGTCCGGGCGGCGCCTCGCGCGCAGCGGCGGTCTGATCCTCGTGTTCCTGCATGCCGCGGTGTCGGTCTACTACATCGGCTTCTCCGATGAGCGGCAGAACGCGGTCGCCAGCATTCAGGAGCTGCCGGTGATGGCGATGTACCTCGCCTGGTTCAACGGGGCGCGGATCGGCCGATGGGTCGAGGCCGCCATTCTTCTCTCGGTGAGCGCGGCGATGGTGCTGGGGCCGTTCGGCGGCGTGGCCGTTCCCGGGTCGGCCGCCTCAGGGCTCTTCGGCCCGGCGAACATCTTCGGTCTCGTCGTCATGAGCTGGATCTGTCTCGAGATCGGCTTCTTCGTGCGTCACAGGGTGCGTGTCGAGGCGCAGACCGATCCGCTCACCGGCGCCCTGAACCGTCGCGGTCTGGTGGCTGAGATGAGCACGGTTCTGCGCCGAGCGTCGCGCATCAGGAGGCCGGTGTCGATCGCTGTGATCGATCTCGACGACTTCAAGGCGGTGAACGACGGGAGGGGCCACGACGCGGGCGACGCGGTCTTGACGTCGCTCGTGGCGCAGTGGACCTCGCTCGCCCGGGTGGGGGATCGGATCGCGCGTCTCGGCGGTGACGAATTCGTGATGCTGCTGCCCGACACCTCGTACGCGGGAGCCGTGGCGATGATCGAGCGGATGCATCAGCTGACCCTGCACCCCTGGTCGTGGGGAGTCGTGCAGCTGAAGACCGACGAGCCGCTGGAAGACGCACTTCGCCGGGCCGACGTCGAGATGTACCGCCATAAACGCAGGCAGTGAAAGTCTTCCGGTGCTGCTCAGCCGATTCGGGAATACCCCTGGGGGGTACTTGGTAGTACTCTGGTGAGAGTACCCCTCCGGGGTACCCGCACGAAGGAGGAACGATGAGCACCACCGAATTCCAGGTCACCGGCATGACATGCGGGCACTGCGAGATGTCCGTGCGCGAAGAGGTCCAGAAGCTCGCCGGCGTCGACGGCATCGATGTCAGCGCCCAGACCGGTCGCCTCGTCGTGACCTCGGCAGCCCCCGTCGATGTCGACGCCGTCATCGCGGCCGTCGACGAAGCGGGCTACCGCGCGGTCACCGCCTGAGCCCGTCTCGATCCCAGGGAGCAGATCGTGAGCACCGAGGCGGCGCCGTCAGGCGTCGAGCAGACCCGCGTCGATCTCGACATCGGCGGGATGACCTGCGCATCCTGCGCGATGCGCATCGAGAAGAAGCTCAACAGGCTCGACGGCGTCAGCGCGACCGTCAACTACGCGACCGAGAAGGCGCAGATCGTCGTCGACGGTCCGATCGACACCGCGGCGCTCGTCGCCGAGGTCGAGAACGCCGGGTACTCGGCGGCGGTGCCTGCGCCACCCGCACCCGCGGGTGCGGAGCATCCGGATGCCGAGTCGGCGGCCGACCACGAGCTGCGCTCGCTGCGTCAGCGGCTGATCGGCTCGGTCGTGCTGTCGATCCCGGTCATCCTGCTCGCGATGATCCCCGCGCTGCAGTTCACCTACTGGCAGTGGGCGTCGCTCGCGCTGGCGGCGCCGGTGATCGTGTGGGCCGCCTGGCCGTTCCACCGCGCGGCGTGGGTGAATCTGCGCCACGGCGCCGCCACCATGGACACGCTGATCAGCCTCGGCACGTCGGCCGCGTTCCTGTGGTCGCTGTACGCGCTGTTCCTCGGCACGGCGGGTCACCCGGGCATGACGCACGGCTTCTCGTTCGCGATCACCCGCAGCGACGGTGCCGGCAACATCTACCTCGAGGTCGCCGCGGGCGTGACGATGTTCGTGCTGGCCGGCCGCTACTTCGAGAAGCGCGCCAAGCGTCAGGCGGGAGCCGCGCTGCGCGCGCTGATGGAGCTGGGTGCCAAGGACGTCGCGGCGCTCAGGGACGGCGTCGAGGTGCGCATCCCGATCGGCGAGCTGCGGGTCGGCGACGAGTTCGTCGTGCGACCGGGCGAGAAGATCGCCACCGACGGCGTGGTCGTCTCGGGCACGTCGGCCGTGGATCAGTCGATGATCACCGGCGAAGCCGTGCCCGTCGAGGTGGCGCCGGGAGATGCCCTGACCGGTGCGACGGTGAACGCCGGCGGACGGCTCGTGGTGCGCGCCACACGTGTGGGCGCTGACACGCAGCTCGCCCGAATGGCGCGCCTGGTCGAGCAGGCGCAGGGCGGGAAGGCCGAGGTGCAGCGCCTCGCCGACCGCATCTCCGGGCTGTTCGTGCCGATCGTCATCGCCATCGCGCTCGTCGCGCTGGTCACCTGGCTGGTGCTCGGCTTCCCGGCATCCGCCGCCTTCACCGCCGCCGTCGCGGTGCTCATCATCGCCTGCCCGTGCGCGCTGGGTCTCGCGACGCCCACGGCGCTGCTGGTGGGAACGGGGCGCGGCGCGCAGATGGGCATCCTGATCAAGGGACCGGAGGTGCTCGAGTCGACCCGACGGGTCGACACCGTCGTGCTCGACAAGACCGGAACGGTCACCGAGGGGCACATGTCCGTCGCCGCCGTCGTGCCCGAGCAGGGGGTGGATGCCGATCGGCTGCTGCTGCTCGCGGGAGCCGTCGAGCACGCCAGCGAGCATCCGATCGCCCGAGCCATCGCCGCCGCCGCGTCGGAGATCTCAGATGATCCGGATGCCGCGCGGCGAGCCGCCACGCGACCCGCCGCCGCCGGTCCGGATGCTCTGACGACTCCGACCTCGCGGCGGACGCTGCCGGAGGTTGAATCGTTCCAGAGTCATGACGGGCGGGGTGTCACGGGCGTCGTCGAGGGCCACGCGATGGTGGTCGGACGCCTCTCGCTGCTCGAGGACTGGTCGATCCACCCCTCCGCCCCGCTGCTCGCGGCGAAGGCGGATGCCGAGGCCGCCGGCCAGACGGCCATCCTCGTCGGCCGGGACGGCGCGGCGGCGGGCATGATCGTCGTGGCCGACGAGGTCAAGCAGACGAGCGCCGAGGCGGTGGCGTTGCTCGTGGCGCTCGGGCTGCGCCCGGTGCTGCTGACCGGAGACAACGAGGCCGCGGCGCGGCACATCGCCGCTCACGTCGGCATCGACGAGGTCATCGCCGAGGTGCTGCCGGCCGACAAGGTCGCGGTCGTCTCGCGCCTGCAGAGCGAGGGGCGGGTCGTCGCGATGGTCGGCGACGGCGTGAACGACGCCCCCGCGCTGGCTCAGGCCGATCTGGGCATGGCGATGGGAACCGGCACCGACGTCGCGATCGAGGCATCCGACATCACTCTCGTGCGCGGCGATCTGCGCGCGGCGGCCGATGCGATCCGCCTCTCACGACGCACCCTCGGCATCATCAAAGGCAACCTGTTCTGGGCGTTCGCGTACAACGTCGCCGCGATCCCGCTCGCCGCGCTCGGGCTGCTGAACCCGATGCTCGCGGGTGCGGCGATGGCGTTCTCAAGCGTGTTCGTCGTGGGCAACAGCCTGCGGCTGCGCGCGTTCCGCTGAGATCCGCGGGGCGCAGAGCGGGGTGGGCCGCCAGCAGCGACCCACCCCGCTTCATGCTCAGAGCGTGTCGAGCATCGAGCGCATCTCGTCGATCTCGGCCGTCAGGTCGTCGATCATCCGTTGGGCGAACTCGAGGGCGTCGGCGTCCTTTCCAGTCGACAGCTCCTGTTGGGTCATCTCGACGGCGCCTTCGTGGTGCATGATCATCTGCTCGAGGAACAGTCGCGAGGCTGCGGCCCCGTCGGCCGCAGCCAGAGCGTCCATGTCGTCCTCCGACATCATGCCGCCATCATGGTGCATGCCGTCCATGCCGGGATCCTGGCCCCAGTCGGACAGCCAATCCCGCATGGTCTCGATCTCGGGCTGCTGAGCAGCCTTGATCCGCTTCGCCAGATCGGCGACTTCGGGGTCGATCCCTTCCTTCTCGAGCAGCACGTCGGACATCTCGATCGCCTGCTCATGATGAGCGATCATGTTCATCGCGAAGTCGACGTCCGCCTGTGCGGCGGCGGACGCGCTCTGCGGCGCGCTCGACGGGACGTTCTCCGAGCCGCCGCCCGGGGCGGTGCATCCGGTGAGCGTCAGGGCGGTGGCGACGGCGAGTGCGCCGAGGGTGCGTGTGCGGTTTCGCATCAGGTCGTTCCTTTGTGATCAGTCGTTGGGGGTGATCGGCGAGCATCGACGGTTGTGCCGATGCGAGTCCGGCGCGAGGCCGGCGACGAGCGCTCAGGTTCGACTGATGCAGAGAGCGATGTGCGAGGGCGGGCGAGACGGGGCTGCGCGCGTCAAGGATGCGCGGCCGCCGGGCATCCGGTGCAGGCGCGGACTCAGGCCGAGAGAGCTCGAGGGCGGAGCGATCAGGGCGACAGCGGCCAGCAGGGCGAGCACGCAGACCATCAGCATGTCGGATGACAGGGGCGGTCCTGACGCCTCTGCTGCCGAGGTCTCGTACGAGGCGAGGGCAGGGGCACTGGCGGAGTCGTGCGGCGAGACCCCGGATGCATGGGCGGGGCTCATCATGCCGGGGCCGTGGCCCATCGCGTCGCCACTGAGGGTGTGCATGCCGAGCAGGCCGAACACGATCCCGAGCACGACGGTCAGCGCCAAGCGGTGGCTGCGATGCGGCATCCTGAGCCTCCGTCCGATTCCGTGCGCCTTATCGGGAATACCCCTGGGGGGTATCTTAGTTGATGTCCGCAGAAGCCGGCCAGCCCGGCCCGAGGCGAGGAGACCCGATGAACCGGCACGCGAACCATGGTGACGCACGCGGTAGCGCAGCAACCCGTGAGGCCCGCGCCCACGGCGCACACGGAACGCAGGAGTTCGCACGAAACGCAGGAGCAACTGGGCCAGAAGCTCCTGCGATCCGAGAGGACTCCTCCGAATCGGGCGGCCACGCCGGGCACGGTGACCACGGCAGCCACAGCGACCACGTCGGGCAGTTCCGCCGGCTGTTCTGGATCAACCTGCTGATCGCGATCCCCGTGGTCGCGACGAGCGGCATGTTCGCGATGATCATCGGCTACGAGGTGCCGGGGTGGGCGCGCTGGATCGCCCCGCTGCTGGGCACGGTGATGTACGTCTGGGGCGGCCGCCCGTTCCTCACCGGAGCCGTCGCCGAGCTCAGGAGCCGCGCGCCGGGCATGATGCTGCTGATCGGCCTGGCGATCACGGTCGCGTTCCTCGCTTCGTGGGGTGCGAGTCTCGGCATCCTGCACCACGAACTCGAGTTCTGGTGGGAGCTGGCGCTGCTGATCGTCATCATGCTGCTGGGCCACTGGCTCGAGATGCGCTCGCTCGCGCAGACCACCTCGGCGCTCGACTCGCTCGCAGCTCTCCTGCCCGATGAGGCCGAGCGCGTCGACGGCGACGAGGTCACCACGGTCGATCCGGCCGACCTGCGCATCGGCGACGTGGTCATCGTGCGCCCCGGAGGCAGCGTGCCGGCCGACGGTGAGATCATCGACGGCCGCGCCAGCATGGACGAGTCGATGCTCACCGGCGAGTCCCGCACGGTCGGCCGCGGGGTCGGCGACCGCGTCACCGCCGGCACGGTCGCCACCGACTCGGGACTCCGCGTCGTGGTCGACGCCATCGGCGACGACACCGCGCTCGCCGGCATCCGCAAGCTCGTCGCCGACGCACAGGCGTCGAGCTCTCGGGCGCAGCGCCTCGCCGACCGCGCCGCCGCCTGGCTGTTCTGGTTCGCGCTGGGCGCAGCCGCGATCACCGCGGTGGTCTGGACCCTGTTCGGGATGCCCGACGAGGCGGTCGTCCGCACCATCACCGTGCTCGTGATCGCCTGCCCGCACGCCCTGGGGCTCGCGATCCCGCTGGTCGTCTCGATCGCGACCGAGCGCGCAGCGCGCACCGGCGTGCTCGTGAAGGACCGCCTCGCGCTCGAGAGCATGCGCACCGTCGACACGGTGCTGTTCGACAAGACCGGAACCCTCACCAAGGGCGAGCCGACCGTCACCGCCGTCGCCCCCGCCGACGGCTGGGACGCCGACGCCGTGCTGGCGCTCGCCGCGGCCGCCGAGGCCGACAGCGAGCACCCGCTGGCCAGGGCGATCGTCCGAGCGGCATCCGCCCTTCGACGAGCTCAGGGACCCACCGATGTGCTGACGGCGACCGGCTTCCGCTCGTCGCCCGCCGTCGGCGTCACCGCGACGGTCGACGGCGCCGAGATCCGCGTCGGTGGACCGCACCTGCTCACCGAGGGCGGTGTCGACGAGGTGCCGGATGCCGACCGTTGGCGATCCGAAGGGGCGATCATCCTGCACGTGCTGCGCGACGGGCAGGTCATCGGCGGGCTGAAGCTGGCCGACGAGATCCGTGCCGAGTCGCGGCAGGCCGTCGACGCGCTGCACAGGCGGGGCCTGCAGGTCGTGATGATCACCGGCGATGCCGAGGCCGTGGCGCACGCGGTGGCCGACGAACTGCGGATCGACCGGGTCTTCGCCGGGGTGCGCCCAGAGGACAAGTCGGCCAAGGTCGCCGCGCTGCAGACAGAGGGCAGGACGGTGGCGATGGTCGGCGACGGCGTGAACGACGCGCCCGCCCTCGCACAGGCCGATGTCGGCATAGCGATCGGCGCCGGCACGGATGTGGCGATCGCGTCGGCCGGGGTGATCCTGGCATCCGACGACCCGCGCTCGGTCGTCTCGGTGATCGAGCTGTCGCGGGCCAGCTACCGCAAGATGGCGCAGAACCTGTGGTGGGCGGCCGGGTACAACCTGATCTCGGTGCCACTCGCGGCCGGCGTGCTCGCGCCGATCGGATTCGTGCTGCCGATGTCGGTGGGCGCCGTGCTGATGAGCCTGTCGACCATCGTCGTGGCGCTCAACGCGCAGGCGCTGCGCGGGCTCGACCTGCGCCCCGAAGCCGTCCTCGACCGCTGACAGGCCGACGGGCGGACGGACCGACGGGCGGACGGACCGACGGGCGCGGGTCGGGGCATCAGCGCTCGACGGGCCACTCCTCGGCGAGCAGCGCGTAGTTCAGCCCGTCCATCCACTCGCCCGAGCGATGCAGCCCGGTCTTGCGGCTGCTCTCCTCACGACGCATCCCGAGGCGCTCCATCAGCCGCCACGACGGCTCGTTGGCGGCGAAGCAGCCCGCGTGCACGCGGCGCAGGCCCAGCGTGGTGAAGCACAGATCGATCACCGCGCGCACCGCCTCTGCGGCGTAGCCCTGCCCGGTGTACTCGGGTGCGAGCGCCCAGCCCAGCTCGGCCTGAGTCCCCGCCGCCTGCGCGGCGACCTCGGCCTGCGCCCAGGCATCCTCGATGCGGATCATCAGATCGCCGATGATGGGCCGCGCGCCCGTCTCGGCATCCGGCCGGACGATCACGAAGGTCATCGCCCGCCGGTTCTGCTCGGAGTAGGTCTCGTGGAAGGCCTCGCGAGTCGCCGGGGCCCGCCCCAGCCACCGGTTGACCTCCGGAAGACGCCGGATCGCCCACATCGCGTCGAGATCGTCGAGGGCGAGCGGTCGGACCTCGAGCCGCTCGGTGCGCAACGGCCAGGCGACGTCGTTCACAGTGGGCATGTAGGCAGCGTAATCCCGGGATCGCCCGCTCAGCCGGCGTCGGGGGGTCCGGCCGGCCGCTGCGCGCGACGGCCGCCCGGCGACGATCCGTACAGTGCCACCGGGCGCCCGGCGCGCTCCTGCCCCGGCACCGGACGCGACCGGCGCCCGTAGATCAGCTCCGACGAGTCGAGCAGCCATGGCACGAGCGTGATCGTCACGCCGTGCACGAGCATCAGCTGCGAGGCGATGCGGCGCGCCCGGCGGTTGTGCAACAGGCCCTCCCACCAGTGCCCGACGATGTACTGCGGCAGATAGACCGTGACGACCGACGGTCCGTGCTTCTCGCGGTACTGCCGGATGAACTGCTCGACGGGCTGCGCGAAGGTGCGGTACGGCGACTCGAGGATCACCAGCGGAACCGGGATGCCGTGCTGCCCCCACTCGCGCTGCAGCACCTTCCCGTCCTCCGGCGTCAGCGCGATGTGCACGGCGATGGTCTTGTCGTGCTGTGCGGCGATCGCGTAGTCGAGTGCCTTGATCACCGGCTTCTGCAGGCGGCTGACGAGCACGATGGCGACGTCGCCCTGTGAGCCGAAGTGCGTCGTGTCGTCGATGGTGATCTCGTGCTCGACGTCACGGTAGTACCGCTTCACGCCCAGCATCAGCAGGGCCAGCAGCGGGATCGCGAAGAACACCATCCACGCGCCGTGCGTGAACTTCGTGATCGTCACGATCACGAGCACCGTGATGGTCATGGTCGCACCGAGCGAGTTGATCACCAGCCCCACATGGGCCGAGCGCCGCTCGGCGGCGACCTCCGACAGTCGTGGATGCGCGGTCTCGCGCAGCATCCGGCGCCAGTGCCGCACCATGCCGATCTGACCCAGCGAGAACGACACGAAGACGCCGATGATGTACAGCTGGATCAGCGCCGTGAGGTTCGCCTGGAATGCCACGAGCACCGCGACGGCGCCGATGCCGAGCAGGATCATCCCGTTCGAGAACACCAGCCGGTCGCCGCGGGTGTTCAGTGCCTTCGGCGCGTAGCCGTCGCGGGCGAGCACCGCACCCAGCAGGGGGAAGCCGTTGAAGGCGGTGTTGGCGGCCAGCAGCAGCACGCAGGCCGTGGCCGCCTGGACGACGAAGAACAGGATGCTGCCGCTGCCGAACGTCGCCGTGGCGATCTGCGCCATCAGGCTCGGCTGCGGGCCCGAGCAGTCGAAGCCCTGCAGATCGCATGGGTTCTCGGCGTAGCGCACACCCGCGATCAGCGCCATCGCGGTGAGCCCGGCGAACAGCAGCGCCGCGACCCCGCCCATCATCGTGAGGGTGACCTGCGCGTTGCGGATCTTCGGACTGCGGAACGCCTGCACACCGTTCGACACGGCCTCGACGCCGGTCAGGGCCGAGCATCCGCTCGAGAACGCGCGCAGCACGAGCAGCACGATCGCCGCCTGCGAGATGCTCTCGGCCTCGACGGTGTAGCCGGCGCTCGCCGCGACGGGCGCGTCGCCCAGCAGGGTGCGGATGAGCCCGGTGGCGATCATCAGCACGACCGAGCCGATGAAGACGTAGGTCGGGATGGCGAACACGGTCGACGCCTCGCGCACCCCGCGCAGGTTGACGATCACGATGAGGATGACGAAGCCGACGGCCAGCTCGACCCGCAGCGGGTTGAGCTGCGGCACGGCGGAGATGATGTTGTCGACGCCGGATGCGATCGACACGGCAACGGTGAGCACGTAGTCGACGAGCAGGGCGGCGGCCACCACGACGCCCGGGACCTCGCCGAGGTTCGTCGACGCGACCTCGTAGTCGCCGCCTCCCGACGGGTACGCCTTGATCAGCTGACGGTAGCTGAGCACCACGACGATCAGCAGCAGCACGACGGCGGCCGCCACCCAGGGGCTGAGGGTCAGGAACGACACCCCGCCGATGAGCATGATCATCAGCATCTCCTGCGGCCCGTAGGCCACCGAGCTCAGCGCGTCGGATGCGAAGATCGGCAGCGCCATGCGCTTGGGGAGCAGCTGATCGTCGACCTGCTGCGTGGTGAGGGGTTCGCCGAGGAGGATGCGCTTCGCGAGCTGCGGGGCGTCCGCGTTCTCACGCATTTCGTTTGCCACGAGCGGCGACACTACGCCTGCCGCCCGCACTGCGCAACAACGATGCGCGGGGCGAATCCGGTCAGGCGCCGGAGGCGTCGCGCAGGTAGTCGCCGAGGCTACCAAGGCGCGGGCGCGATGAGGGGTCCTCGACGGCGGCGGCGCCGACCGCGTTGGCCGCGTGCAGGGCATCCTCGTGGCTCAGCCCGGAGCGCAGCGCGATCGTCAGGGCGGCGCAGAACGCGTCGCCGGCGCCCACGGTGTTCACGGGACGGACGCGCTTCGCCGGGGCGAACGCCAGACGCTCACCGCGCGCGAACAGCGCCGAGCCCTCGGCACCGTACGTGACCGCGACGAGGGCGGCGTCGGCGAGCTCGGGGATGAGCGCGTACTCGGTCTCGTTGACGATGACGAGGTCGGCTCGGCGCAGCAGCTCGTCGGGCAGCGGCATCGCCGGGGCGGCGTTGAGCACGAAGAATCCGCGGCAGCGGCGCGCGAGTTCGGTCACGGTGTCGATCGAGATCTCCAGCTGTGCCATCACCGTCTCGTCGGCGGTGAACTCGACGCCGTCGAGGGTGACGTCGGCGTTCGCGCCCTCGCACACCGAGATCTGGTTCTCACCCTGGGCATCGACCATGATCAGCGCCGTGCCGGTCTCGCGTTCGGCGGTGATCACACCCGTGACGTCGACCCCGGCATCCGCCAGCGCTCGCCGCATCTCGTCGCCGGAGACGTCGGCGCCCACCGCTCCGATCATCCGCGTGCGCGCGCCGAGACGGGCGGCGGCGGCCGCCTGATTGGCGCCCTTGCCGCCGGCGTCGCGTGT
>NZ_DAMDLU010000010.1:0-30294 GCF_032084865.1 Microbacterium sp.
GACCCGGGCCCCCGGCCCGACATGGGCCCCTGAGCCTGCCGAAGGGCTCGCCCAGGACGCTGCCCACCGTCGCGACGAGTCGGCAGGCTCGTCGGCCCGTCCGCCGTTCTCGCGAGCGGCACTGCAGCAGCTGATGTGGGACCAGGTGGGTCTGATCCGCACCCGGCCGGGGATGCGGGATGCCCTGGCCCAGCTGAACGCGTGGTCGGCACCGGCACCGGCCTCACCGGCTGCGCACGAGGACGCGAATCTGCTCACCGTGGCGCGCGCGGTGGCATCCGCCGCTCTCGCCCGCACCGACTCGCTCGGCGCGCATTCTCTGCTCTCGCCCGTCCTGCCCTCGCCCGTCCTGCCCTCGCCCGCCCTGATCGGAGCCGCATGATCACGCCTGCCACCCTGCGACGCACGGTGTCCGCCGCCCTCGAAGAAGACGCACCGTGGGGGGATCTGACCAGCACGGCCCTGCTGCCCGCGTCGGCGCACGCGAACGCCGATCTCGTCGCCCGCGAACCGGGTGTGTTCAGCGGCGGCGAGGTGTTCGCCGCCGCCTTCACCCTCACCGATCCCGGCGTGCAGGTCGACCTGCATGTCGCCGACGGCGACCGCTTCGAGGCCGGGGACGCTCTCGCGTCGGTCAGCGGACCCGCGCGCAGCCTGCTGACCGCCGAGCGCGTCGCACTGAACTTCACGCAGCGGATGAGCGGCATCGCGACCCTCACCGCCGCCTACGTCGACGCCATCGCCGGGACGGGCGTGCGCATCGCCGACACGCGCAAGACCACCCCCGGGCTGCGGGAGTTCGAACGGCACGCGGTCGTCTCGGGCGGCGGAAGCAATCACCGCCGGTCGCTGTCCGACGCCGTGATGGCGAAGGACAACCATCTCGCCGTGCTGCGCCAGAGCGGACAGGATCTCGCCACCGCGCTGCGCGAGGCGCTCAGCCGGCTGCCGCACACCACGCACGTCGTCGTGGAGGTCGACCGGCTCGATCAGATCGCCGCCGTGCTCGACGGCGGCGCCCACACGGTGCTGCTCGACAACTTCGCACTCGACGATCTGCGTGCGGGCGTCGCCGCGATCGCGGGCCGGGCCGTCGCCGAGGCGTCGGGTGGCGTGGCTCTCGACACGGTGCGCTCCATCGCCGAGACCGGTGTGCAGGTGATCTCGGTGGGCGCGCTCACGCACTCGGCCCGAGCCCTCGACCTCGGGCTCGATCTGCGGATCGATTGACGTGCTCTATCTCGACCACGCCGCCACCTCCCCGGTGCGTCCGGAGGTGCTCGAGGCGATGCATCCGTTCCTCACGGGGGTGTACGGCAACCCGTCGAGCCACCACACGGTCGGCGAGGCGGCGTCCGAGGCGCTGGAGTGGGCCCGAGGGCGGGTCGCCGCAGCGCTGGGCATGCGGGCGTCGGAGGTGATCTTCACCTCGGGAGGCACCGAGGCGAACAACCTCGCGGTGAAGGGCATCGTGCTCGGTGCACGGCGGGAGGATGCGTGGCGGCACGGGCTGATCACCACCCCGATCGAGCACGAGTCGATCCTGGGCTCCGCCGAGTATCTGCACCGTCTGCACGATGTCGAGGTCACGCTGCTGCCGGTCGACGACCACGGTTCGGTCGCGGTCGACGACCTGCGCACCGCTCTGGACCACACCGACGCGGCCCTGGTGAGCGTGGGCCACGCGAACAACGAGATCGGCACCGTGCAGGACGTCACCGGGCTGGTCGCGGTCGCCCGTGAGCGCGGGGTGCCCGTTCATGTGGACGCGGTGCAGTCGGCCGGATGGCTCGATCTGCGCGCGCTCGGGGCCGACGCGGTCTCCATCGCCGGTCACAAGCTCGGCTCGCCGAAGGGCATCGGAGCGGTCGGCGTGCGCTCACGCGTTCCTCTGGAGCCGCTGCTGCACGGTGGCGCGCAGGAGCGCGGGCGTCGCAGTGGAACCGAGAACGTGGCCGGAGCCGTCGGCCTCGCCACCGCCCTCGACCTCGTCGAGGTCGAACGGGTGCAGAACGCCGCCGTGGTGGCCGCGCAGACCGCGGCATTCATCGCCGCGGTGCGGGATGCCGTGCCGCGGGCCGCTCTGACCGGCTCCGCCGATCGTCGGCTGCCGAACCTTGCGAGCTTCACCTTCGCCGGCACCAGCGGCGAGGCCGTGCTGCTGGAGCTGGAGCGTCGCGGCGTCGTCTCGTCGAGCGGGTCGGCCTGCGCCGCCGGAAGCGACGAGCCCTCGCCCGTGCTGCTGGCGACCGGCATCCCGCCGGAGGTCGCGCAGACCTCGGTGCGCTTCACCTTCGCACGCACTCCGCTGCCCGACGGCGCGGCTCACCACATCGCGAGGCTTGTCGCCGATGCCGTCGCTGCGGTGTGCCGGTGATCCGACCGTGTGGTGCCACGACTCACTGTTGGACGCACGCGCTCATGACGGCGAGTGCGCGGCATCCCACCAGTCGAGAACGCGGGTGCCGATCAGCGTGAGCCACTTCGACGGCTGCCCCGGAGGCGCATCGGTCTCGACCCACACCGCTCCCCCATGAGCATCGCCCTGCAGCCAGGTGCCGTCGGGTCGACGCGCGGCGCGCACTGCGGCGATCGCATCCGCCATCCGCGGATCCGGCGCCGTGCCCTCCAGCTGGGATGCCTGCCGGAAGTGATCCAGCGCTGCCAGCGCACTGAACTGCCATCGGCTGGGCGCGATGAGATCCGTCACCCATGGGCCGACGATCTCGCCCGTCGACAGGCGCCGCATGAGACGCCGCTCGAGCAGGTACTCCTCGCCGCCGTGGCGTGCGTGTCGCAGCGACCGATCGCCGCTGATGCGCTCGTAGACGAGCATCTCGGCGACCGCGTTGAGCGTCGAGTGGAACGACGACCGCGTCGACCGGCCCTCCTCCGCTTCGCAGTTCCAGCCGCCGTCGGCGAGCCGGTGCTCCGGAAACCACGCCGCGATGGCCGACACGTCCGCTCCGAGCCACGCCCCGGTGGCGAGGGTGAACCCGTTGATGCAGACATCGATCTCCCCACCCCAGTAGGGCAGATCGTCGTACTCCCAGCGACTGTTCGCGGCGATCTTCTCCGCGGTGCCTGCCAGGGGCGCTGCGTCCATGCCGAGATCGCGCAGGTCCTTCAGCGCCCAGGTCGTCGCGATCCACGGCTGCTGACCCGGATGCCGCTCGATCACTCCCTCGCCCGAGAAGTGTGCTGCCGGGAAGTACGCGCCGCCCGCCCACTGCCCGTCGGCGTCCTGCCTGGCGAGGATCGCCGCGCCGAAGCCCTCTGTCGCGATGCGCGCCCTGGTCGCCTGCCACACCTCCTCCGGCTCACCGAGCAGGTCGCGCTGCACCTGCCAGCGCAATGCCGGGTCGGAGTCGCACAGCCAGTCGATGGTGGCCTTCGTCAGCGAAGTCATGCGTCGCAGGCTACGCCTGCCCAGCGACATCGGGCACTGGACCGTGAACCGTAGACTCGGCGTCGTGACCCCGCTTGTGACGATGATCGTGCCAGGACGCGACGTCGCCGCCTTCGCACCCGCCGCGCTCGCCTCGCTGCAGGCGCAGACCGAGACCCGCTGGCACGCCCTGCTCGTCGACGACGGCTCGCACGACGACACGGGGGCCGTGTTCGCCGCCGCCGCAGCCCGCGACGCTCGTTTCCAGGTGCTCCGGCACGACGAGTCCCGGGGGCTCGGCGCCGCCCGCAACGTCGCTCTCGACCTCGTCGACACGCCGTTCGTCGGCTTCCTCGACGCCGACGACGAGCTGACGCCGCGCGCGATCGAGACCTGGCTCGCCACGCTCGACGAATCCGGCAGCGACTTCGTGGCCGCCGCGTACGTGCGCTCCCGGCTCGTCGACGGCGGGTACCTTCCCGGCCGCGTGCAGCCGTGGGTCGCGTCCGCCACTGCGCCCCGGAGCCTCGGGGTCACCCTCGCGGAACATCCCGACGCATCGGCCAACATCGTCGCGTGGTCGAAGCTCAGCCGCGCCGCCCTCTGGGAACGGCTGCGCTTTCCCGAGAACGTCGCCTACGAGGATCAGGTCGTCGCGCAGCGGATGTACACCGAGGCGCGCGCGTTCGACGTCATCCCCGACGTCGCGGTGCACTGGCGCGTGCGCGCCGACGGCACGTCGGTCACGCAGGGCAAGGGCCGGCTCCCCGTGCTGCACGACTACCTCGCAGCTCTCCTCGGCGGCATCGACGTGCTCACCGCGGCAGGTCAGAGCGGTGCGGTGCGCTCGCGCATCGCGCTGATCCTCGCGATGGACCTGCCGCCGCTGCGCACGATCGCAGCCGAGCATCCGGATCCCGCCTACCGAACGGCCGTCGAGGCCTTCGAGGCCTCGCTGCGCGCCCTGCCCGAGTACGACGCCGTCGAAACCGATCTGGAACTGACGCAGGCGCTGGCATGGTGAGGCGGCACACGGCGTGACCTCTCACCGGTCGCCCTCGAGAGCCGTCGATCGCTGACGGCTCCCGATCGGCTCACTCCGTCCGGGAGCGGAGGAGCTCGGGTTCGGGCTGGGTGTGGTGGGGGGTGTCGAGCAGCTCGGCCTGCAGCCGCCAGAGCTGGGCCTTGAGCTGCTCTCGCAGCTCGTGGTGCGCGGGATCGTGGTAGATGTTTCGCAGCTCGTGCGGATCCGCTTCGAGGTCGTACATCTCCCATTCCGGCGGGTAGGTGTGCGGCGACGACCCGGGCAGGCCGAGACCGTCGTTGTAGAAGTAGATGAGCTTGTGGCGTTCGGTGCGGATGCCGTAGTGCGCGAAGGCGTGATGGTTGATGTCGTCGTTCTCGAAGTACCGGTAGTACATCGCCTCGCGGGTTGGAGCATGCGGGTCGTCGGTGAGCTGGGGCCAGATGCTCACCCCCTGCATGCGCTCGTGGGGCGCGATGCCCGCCGCGTCGAGGATCGTCTGGGCGAAGTCGACGTTCGTGACGATCTGCGTCAGCGGCTCGTCCCGCGCGGGGATGCGGGAGGGGCAGGACAGCACGAGAGGCATCCGCAGCGACTCGTCGTACATGAACCGCTTGTCGAACCAGCCGTGATCGCCCAGGAAGAAGCCCTGGTCTGAGGTGTACATGGTGAGCGTGTCATCGAAGAGGCCGCGCTCGCGCATCCAGTCGATCACCCGCCCCACGTTGTCGTCCACCGACGCCACGCAGGCCAGGTAGTCCTCCATGTAGCGCTGGTACTTCCACACCGCCGCCTGCTCGTAGGTCAGCCCCTCGGGAGGGGCGACCTTCAGGTCGGTCAGCGTGAGATGATCGGCGATCCGCATCGCCGCCCGATGCGCGGCGGATGAGCGCGTCGCGTAGTCGTCATCGAACGTCGCGGGCAGCGGGATCGGGTCCGCGTACATCCCCTTGTGCTTCTCGTCCGGCTCCCACGGGCGGTGCGGGGCCTTGTGGTGGATCAGCAGACACCACGGCTCCTCCCCCGTCAGCGACTCGAGCCAGCCCAGCGCCAGATCGGTGATGACGTCCGTCGCGTACCCGGGCACGATCTGCACACCGTCGGAGGTGAGGATCTGCGGGTCGAAGTACTCGCCCTGATCGCGCAGCACGGCCCAGTAGTCGAATCCCTCCGGGTCGTGGCCGGGCCCCTCGCCCATGTGCCACTTCCCGACGATCCCGGTGCGGTACCCGGCCTCGCGCAGCTGCGACACGAACGTCGGCTGCGACGCGTCGATCGGCGTCTCCAGGGTCGTCACCCCGTTGACGTGACTGTACGTCCCGGTCAGGATCGACGCCCGCGACGGCGTGCACAGCGCGTTGGTGCAGAAGCAGTTCTCCAACCGCACGCCCGCCTCGGCGATCTCGTCGATCCGCGGCGTGGTGTTCACCACCGATCCGTACGCGCCGATCGCGTGCGACGCATGATCGTCGGTCAGGATCAGGACGATGTTCGGACGCTTCTGGGAAGAGGGCATGCTGCTCATTCGGTCGGGGTTCTCAGGTGGTGCTGCCGGCCGCGGGGACTCCCGCGGCCGGCAGGTCGGGGGTGGATGCTACTTGCCGGCGGCGACGAACGCGTCGCCCAGGTAGTAGGTCGACGCGTCGGTCGCGTCCTCGAGCTTGCCGGCCGAGACGAAGTACTCGTTCAGGCTGGTCAGCCACGCGGCGACCGTGCCGTCCTCGGTCAGCTCGTCCAGCTCGCTCGAGCTGAGGTACTTCGCGTTCTCGGCGTCGGCAGCGAAGCCCTTCGCATCCGCCTTCAGCATCTTCGCCGTCAGCTCGACCGTGTCGTCGATGTTCTCGGCACGGTAGTCCATCGCCTCACGCAGCACGCCGAGAACCTTCTCGGTCGCCTCCGGGTGCTCCTTCGTGAACTTCGGGTTCGCGACGAACGCGCTCGGGAATGCGACGTCTTCCGAGAAGTCCTCGTTCTCGGCGAGGATCTCGAGGTCGGGCACCTGCTGCTCGATGGTGTTGATCAGCGGGTACCAGATACCGGCGGCATCGACCTGCTTCGACGAGAACGCCGCGACCACGGTGGAGGGGTCCATCGCGACCTTCTCGACGTCATCGATCGTCATGCCGGCAGAGCGCAGCGCCATCGTGAGGATCATGTCGCCCGAGGTGCCCTCGGGCACGGCGACCTTCTTGCCCTTGAGGTCCTTGATCGAGGTGATGCCGTTCTGGGCGATGACGCGGTCGGCGTTGCCGAGGCTGTTGATCGCGGCGACCTCGGCCTGACCCGACGCCGGCAGCCACATGGCGCCGGGGCCGATGTAGCCGAAGTCCAGGTCGTTCGTGCCGAGCGCCTGGATCTGCAGCGGACCGTTGGTGAACACCGGCGTCTCGACTTCGAGGCCGGCCTTCTCCCACAGATCCTGATCGTCGGCGATGGCGAGCAGGCTGGCGCCGTTGAAGTCGGCGATGTAGCCGAACCGGACGGTGGGCATCTCAACGGCGGACGAGTCGCCGTCGGCGGGCTTGTCGCCGCCGGATCCGGTCGAGCAGCCGGTGACCGCGAGTGCAGCGGCCGTGAGCAGTGCGGCTGCGGCGGCGATGCCACGTGCGCGCGTGTTGCGATTCATGGGTGTTCCTCTTGTTGTGCGGGCCGTCGGGACGGCTGTGGGTCGAGCCGTCGGATGACGGCTGCGGGTGGGAGAGCCGTCAGGAGACGGCGGTCGTGACGCGGTGGCCGGGGGTCTGGTGGTAGACCGCGTTCCAGACGCGATTGCGCAGTGCCGCGAACTCGGGGCTGAGCCGCATCTCCTCGGTGCGCGGGTACGGCAGATCGACGTCGACGATCTCGTAGATGCGGCCCGGGCGGGCGGCCATGACGATCACCCGGTTGGCGAGGAAGACAGCCTCGTCGACGTCATGGGTGATGAACATGACGGTGCGCTTCTCCTGGCTCCAGGTGCCGAGCAGCTGCTCCTGCAGCTTCACCCTGGTGAGCGCGTCGAGCGCGCCGAACGGCTCGTCCATGAGCAGGATGCTGGGATTCACCGCGTATGCCCTGGCGATCGCGCAGCGCTGCTTCATGCCACCGGAGAGCATCTTCGGCAGCGCGTCGGCGAAGTCGCTGAGGCCGACCATGTCGATGAAGTGCTGCGCCCGCTCTCGACGCTCGGCGGCGCCGAGACCCGCGGTCTTCAGACCGAACTCGACGTTCTTGCGCACGGTGAGCCAGGGGAACAGCGCGTACTGCTGGAAGATGACTCCGCGGTCCGGGCCGGGACCGGTGACCGGAGCACCGTCGACCAGAGCCTCTCCGGAGGTCGGGGTGTCGAGGCCGGCGAGGATGTTCATGAGCGTCGACTTGCCGCATCCGCTGGGTCCGACCACGGTGACGAACTCGTTGTCGGCGACATCGAGCGACACGTTGTCGAGGGCGACGAAGCTCTCGCCCTTGAGGTCGAAGGTCTTGGTGACGCCCTGCACGCTGATGCGCGGGTCGGTGGTGTTCATCGGCGCTCCTGCCATCCTGTGAGCTTGCGTTCGGCCAGCAGCAGCAGTCGGTCCATGATCAGACCGAAGATGCCGATGACGATGAGGCCGACGAAGATCGTCGGCAGGTCGTAGTAGAGCTGCGCCTGCTGCATCCGGTATCCCAGCCCGGCCTGTGCGGCGATCAGCTCGGCGGCGACCAAGGTCGCCCACGAGGCACCGAGACCGACGCGCATGCCGACGAGGATGAACGGCACCGATGCCGGCACGGCGACACGGATGAAGATCGCGCCGTCCTTCGCGCCCAGCACTCGGGCGGCGTTGATGAGCGTGCGGTCGACGTTGACGACGCCCTGGAAGGTCGAGATCACGCATGCGAAGAAGGCTGCGAGGAAGATCACCAGGATCTTCGGCTCCTCCCCGATGCCGAGAAGCACGATGGCGAGCGGGATGATCGCGAGCGGCGGGATGGTGCGGAAGAACTGGATCCACGGCTCGATGAGCCCTCGGGCCCAGGTGTACCAGCCCATCAGGAAGCCGACCGGGATCGCGACCAGTGTTCCGAGGAGGAAGCCGGTGAGCACGCGCGCCAGCGAGGCGCCCAGGTCGCCGATGAGCGTGCCGTCGACGATCAGCTCTCCGGCACGGGTGATGACCTCGATGGGCGTGGGGAGCCGGAAGCCGAGAATCGCCAGCAGCCACCAGATGCCGATTCCCGCGACGATGCTGAGGGTGGTGAGCACCACCGGATTGCGGTGCGGTCGCGGTGCCGCGGCACGGCGCGGGCGGCGTGCGCGTGTCGCGGCCATAGCGGCGGTCGCGGTCTCGGGCGGGACGCTGCGGGCGGGGGCGCTCATCGCGACCCTCCTGTCGGTGCGAGTGGGGCGTTCATCTTCTCTCTCGGGGTTCGGCCCTCAGGCAGGGCGGGATCGGTGAGGGTGGGATATCCGGCCAGCACGGGCGTGCGTCGAAGCAGCGCGATGATTCCGCCGATCGCGCCGGCTTCATGGCGCAGGGACGTGCGCCGGATGCGGGGTCCGTACCGGCCGACGGGGAGCAGCTCGTAGGTCACGGTCTCGACGATCTGATCGATCAGCACGTCCGAGGCCAGAGCGACCTCGCCGCCGATGACGATCTCGCGTGGGTTGAGCGCGACCGCGAGAGACCCGAGAACCTGGCCGACCGCGCTGCCGACAGCTCGGAGCACCGCGAGAACGCTGGGGTCGCCCTTGGCGGCGGCGGACTCCACCTCGTCGAGGGATTCCACCGCGACACCCGCCTGCGCACATGCGACCAGCACGGCGTGGATCGACGCGACCGTCTCGAGACAGCCGCGCTTCCCACACCGGCACTCGCCGTCGGCGCCTGCCACGCGCAGGTGCCCGAGCTCGCCGGCGAACCCCGTGGAGCCTGCCACGAGCCGTCCGTCGACGACGAGGCCGCCGCCGACGCCGTCCGACAGTCGCACGTACAGCAGGTCGGCGACGGCTTCGGACGGACGCCATGCCGCCTCGGCCAGGGCGGCGAGCCTCGTGTTGTTGTCGAGAACGACGTCGATGCCGAATCGCTGCGCGAACTCGGAGCGCACAGTGTCGGCGAGCTCCCGGCGTGCCTCCGCGATCGGAGCATCGTGAGGGCGGGGGATGCGCGGCGGGAAGGGCCCCGGCAGCCCGACGGCGATGCCGAGTACTCCGCGCAGGTGCACACCGCCGGCGGTCGCCATTCGATCGATGAGGTCGAACGCGACCCGGCTGCGCTGGACCCAGTCCGGCCGCTGATCGGACGCCTCGGCCGGGTCGCTGTAGGCGAGACCATCGGAGGCGATGATCTCGCGCGCCGCGTTGGCGATCACCACCTGCACGGCACGGTGGCGGAAGTCGACCCCGAGGTACAGTCCGGCGACAGGATCCAGACGCAGCGTCTGCGCGGGGCGACCTCGACCGGCGATCGGCGCCGCGCTCCTGTCGACGGCGATGAGTCCGCGTGAGAGGAGACTCGCGGTGATCTCCGAGAGCGTGGTGCGCGACAGGCCGATCCTGTCGGCGAGCTCCGCCCGGGTCAGGGCGCCGTGCTCGCGCAGCACGTGCAGGACCCTGTCTTCATGGGTCCGGCGCACCAATGCATGCACTCCGGCGGGCGATGTCATGGGCATCACAGTAGGCAGGATCATTTTTTCCGTAAAGGCAGCGACATATTTCCGTTACATAACGGACAATGCCCCTGAGGAAAGAATTCCAGGAGAACTGAAAGCGGGTGCGACGGTCCGAAGACCATCGCACCCGCACGCACCGCAGCGTCAGTCCTGGGTGGCGCGTCGGCGCAGGATGAGCGCGAGTGCGACCAGCACTGCCGCGCCGCCAGCCGCTGCCAGAGGCCAGGATTCGGCACCCGTAGTGGCCAGGTCGCCACGTGAAGACCCGCTGGCGGGCATCCCCTGCGAAGCGCCGGAAGGACCGGGCGCTTCGCCTCCGTCCGAGGCTCCGGGACCCACGGGATCGACCGGATCAACCGGATCGACCGGATCGACCGGATCGACCGGATCGACCGCGGCGAGCGTCACGGTCGCCACCGAGGTGGCCACCACCTCGCCGCCGGCGGACACCTGCAGCGTGGCCGTGTAGACCCCAGGGTCTGCGAACACGCGCGTGGACTGGCCCGAATACGGCGAAGACATCGTCATCCTCACGATGTCGGTACCGCGATCCGCAGCCAGAGCCACGTTCTCGGTTTCCCCGTCCGACCAGGTCACCGTCGCGGTCACTTCGCCGGACGAGGTTGCAGGAACGACGGCGTGCCAGTCCACCTGGGCGGTACCCGGCTCTGCAGCCGCTCGCGTCGCCGCGTCCAGAGCTGTGGTCGTGACTGTCGGGGCAGCTGACGCCGTCCAGTCCACGGTCGCCGTCGGGAAGAAGTTCACGTCCTGGAGCGTCAGCCGCGGGCCACTGTCCGATACTCGCTGCAGGAATTCCGCGGCGTTCTTCTCCTCCTGAGGCGTCCAACCGGCCTCGGCCACGGCGAGCACACGGGGGAAGCTGTAGAACTGAGCCTGGTCGACGCCGCGGATGAACTCGCCCCAGAACGCACCTTCGACCCCGAGCACGTCCGACTCGGTGATCCCTGCGACGTGCTTGGCCGGGTTCCAGCTGTAGGCGTTCTCCAGGGTGCACGGGCCGCCGCACGCCCACAGCCCGCCCTGCGGCTGACGGGTGTCCTGCTTCTGCGGGAAGTACGTCTTGTTCGCCGGCGACAGGATGACCTTCGCGCCGCGATCCTGCACCGCTCTGGCGACGTTCCCTCCGTCGCCGGTCCACAGCTGGATGACCGCGTCGTCCTGTGGCAGCGAGGTCGCGCCGTACTCGTTCCAGCCGATCACGGTCTTGCCGAGCTCCGCGACCCGCGCGGTGGCGTAGTCGACCATCTTCGTGTAGTCGGCGCGTGAAGTGCTGTGCGCCTCGTCGCCGCCGATGTGCAGGTACGGCCCGGGGGTGAGCTCGGCGAGCTGCACCAGCACTTCGTCGATGAACTGATAGGTGACAGGGTTGTCGGCATCGAAACTGGACTCGCCCACGTTGCCGGTGCCCTGGTGTGGCGTCGTCTGCTCGCCGGGCAGCGGCTTGGGTGTGGACTTCTCCGAGTTCAGCTGCGGGATCGCGTGCAGAGCCGCGTTGGTGTGCCCCGGCATGTCGATCTCGGGGATCACCATCATGCCGTTCTCCGCTGCGTACGAGACGATCTCGCGGTAGTCATCCTTCGTGTAGAACCCCGTGTGCCCGAGTTCGGTGCCCATCAGCGCGCCCTGGGGGTTGTACGTCATCGCCGTCTTGCCGCTGATCTGGGTGAGCAGCCCGAAGTCGACGCCCGACGGGTTCTCGGACGGCGTGTCCATGGCGATGCGCCAGCCCTGATCATCAGTGAGGTGCAGGTGCAGGCGGTTGAGTTTGAGCGGCGCGATCGAATCGATGATGCGCTTGACCTCGGCGACGTCGTAGAAGCTGCGGGCGGTGTCGATCATGAAGCCACGGTGCGCGAAGCGCGGGTAGTCCACTATCGAGACGAAAGGCACGGTCCAGTCGATGTCGACACGCTGGTCGCCCTCTGACCACGCGGGCAGCAGCTGGCGCAGAGTCTGCACCGCATTCAGGGCGCCCGCCGCGGTCGCGGCAGCGAGACGAACGCCGTCGGCATCGACGTCGAGCACGTATCCCTCCTCTTCGTGACCTGCCGGGCCGAGGCCGTCAGCGACTCGGATGGTCACCGAGCCCTCTTCTCCCTGAGTGATCGGCAGCTCGTAGCCGCTCGAGTCGCGAAGGACGTCGGCGAGCAGCTCGGCGGCGTCGGTTCCGTCACCGGTGACGGCGATGCCCGCGTCGGACGGCATGGTGAAAGAGCCGGTCCCTTCCGTGACGCTGACCGGCAGCGGCACAAGCGGAAGCTGAGGCGCCGGGGGCACGGGCGCGGGCTTGGCTCCGTTCCAGACGCGCATCTCGGAGATCGAGTAGCCGAAGTTGCCCCAGCGTTTCGTCCCCTGCATGCGCACGAAGCTCACCGGCGTCTTGGAGTCGATGACGATCTCATCCACCCGGGGGCACGTGCTGGACTGCTTCGTCGTTGCCGTCGTCCAGTCGCGACCGTTCGTCGACGTCTGCAGCTGGAAGTCCCTCGCACACGCGTTCGGCCATTCGATCTCGACGGTGTGCACCGGCGACGGAGCGGCGAACTCGACCTGCACCCACGCATCGTCCTTGTAGTCCGACGACCACCGGGTGCCCGTCTCGCCGTCATTGATGTACTTCACTCCGAACCGGTCCGGGTTGTTCAGTTCTGTACCGGATGCCGTGAACGTACCGGTTCTGGCGAGATCTATCGCCGTAGGAGCCGGCGGCGCGGGGGGAGCCGCGGCGGAAGCCGCGGCTGGGGCCACAGCCAAGGCGAAGGCGACCGCCGCGGCGGCACCCGCCGCCACAGTGCGGGGACGTTTCATTTGTTCCTCCTCATCGAGCGCGGAGACGTCAGCTGCGACGTCGGCGTCCCCCACCGTAGGAAGGCGGTATTTTTTCCGTCAAGACTCCGGCGGAAAGCCTTCTCCGAGACGACCGGAAGCGGGCGTCAGTCCCCGATCCGAGCCGCCGCGATCTGCTGCGCCGCGAGAGTGGAATAGAGCCCGCCCGCCGCGAGCAGCTGGGCGTGCGTGCCCGACTCGACGATGCGGCCGGCCTCGACGACGTGGATCACGTCGGCGTCGATCACGGTCGACAGCCGGTGCGCGATCGACAGCGTCGTGCGGCCCTGCGCGGCGGTGTCCAGCGCTTCCTGCACGACCCGCTCCGACACGGTGTCGAGGGCCGAGGTCGCCTCGTCGAGCAGCAGCACCGGCGGATCCTTCAGCAGCACGCGGGCGATGGCGATGCGCTGCTTCTCACCGCCCGAAAGCCGATAGCCGCGCTCCCCCACGACGGTGTCGTATCCCCGGTCGAACGACGTGATCACGTGGTGGATGTTCGCCGCGCGGCACGCGCGCTCGAGTTCCTCGTCGGTGGCATCCGGCTTCGCATACCGCAGGTTCTCGCGGATCGTCGCGTGGAACAGGTACGTCTCCTGCGAGACGATCCCGATCCGGTCGATGATCGACTCCTGCGTGAGCGTCTTCACGTCGGCCCCCGAGAACTCGACGGTGCCGCCGGACGCCTCGTGCAGGCGGGGCGCGAGGTAGAGAATGGTGGTTTTGCCGGCACCCGACGGCCCGACGAAGGCGACGTGCGTGCCGGGCTCAGCGACGAACGAGACGCCGTCCAGAGTCGGGCGCGCCTCGGGCGGGGCATCCGGATACCGGAACACGACGTCTCTGAACTCGATGCGACCGCGCGGCCCCGGAGCATCGGCGGCGTCGATCGCGTCGGGTGCGTCCTGGATCTGCGGCACCATGTCGAGGTACTCGAAGATGCGCGCGAACAGAGCGGCCGAGGTCTGCAGGTCGAGCGCCACACGCATCAGGCCCATCAGCGGCATGAGCAGCCGCGCCTGCACGGTCGTGAATGCGACGATCGCGCCGGCGGTGATCTCGGGTGCGCCGCCGGTGAGGAAGAAACCGGCCACCAGGTAGACGATCGCCGGCACGCTGGCCATGATGACCTGCACGACGGCGAAGAAGCCCTGACCGCTCATCGCGCGCCGCACCTGCAGTCGCACCTGATTGCGGTTCTCGGCCTGGTATCGCACCGACTCGGTGCGCTGGCGGTTGAACGACTTCGACAGCAGGATGCCCGAGACGCTCAGCGTCTCCTGCGTGATGCTGCTCAGCTCCGACAGCGACTCCTGCGTCTCGCCGGCGATGCGCGCGCGCACCTGCCCTACCCGGCGCTGCACCAGCACGAGGATCGGCATGAGGATCACCGCGATGAGTGTGAGACGCCAGTCGATCAGGAGCATCGCGACGAGCGAGGCGATCACCGTCACGGTGTTGCCGAGCACGCTCGTGACGGTGTTGGTGAGCACACCAGACACACCGCCGACGTCATTCTGCAGCCGAGACTGGATCACTCCTGTCTTCGTGCGCGTGAAGAAGCCGAGCTCCATCGCCTGCAGGTGCTCGAACAGCCGCACCCTCAGGTCGCCGGTGACCTCGTTGCCGACCGTGGACGTGAGCCAGGTCTGCGTCACGCCCAGCACGGCCGACAGCAGGAACAGCCCGATCGTGATGCTCACCAGCATCGTGAGCAGCGGGATGCGCGGTCCGCCGCCGTCGAGGGGGAACAACGCGTCGTCGAAGATGTGCTGCACGAGCAGAGGAGGGATGACGGCCACCCCGGCCCCGACGATCACCAGCAGCGCGGTGAGCGCGAGACGCCCGCGATACGGGGTGAACAGCGCGACGACGCGGCGACCGAGACCGGGCACGGTGGGGGCCGCGGCGTTCATGCGCCGCTGCGCGGCCTCGTCCACGCCGCGGAAGACCGCGCCGCGTCCTCCTCCGCCGCCCATGCTCATCTCTTCAGGCTAGTCCGCGCAAGACGGGGAATACCGCTGGGCGCACAGGGGTTAGGATGGACGGCTGTTCTTCTCGACCGGCGTCGGCCGGCCGTGTTCTGCTCCATGGTCGGAGCACTTTCGCCGTTCGCATCCACTCTCGAGGAGACCCATGTCCACCGTCCACACCGGGTCCACTCCTGTCGTGCGTCCTTCTGCCGGCCTCATCCCTGCGAAGGACATGGCCGTGATCTGGGTGCTGCTCGCCGCCGCCTTCGTCGCCATCCTCAACGAGACGACGATGGGCATCGCGATCCCCCACCTGATCACCGATCTCGGCATCACCCCCATCGCTGCGCAATGGGTCACCAGTGCGTTCATGCTGACGATGGCGGTCGTGATCCCGATCACCGGGTTCCTGCTGCGTCGCTTCACGACGAGGCAGATGTTCCTCGGAGCCATCACGCTGTTCTCGACGGGAACGCTGATCGCCGCGCTCGCGCCCGGTTTCGTCGTGCTGCTCGTCGCCCGTGTCGTGCAGGCGTCGGGGACGGCCATCATGATGCCGCTGCTGATGACGACGATCATGAACCTGGTACCCGCGTCGTCGCGCGGCCGGATGATGGGCCGGGTGAGCATCGTGATATCGCTCGCTCCGGCGATCGGGCCCACGATGTCGGGCTTCCTGCTCGACCATTTCGGATGGCGGGCCATCTTCGTGGTCGTGCTGCCGATCGCCCTGATCGCGATGTTCATCGGGTGGCGCTGGCTGACGAACGTCGGCGAGACCGTCTACGCCCCGATCGATCTGCTCTCGGTGGTGCTGTCGGCGTTCGGATTCGGCGGGCTCGTGTTCGGCCTGAGCCAGATCGGCGGACTCGGCAACGGCGCCAACTGGGCGCCGATGGCGGTCGCGCTCGCGATCGGCGTGGTCGGACTGGCGCTGTTCCTCTGGCGGCAGGTGCTGCTGCAGCGCGACGATGACGCGCTGCTCGACCTGCGGGTGTTCGCCTCGAGGGACTTCTCGCTGTCGATGATCCAGATGTTCCTGCTGTCGCTCGCGTTCTTCGGCAGCATCACCATCATCCCGCTGTTCCTGCAGGATGCCCTGCAGCTGAAGGCACTCGAAGCCGGTCTCGTCGTGCTGCCCGGCGCCCTGGCCATGGGCTTGCTGGGCCCGGTGATCGGCCGCATCTACGACAGCCACGGCACCCGCATCCTGCTCATCCCCGGGTCGATCCTCGCGGCGTCGATGCTGTGGCTGTTCACGACCGTGACCGTCGGCACCCCGATCTGGCTCGTGCTCGGGGCCCAGTCGCTGCTCTCGGTCGGCCTCGCGCTGTCGTTCACCCCGCTGTTCACGGCATCCCTCGCGTCACTCAAGCCGAAGTTCTATTCCTACGGCAGCGCGGTGATCGGCACCGTCCAGCAGGTCGCGGGAGCGGCGGGGATCGCCGTGATGATGGCCGTCTTCACCGCCATCGTGAACGCCGGCGGCAGCACCGAGGTGCCCGGGGCCGTGGCGGCGGGCACGCGCACGGCGCTGACCATCGGCGCCGTCATCGCGACGGTCACGATCGTCGGCGCGTTCCTGATCCGCAAGCCCGACGACGAGGGCGACGGCGCACCCGCGCACGGCGCCCACTGAGGATCTTCGCAGGGGCGGGCCGCGGAGTGCGGTCCGCTTCATGACCATCACCACCCCCGCGCCCGAGGGCGCCAGCGGTGCCTTCGCGGTGACCCCCGAGGCACACGAGGCGTTCGTCGCGTAGGCGGTTCAGCCCGCGTCGGCTCCGGATGCCCGGGCATCCCCCGCGTCGACGCCGGCCACGCCGTCAACGCTCGTCGGCTGCGCGGGCGACAGCGCGCAGTGCCCGTCGGCGCACACCCCGGCAGCATCCGCGCCGATCAGTGTCAGTCCCGGCGGTGCGGTGAGGATGCGCGACGGGATCTCGGACGCCTGGTTCTCGGGCATCCCTCGATGGTACGCCGCCCCGGAGCAGCAGGCTCGAGCGGAGCAGCTCGCGCCAGCGCACGCCTCTCGTTCCGCCCCGGAGCGGGCGTGTAGCGTCAGATCTCATGAACGATCCGCAGGCCGATGCCCAGCACGACGGGCGCGACGAGACCGCCGCTGAGCGCGCCGACCGCAACTGGGAGGAGCTCATGCAAGAGCTGCGCGTCATGCAGACGGGCACGCAGATCCTCACCGGCTTCCTGCTGGCCGTCGCCTTCCAGCCGCTGTTCCGGGACCTGACCGACCCGCAGCGCCTTCTCTACATCGTGCTGGTGCTGCTCGCGGCGACCGCGACCATCCTGGCCCTCACGCCGGTCGGGATGCATCGCGTGCTCTTCGCGAAAGGCCGCAAGGCCGAGCTCGTGCATGCCTCGCATCGGATCGTGAAGGCCAACATGGTGGTGATCGCGGCGCTCACGGTCGGGATCACCGTTCTGATCATCGACTTCACGTTCAACCACGTCTTCGCGTTCATCGCGGGCGGCATCGGGCTCGTCGTGATCCTGCTGCTGTGGCTCGGGCTGCCGCTGCTGCTGGGCCGCAACCGCTGAAGGCCCGCACGCCCTGCGCGGCACGCGCTTCGTGTGAAACCCCTCAGAGTCCCGCGCTGAGCTTGAACCGGGCGCGCGGGTGCGGAATCGTGGCACGCACATCGCGCCGGACGGTGCGGTGTCCGCAACCGGAAGGAGAGCCGATGCTCACCCTGACCGAGAACGCAAATACGATCGCGGCGACCATCGTCGCCCAGCAGAGCACGACGCCGGATGCCGGACTCCGCATCCACTCGTCTGGCACTGAGGCCGAGCCCCGCTTCGCGGTGACGGTCGCCCCCACGCCCGAGCCGGGCGACTCCATCATCGGCGACGAGGACATCCACGTGTTCCTCGAGAAGGCCGCCGCCGACGCCCTCGACGACAAGGTGCTCGACGCCTCGGTCGACGAGCAGGGCGCTGTGTCGTTCAGCCTGCTGCCGCAGCCGGCCTGAGTGCCGCCGACAGCGAGGGCCGTCACCCGAACCGGGTGACGGCCCTCGCTGCGTCCCGAAGTCACGACGCAGGGGTGCGGTTCTCCGCGCTGACCATCCACGCGAACTGCTCGAGCTTCTCGATGATCGCGTGCAGGATGTCGGCCGAGGTCGGATCCTCGTCGTCGACCTGGTCGTGCACCCGGCGCATGGTCGCCACGGTCGTCTCGAGCCGCACGGTGATCAGGTCGATCGTCTCGGTCGTGGAGACCTCGCCCATCGGGAACTCGGGCAGCGTGGTCGCCTTGGCGACGGTGGCGCTGCGCCCGTCCGGGGCGGCGTGCAGCGCGCGCATGCGCTCGGCCACCGTGTCGCCGAAGCCGCGCGCCGCCTCGATGATCTCGTCGAGCTGCAGATGGGTGTCGCGGAAGTTACGGCCGACCACGTTCCAGTGGGCCTGCTTGCCCTGCACCGACAACTCGATGAGGTCGACGAGCACTGCCTGCAGATCGCGAATCAGGTCGGGCGACGCCTGAAAGCCCTTCTCCGCGTTCTCCAGCGGCGTGGTCTCGGCGGCGTCCTTCGTCTTCGCCGAGTCCTTCGTCTTGGGGCCGGAGTTCTTCGACTTCTGGGTCGCGGTGCTCTTGGCTGCCATGAATACCACCTCTGTCTTCTGCGCGGCGCTGCGCGGCGCGCGGTCGGTTGTGTGTTCGGCCCGACGCTAACACCGGCCCTCTGACCTGCTGAGGGGGTTGATTTCGTCGCGCCAGTCGTCCAACCATGCCGACGGCATGCCTTCGCCCGCATATCGCCTGTCGTAGCGTTGACGGATGCTTCGACGCCTGATCGCGCGGGTCTTCTGGCTCTGCAGCCGCTGGACTCTTCGCTCCCGACCCGCGCCGACCACGCCGACCGTGCTCATCGGCGCCCCGCACACCTCGAACTGGGACTTCGTGCTGATGCTGGCGATCGCGTGGCGCCTGGGGATCGAGGTGCGGTGGCTGGGCAAGAAGAGCCTGTTCCACGGCTGTCGCGGTCCGCTCATGCGCGCGCTGGGCGGTATCCCCGTCGATCGCGACGATCCCGGCCGCGTCGTCGCCGACGTGGTCGCGATGGTGCGGCGCGGTGAGGTGTTCGGCCTGGTCGTCACGCCCGACGGCACCCGCCGGGGCCACACGCACTGGAAGTCGGGCTTCTACCGAATCGCCCGTGAGGCCGGGATGCCCGTGACCCTCGGCTACGTCGACCGCACGACCATGACAACCGGACTCGGACCGACCCTCGAGCTCAGCGGCGACATCCCGGCCGACATGGACCGCATCCGCGCGTTCTACGCCGACAAAGCCGGCCTGCGCCCCGAGAACCGCGTCGAACCGCGCCTGCGCGAAGAGGGATGATGGGGGCATGGCCTCTCTCGACGTGACGTACGACCGGATCTCGCCCGACGACGCCGGAGAGGTGCTGACCCTGCAGCGGGCGGCGTTCGTGTCGGAAGCGCAGATCTACGGCAGCACCGACATGCCGCCGCTCACGCAGACCCTCGAGGCCGTTCAGGCTGAGCTCGTCGACTGCTACGGCTGGACGGCTCGCGTCGACGCCAGGCTCGTCGGCGCGCTGCGCGGACGCATCGACGCAGGCCTGCCGCTGGTCGGCAGGATCGCGATCGCGCCCGACCTGCAAGGCGAGGGCGTCGGCCGCGGGCTGCTGGACATCGCGGAGCGCGAGAGCGGCGCCACGCAGGCGGAGCTGTTCACCGGCAGCCTGAGCGAAGCGAACATCCGCCTCTATGAGTCGTGCGGCTACCACATCAGCGAGCGGGTGCCGCAGGACGACGGCACCGAGCAGATCTTCATGCGGAAGAATCTGCGCGGCTGAGGGAGGCAACCCGCCGCGACGGCCAGACCGTCCGGCCCGCGTGGTGCAGCATCGCGACGAAGACGATCGCCCACACGATCACGGCGATCACCAGCCCGACGCGGCCGACTGCTCCGGCAGCAGGCAGCCGGTCGGCCCGCGCGAGCGATTCGGACGCGACGGCGAACATCCCGATGGGGAACACCATCGACCAGAGCGTCGGCACGTACCGCAGGGGCACGCGGTGCACACCGTGACGCCACACCCCCGCCCCCACCAGCAGCGGAATCAGCCAGAGACAGAAGACCCAGAAGATCACGACCGTCGCGGCGATCAGCGGGCGCACCGCGTCGACGATCGGCGTCTGGGGCATCCCGACGATGCTCGCACCGGCGACGACGGCGATCGCGAGTGCACCCATCGCCACCCAGTAGGCCGGATCGAACTGCTGCGGAGTGACGCCGTAGTGCACGACGCGAAGGAGCACGAGCATTGCGATGGCGGCGTACAGCACCACGCCGACCGACCACGCGAGCACAGCGAGCACACCCACCCAGGTGGCCATCTCGCTGCCTGCGGGCGGGTGCAGCTGCGTCATGCTGATCGCGAGGGACTGGCTGGCGACGGCCCAGATGAACCAGGTGCCGTTGGCACGCGCCAGGATGGGCCTGCCGTCGCGAGTCATCAGCACCTGCCACGGGAGGAGGTACCCGAACACGACCCAGATGACGCCCGCGAGCACGAACAGCGGAACGGCGAGCGCCGCCAGCTCCTCCCGCGCGAAGCGCACGCCGAGAACACCGGAGGCCGCCACCACGGTGAAGAAGGCGAAGGCCTTCTCGGGATCGCGCAGGTCGGCGACGACGTTCTGCCCGAACGCGACCGCTCGCCAGACGTACAGACCCCAGAACACCACGTATAGGGCGGCGGCGAGCCACATCAGAACGACGGACGCAGCACCGGCTCCGAGGTCGTGCAGTCCGATCGAGACGATGCCGGTGCCCATCACGGCGGCGAAGTACCCGGGTGCCAGATCGGCGACCGCTGTGCGAACCGGGTTCATCGTCGACTCTTCGGCGGGAGTCAGTCCCAGTCGAGGTACTCCTCGATCACGACGGCGGTCTCGATCGGGTGCGTCGCGACGAAGTAGTGGTCGGCCTCGGGGATGCGGGTGATGGTCGCCCGCTCGGGTGCGGTCGCCTGCAGCGTCTCGGCGTTCACGGTGGGGGTGACGTCGTCGTTCTCGGCCTGGATGATCAGCACCGGGATGCCAGGGGCGAGAGGGATCTGCTCGTCTTCGACACCCAGCATGAGCAGTCCGTTGACGCGCTCGGGATGATCGACGGCGAAGGTGCGCGCGATGGTGCTGCCGTGACCGTGGCCGCCGATCCAGGTGTCGTCGATGTCGAGTTCTTCGATCACGTCCGCCGCGTCGGCAGCGCGGTCTGACGGGGTGATGCCCGAGACTTCCGCGCGGGAGCCGATGCGCACCACGCGGAAGCCGGCCTCTTCGGCCAGGTAGTGCGAGATGACGCCGAGGCCGTCAGCCTCGAGGCTGCGGTCGGTGACCAGCACGAGCGTGACCGGGCCTTCACCCTCGTCGACGAAGGGGATGGCGCGGCCTTCGGGCTCGAAGGTGCTGGGCTGGGTCACGATGTGTGCTCGCTTCCGGTCGGTCGGTGGCGCGTCGATGGCCTCCCCCAGCGTACCGGGAGGTGGTCGACGGCGAAGAGCGCCGTCACCAGCGCCGCGACGCCACTCTGAGAGCGTCGCGAAGGCGGTCCACCGCGCGGCTCATGATCGCCGTCACGATCGCTCACCGCCACCTGCCCTGGTATCAGGCACGATGGGTGCATGCACATCGACCGGTCACCCGCCACCCCGTTCGCGCTCTTCGGCGAGTGGTTGGCAGAGGCGCGCCGCGCCGAAGCGCCAGACCGTCCGTTCTCCGCCACGGCGATGACGCTGTCCACATTGGCGCAGGTCGACGATCGGTGGCGCCCGCGCTCTCGCGTCGTGCTGCTGAAGGACTGGGACGAGCGCGGCTTCGTCTTCTTCACGCACATCGACTCCGACAAGGGCCGTGAGCTCGCCGCATGCCCGCAGGCATCCCTGGTGTTCCACTGGCCCGAACTCGAACGGCAGATCCGAGTGGAGGGCGCGGCGGCACCTGTCGCACGAGCTGAGGTCGAGGCGTACCACGCCACCCGTCCACGCGGATCGCAGCTCGGCGCCTGGGCGTCGCGTCAGAGCCGACCGATCGCGGATCGTGCCGAGCTGGAGGCTGCGGTCGCCCAGGCCGAAGCGCGCTTCGCTGATGCCGACGTGCCGGCGCCCCCTCACTGGGGAGGCTTCCGGATAGCGCCGGAGCGGATCGAATTCTGGCAGGGCAGACGCTCGCGCCTGCACGACCGTCTCGTCTACCGTCGCGGCGAGTCCGGCTGGGCGACGCAGCGGCTGGCCCCATGAGCGCTTCCGCGCCGCGCAGACCTGCGCATGCCGGCGGCTGGGCACCGTGGCGTGCGCCGTCCCCACTGGATGGACGACGTCCGAACCCCGCGGATCTCGCGCACGCGGCAGCGGCGGGTCTCGGCCGCGACGACGTGCTGCCCTACCCGACCGATGAGGAGTCCGCGGACCGCGTGCGGCTGCTGATGGTCGGCATCAACCCCAGTCCGTGGACGGTCGCCGTCAACGCGCCCTTCGCGCGTCCGGGAAATCGCTTCTGGCCGTCTCTGGCCACGGCCGGCCTCACCGACGAGGTGGTGGACGCGTCGCGCGGCCTGTCACCGTCGGACGAGCGGATGCTGGCCACGCGCGGCATCGGCATGACGAACCTCGTCGCCCGCCCGACAGCACGCGCCGATGAGCTCTCGAAGGATGAGCTGCGCGCCGGCGGACGCCGTCTTCTCGAACGGGTGCGGGTGCTGCGCCCTCATGCGGTCGCCGTCGTCGGCATCACCGCGTTCCGCATCGCGTTCGCCATGCCCCGCGCACGTGTGGGCCGGCAGGACACGGATGGGCTCAGCCAGTGGCCGAGGGACATCCCGCTGTGGGTGGTGCCCAACTCGAGTGGGCTGAACGCTCACGAAACGGTCGACAGCCTCGCGGAATGGTGGCGAGAGGTGTGGGCGGCGAGTGCGCCGTCCTCCGGCCGGTCATCGCCGCTGCAGCGCCACGGCGGGCCTGGGTGAGGTCAGTCGTCGTCGGCGGCGGAGTGCGCGGAGTGATCGGCGACGTCGGGTTCGGCGCGGAGCACGTCGGCGATCTCCTCTTCGGGTCGCGGGGCGATGCTCTCATCCGCTTCGAGCTCGGGGATGGTCGGCTCGCGTCTGTCATCTCCGCGGAGTGCCGAGTGGGTCGGATCGGACATCGTCTCTCCCTCAGTCGAACCGAAAGGATACGCCCTAAGCGGCGCGGTAGTGCAGCAGGGTGAAGCCGTTCTCGAAGACGCGGCTCTCGACGAGCCGCAGATCCAGACGCGCATCGTCGGGAATCGCCCGCAGTCCGCCGCCGAGCACTACCGGCACGATGAAGAAGCGGAAGTCCTGCACGAGGCCCGCACGGATCGCGGGCGCGGCGGTCGTCGGCCCGAAGATCTCGACCTCTCCTGGTGCACGCTCGGCGATGCGCGAGATCTCATCGAGGGTCAGGTCGGGAACCAGCCGGTGGTTCTCGCGCGTCATCTTCTCCGCGGTCAGCGTCGACGACGCGGCGACGATGTCGATGCCTAGCCACAGACGAGCGAACTCCCGCTCGTCGTCGCCCCAGTCCTCCCCCTCGGGCTCCGCCTCCCAGTAGTGCATGAGCTCGTACGTGCGCCGCCCGAGGATCTCGGTGGAGATGGCGGCCATCCGCTCGACATGAAGCCGGAACACCTGTTCGCTCGGCGCGCCGAACTGGAAGTCGCCGTCGGGGCCGGCCGCATACCCGTCGATCGAGACGGTCGCGGTGAAGCTCAGAGTTCCCATGTCTCATGGTCGCGCCGTGCGGTCGGGTGCGCAATCACTTCGGCGCATCCGTCGAAGCTGCAGATCGGCGAGCTGTCCTCAATCGCCGGTGCTCTCGACCTGGCAGTGGGGGCAGGACTGTGCGGATGCGCCCGAGAAGACCTGATCGACGATCGTCGTGCCGCACACGGGACACGGCTCCCCGGCGCGTCCGTGCACGAGCATCGACTCGACCTTCGCCTCTTTGAGTCGCTCGGGCGGCTGGCCTCGGCGCGCCTCGACGGCGGTGCGCATGACGTCGACGACGGCGCCGAGCAGCCGGTCCCTCGACGCCTCGTCGAGCTCGGCGGCATGCACCGCCAGGGGCAGCCGGGCTCGGTGCAGGATCTCGTCGGAGTAGGCGTTGCCGATGCCGGCAAGAGATCTCTGCTCCTGCAGCAGTGCCTTGATCTGCTTGCGGCGGCGGCCCAGTGCCCGCTCGAGGTCATCGCGGGTGAAGTCCGGCGACAGCGGATCCGGCCCGAGCGCGGCAATAGTCGCCACGTCGCTCGGTGAGTCGACCACCGAGACGGTGACGCCGAGGAAGTCGCCGGTGTCGACGAGCTGGATCACCGCGTCGTCATCGAGTGTGATGCGGGCGACCTCGGGCGCAGGCTGATCAGGCGCGGAGTCACCGACGGCCTGCCAGCGGATCCATCCATTTCGTCCGAAGCCGATCATCAGCCATCCGTCCGTCGTCTCGACCCCGACGTGCTTCCCGAATCGCGCGATCCTCTCGATCCTCGAGCCGATGAGCGACGCCGGTGGCCGCGCACGCGTCTTGACGATGCGGAACTCGGCGACGTCGACCGCGGCGATGGAGCGACCGATCACCCGCTCATCGAGGAACTCGACGAGCACCTGCACCTCCGGAGACTCGGGCATGCGGCCATCCTTTCACCGGTCGGCGATGCCGGCCATCCCCGTCGACGCGGTCACCATGCGCGCCCGCGAAGGTCGATATCCCCCTCAGGCCACTGTCGTGCGGAGTCCAGGGGGAAGACAAGGATCGGTGCTCCCGCAGGCGTCACGGTCGGTCTTCCCCTGCGATCCACCGATCGCTCCACCGCAGCCACGCGGGTCCACCCGCAGGATCGGTAGAACGGTACGACCGATTCGCGGCATCCCAGGTAGCCGAATTCGACGCCGCCGGCCTCTCTCATCGAGGCGGCTGCTGCGCTCATGAGCCTCTCGCCGAGCCTCAACCCGCGGGCCTGATCGGCGACGAGCACTCCACCGACGCCCGCTATCGCCACGGCCCGCCCGTCAACGCGGATGTCGCGACGCGCCCACCCCACGTGCGCGACGGTTTCGTCGCCGCGGCGCGCGATCACGTGGACGTCGTGCGGCGCATACCCGTACGGCTGGTCCGGATCCCAGTCGCCGAACTCGGAGAGGTACTCCGCGTCGAACAGAGCACGAAGGCCCGCGAGGTCACCGCGCGTCAGATCGCGATGCGACGTGACGGAGATCTCAGGGCTCATCTGATCGACGGCACATCGCTGACGTGTCGGGGTGCGCCGGCCTCAGGAGAAGACAAATGGGACAGTGAACCCGCCAGAGAACAGCACCGCCCCGATACCGACGACCGCCAACGCGACCAGCAGGATGAACGAAAGCGGACGCACCCATCCCCACGATCGTCCGCCCCGGGCCGTGAGGATCAGAGCGACAGTCGGCACGAGCATGAGCCCGCCGAACAGCAGCGCCGGAGCAACACGAACGTCGGGAGCAGGGCACGGGCTCGCGAGCAGACACAGGGTAGGGATGCCCTGGGCGAGCCACATCAGCAACCATGTCGCGAGCAGGATGCCGATCGCGGGCAGAGTTGTCACCGCCCGGCTCACGTGCTGTGCTTGATCAGGCGTCACGCTGCCACATTGGCAGATGCGAGATGCTCGCGCCACCCGAAGACGGAGCTGTCAACGGACGTCACGTGACACTCCGGCGTCAAGAGAAGAGCTGACGCAGCGCATCCAGGTCTCCGGCGTCGACCACCTTCTGCACCGCGTCGATGGTCACCTGGTTCGAGAACATGGGCCTCAACGTGCCGTTCCACACCCTCCGCACGGCGTCGACATCGCCGGCGTCCACGGCCCTGCCGGCCACCTCGATCGCCTGCTGGTACGGGATCTGCAGGAACCCTTCAGGCGCGTCGCGAGGACTGTAGTAGTCCACCCAGGGAGTGTCGGGATTCGGTGTGAGCCAGAGCACCTGGCCGGGGTGGATATCCCGCCGGTGATTCATCGAGCTGATCGTCGGGTACGCGCAGAGCCGTTCTGCGACGACGGCCTCGACGTCGCCCGGCGCGACGGTGTAGGTGACAGGCGTGCCGTTCTCGTCGACGCCCACCTCCCCCTGCGCGAACTCTCGCGCGCCTCGGTCCCGGAGAGTTCCTTGGCGCTTCCAATACAGACCGTCGCTATCGCCGATGACCTCGGACAGACGCCTGCAGGCTTCCGCCTCCGTCGATTCCGGCGTCGGCGCCGGTTCTGCGACCGGCTTGGTGATCACTGTCGAGGTCGGAGACGGTTCGGCCGCTCGAGTCGGGGCTGTGGTGGTGCACCCGGCGAGCAGTGTCACGGTCAGCCCGAGTGCGGCCACGGCGACGGGAAGCCTGGCTGTGATCATGACGCCATGTTGGCAGAACGTCCGTGCGCCATCCACCAGGTCTCGCAGCATGGAGCATCTGCCTCGAGCCCGACGACAATGGCTTCATGACAGAGCACACGCGCAGGCGACTGAACTTCCTCGTGCTCGGACACTCGCCCGACGGTGCGACCGGTTGGCCGCATCCGGCGACGATCACCGTGCACCCTCGCCGCGAGACGACCCTGATCAACTTCTCGATGGGTCCGCACATCGCGAATGTCGGCGGACAGGTGCCGATCACGCGCGTGATCCACGACGGTGAGCTGAACGAGACCTTCGCCGAGGAATTCGACGCCTGCGAGGCACGGTGGCTCGTCCCACATCTGGCCCGGCTCGCCGCGGGCGAGGACGTCACAGAAGACGACCTCGCCCTGGCGTATCAGGCGCGGTTCGGTCGCCGCCCGCAGACGGAGACATCGACCGACACCACGTTGTGAGCGGAGCGCATCTGCTGCCAGGCGCCGAAGCACACCGCTGCAGCACCTTACCGATCGGCGTCTCACGGCAGGAGCGAGCAAGCAACCCAGGTTGACAATCCGTCATTTAGCAACGTAGGTTGACGGCATGGAGTCTCCGCTGATCGCAGCAGTCGCGGCCGATACCAGCGACCCGAAAGCAGGATTGCGGGCCGTAGCGTCCCTGCGCGCGCTCGCGGACACCCTGGAACTTCGGCAGGTCGAGGCCGCGTTGCGCTCGGGCATGAGTTGGCAGGCGATCGCCGACGCGCTCGGAGTGACTCGTCAAGCCGCCCACAAGAAGCACTCCAAGAGAATAGACCCCGCGATCTCGACGCCCAGGAGGAACAAATGAACAAGCTCGTCCGTGCCGCCCAGACCAGCCAGTCGCTTTCCCTGACCGCCATGGAGGAAGCATCCCGGCTCGGGCTCCGCGAGGCCGACATCGACCACCTGTTCCTCGCATTGGTCATCAACGATCAGCCCGCCGGCCGCGCACTGCGCGAGCTGGGTATCGACATCGACAGCGCTCGTCTCGCCGTCGACGAACAACGGAATGCACAGCTGGCCTTGCTCGGCATCGAGGCGTCGTTCCCCGAGGCCGGGCGCATCGTGTTCCACGAGACGGATGGGTACGAGTGGACTCCTCGTGCTCGGGATCTCATCGCGAAGTCCAGCAGCAAAGGCAAGCCGGGCGACGCTGCAGCCGTGCTCCGGGAACTGGTCGCGGAACCCAGCGGGCTGATCACGGATGTCCTTGGGCGCCTTGGCACGACATCCGATGTGATCATCGAACGTCTCGATCGGGCCGACTCACCCTCTATGAAGTCCATGGACGTCGCAGCGAAAGCGAAGGGGCGGATCACGGGAACGACTGAGACTTTCGTATCCGCACCGCTGGACGAAGTGTGGGCTCTTCTCACAGATCCCGCACGTATTCCCGAGTGGGAACCGAGCATCGGCATCCTCGATCGGACCAGTCAAGAAGCGACGCCAGGCACGGTCTGGGATGCCGTTGCACCCGCAACCTATCCAGACGGCAAGCCCGTGAAGATCAAGCCTCAGTTTCGTCGACGCAGTGTTGAACTCATCGCAATTCACCAACCGGACAGGATCGCGTGGAGCTTCGGATATCCCGACGTCGCACATAGCAACTCGGTTCTGACTGAATTCGCCTTATCGCACGCGATCGGCGGCACACAGGTACGGATCAGCAGGTCCTGGTCGCGACGCAAAGGGTGGCGAGGACTTGTCGCATGGCCGCTGCGTCCAATCCAGAAGTTCCTGGTGTGGATCACCCTGTTCCAGACCGGCAGCGCGATCAGCCGAACTTTTCGCTAGCCCCAGGCTGCGGCGACTCGTTGCGGGTCGCACATGAATCGAGTGCCCGGATCTCCCTGCGGGAGATCCGGGCACTCGAACCAGACGTTGAGGCGGAACGCGACTAGACGTTGAAGCGGAACTCCACCACGTCGCCGTCCTGCATGACGTAGTCCTTGCCCTCCAGGCGCGCCTTGCCCTTCGCACGAGCCTCGGCGACCGACCCGGTCGCGACGAGGTCCTCGAACGAGATGACCTCGGCCTTGATGAAGCCCTTCTCGAAGTCGGTGTGGATGACACCTGCCGCCTGCGGCGCCTTCGCACCCTGCGGAATCGTCCACGCACGCGACTCCTTGGGTCCGGCGGTGAGATAGGTCTGCAGGCCGAGCGTCGCGAAGCCGATGCGGGCGAGCTGGTCGAGACCCGACTCGCTCTGGCCGGTCGCCTCGAGCAGCTCCTGCGCGTCTTCGGGGTCGAGCCCGATCAGCTCCGACTCGATCTTCGCGTCGAGGAACACGGCCTGCGCCGGCGCGACGAGAGCCTCGAGCTCGCGCTTCTTCGCCTCGTCGGTGAGCACCGACTCGTCGACGTTGAACACGTAGATGTACGGCTTCGCCGTCAGCAGGCCGAGCTCCTTGATCGGCGCCAGGTCGATGCCCGCAGTGGAGAGCAGCTGGCCGCGCTCCAGGGCATCCTTCGCCGCGTTCGCGGCATCCAGCACCGACGGGTCGGTCTTCTTCTGCTTCACTTCCTTCTCGAAGCGCGGCAGCGCCTTCTCGATCGTCTGCAGATCGGCGAGCATGAGCTCGGCGTTGATGGTCTCCATGTCGCCCTTGGGGTCGACGGTGCCCTCGACGTGCACGACGTCGTCGTCGACGAAGCCGCGCACGACCTGAGCGATCGCGTCGGCCTCGCGGATGTTGGCCAGGAACTGGTTGCCCAGACCCTCCCCCTCGCTCGCACCGCGGACGATGCCGGCGATGTCGACGAACGACACGGTGGCGGGCAGGATGCGCTCGCTGCCGAAGATCCCGGCCAGCACCTGCAGGCGCGGATCGGGCAGGTTCACCACGCCGATGTTCGGCTCGATGGTCGCGAACGGGTAGTTCGCCGCGAGCACGTCGTTCTCGGTCAGCGCGTTGAAGAGGGTGGACTTGCCGACGTTGGGCAGACCGACGATTCCGATAGTAAGAGCCACGGGATACGAGTCTACCGGCGGGAATCCTTCCGCAGAGCCGGTGAGGTCAGCCGCGCAGCGCCCGGAATGCCCAGGTCACGTACGGCACGTCGATGCTCGACTCCTCATCCAGCCCCAGTTGGTCGAACAGGTCGTCCATTCCCCGCCGGATGCTCGTGCGCTCACTCTCCGACGCGGTGATGAGGTGGCTGCGCGACGCGGCCATCCGGTGCAGCTGGGCACGCGTCATCGACCGCCGCCACTCCCACCGCTCGCCGTCCAGCGGGCCGAACGGCGAGGCGACGGTGGGACCCCCGGCGTCGAGCATCTCCTCCGCGGCGCTCGCGCGCATGATCGCCGTGAGCCGGCGCACCCAGTCGACGCGGTCGTCGCGTGCGTTCCAGATCAGCCCCAGCGTCCCACCCCGGCGCACCACCCGCCCGATCTCCGCGGATGCGGTGACGGGATCGACCCAGTGCCACGCCTGCCCCAGCACGACCGCGTCGACACTGGCATCCGGAAGCGGCAGCGCCTCAGCCGTGCCGAGGAACGTCGGCACACCCGGCACCTGCTCGCGCAGCTTCGCGAGCATGGCAGCATCCGGATCGATGGCGACGACCTCGGCGTCGCGCGCCTCGACGACCACCCGGGTGAGCTTGCCGGTGCCCGCGCCGACATCCGCGAGCCGACGCGAACCCTCGGGCATGCGCTCGAGCATCCACGCGACCGCCTCGAACGGATAGTCCGGCCGAGCCGCCTCGTAGCTGTCGGCTTCGGCGCCGAAGGATGTCGCTCGCGAATCGCCCATGTTCGTCAGCCTACGGCGAGTCTGCAGCCCGGCATCCGGATGCCGCGCGATGGTGGATCCGTGCCACTGGACTTCACCGCGATCGACTTCGAGACGGCGAACTCCAGTCCCGCCTCCGCCTGCTCCGTCGGACTCGTGCGCGTCAGAGACGGCGAGGTGGTCGCACAGCGCCTGTCGGACGACCTGCGGGCGGCGATCGGC
>NZ_DAMDLU010000010.1:30304-34921 GCF_032084865.1 Microbacterium sp.
GATGGCTGATCCGCCCGCCTGTCGGTCACGACCAGTTCAACGAGTGGAACATCCGGATCCACGGCATCCACCCGCACGACGTCATCGGCGCCGCGACCTGGGCCGAGCAGCTCGACCGCCTCTGCGCCTTCGCCGGCGACGACGTGCTCGTCGCGCACAACGCCGGATTCGACCTCAACGTGCTGCGCCGCGCGTGCGAGGCCACCGGGCTCGCCGCTCCCCCGTACCGCTCGCTGTGCTCACTCGCCGTGGCGCGCAAGACCTACACGCTCGATTCGTACCGCTTGCCGCTCGCCGCCGCCGCGGCCGGATTCGGCGAGTTCGCGCACCACGATGCGCTGGCCGACGCCCGAGCTTGCGCGCAGATCGTCATCGACGCTGCCGGCCGCGCAGCCGTGCACGATGTCGCCGCTCTCGGCACCGCTCTGGGCGTGGCGCTGTCGGCGCCGCTCGTCTGCGAACTCGAACCCGCCGTGGCCTGACCCGGCGGCATCGGACACAATGGTCAGGTGACCAACGGACTGAGCCTCGAAGTCATCGAGGGTACTTTCGACCTGGCCCGTCAGGGCCGCACCGCTCCCCTCGGCGAGATGATCGATGCGGGCGTGCCCGTCGACGTGCGCAATCCGCGTCAGGACACGCTGCTGATCGTCGCGGCCTACGCCGAGCACCTCGAGACCGTGTCCGATCTGATCGCGCGCGACGCCGACCTCGACGCCGTCAACGCGAACGGCCAGACCGCGGTCTCCTGCGCCGTGTTCCGGCGCAACGAGCCGCTGCTGCGGATGCTGCTCGATGCCGGCGCTGATCAGGATGCCGGTGGGCACAGCGCGAAGCAGATCGCCGACCAGTTCGGTCTCGGCGACATGCGCGCCGTTCTCGATTCCTACTGAGGTATTCGAGACGGCAGCCGGCGTCTCAGGCGCCGCCCGGCACCCACGACAGCAGCGCGACGACGACGCTGGAGGTCGCGAGGAACGCGCCGATGAACCACCACGAGCTCAGCTCGTGTCCCTCTTCGCGGCGCACGCGGAAGAGAACGTCGGCACGACGAGCTGGATCGAATCCGGGCTGCACGGCCGCCTTCGCCTGCTGAGCGGCCATGATCTGCTCCTCGGTGACCCGGAGGATGCGGCCGGTCGGGGTGGTGATGTGCGCGGCGCGGCCGGGGCTCGCAGACGTCTCGTTCAACGGCATCCCGAGCACTCCTCTTCATGACCATGACGGCGCGCTGATCACACCGTGCGCGTCTATTCTGCCAGCCTCTGCTGGGAATGCCGGGATGCGAGGTCTGCTGCTCGCGTCAGAGCCACTTCGAGACGAGGTGATCCGACACGATGCGGCGCAGCGTGCCCGACGCTCCGCGCAGCACGACGCTCTCGGTGTAGAGGTAGTTTCCCTCGCGGCGCACGCCCCGCACGAGCTGGCCGTCGGTGACGCCGGTGGCGACGAAGATCGTGTTGTTGCCCTGCACGAGGTCATCGGCCTCGTACACCTTGTCGAACTCGAGCCCCGCGTCGATTCCGCGCTGGCGCTCGTCGTCGTCGCGCGGCCACAGCACGCCCTGGATATGACCACCGAGCGCCTTGATCGCGCATGCGGTGACGATGCCCTCGGGGCTGCCGCCGACGCCGACGCACATGTCGGTGCGGGCGTCGTGGCGCGCGGCGTTGATGCCGCCGGCGACGTCGCCGTCGCTCATCAGGCGGGTGCCGGCTCCGGCCTCCCGGATCTCGGCGATGAGCTTTTCGTGGCGCGGGCGGTTCAGCACCGAGACCACGAGCTCGTCGACAGGCTTGCCCAGGGCTCGCGCAAGGCGACGGACGTTCTCGCCGATGGGATTGCGGATGTCGACCACGCCGACCCCCGCAGGACCGGTGACGAGCTTGTCCATGTAGAACACGGTCGATGCGTCGAGCATGGAGCCCCGGTCGGACACCGCGAGCACGGAGAGGGCGTTCTGACGCCCCTCCGCGGTGAGCGTCGTGCCGTCGATCGGGTCGACGGCGATGTCGCACTCGGGGCCTCGGCCCGTGCCGACGACCTCGCCGTTGAACAGCATGGGGGCGTTGTCCTTCTCGCCCTCCCCGATGACGACGCGGCCTTGGAAGTCGACCGTGCCGAGGAAGGCGCGCATCGCGTCGACCGCGGCACCGTCGGCGGCTTCCTTCGCACCTCGGCCGATGAACGGCACCGCGCGGATGGCCGCCGCCTCCGTCGCGCGTACGAGTTCCATCGCGAGGTTGCGGTCGGGGCGGAGGGGGCTGAGATCTGCTGTGAGGCTCACCATGCCGGTCAGCCTAGTGAGGAGGGAAGAGGGAAATCAGGAGTTTTCACGATATGAACGCGAAGAAAACGCAGTTCTTGCCAGGTAATAAAGATACGCGCCCGGGCGGGCGTAACGACGCCGGAATCCGACCCCCTGCGGGCTAAAGTGAGCATGCACCCCGACCGACAGAAGCAGGAGAACTCATGCCCGTCGCCACTCCGGAACAGTACGCAGAGATGCTCGACCGCGCGAAGGCCGGTGGCTTCGCGTATCCCGCCTTCAACGTCTCGAGCTCGCAGACGATCAACTCCGTGCTGCAGGGCCTCACCGAGGCAGGCTCCGACGGCATCATCCAGGTGACCACCGGCGGGGCCGACTACTTCGCCGGCCACACCGTCAAGGCCCGCGCGACCGGCGCCCTCGCCTTCGCACGCTACGCGACCGAGGTCGCCAAGAACTACCCCGTGACCGTCGCACTGCACACCGACCACTGCCCGAAGGATGCCCTGGGCGGCTTCGTCGAGCCGCTGATCGCAGCATCCGAGGAAGAGGTGAAGGCGGGCCGCAATCCGATCTTCCAGTCGCACATGTGGGACGGCTCGGCTGTGCCGCTCGACGAGAACATCGAGATCGCCAAGGAGCTTCTGCCCCGCATGAAGGCGATCAACGCCATCCTCGAGGTCGAGATCGGCGTCGTCGGCGGCGAGGAGGACGGCGTCGCCCACGAGGGCTCGAACGATGCCCTCTACACCACCTTCGCCGACGTCGACCAGGCGATCCAGGCCCTCGGCCTCGGCGAGCAGGGCCGCTACATCGCCGCCCTCACCTTCGGCAACGTGCACGGCGTCTACAAGCCGGGCGGGGTGAAGCTGCGCCCCGAGCTGCTCGGCGAGATCCAGGCCGAGGTCGCCGCGAAGTACAACACGGGTCCGAAGCCGCTCGACCTCGTCTTCCACGGCGGCTCCGGCTCGAGCGACGACGAGATCGCCCTCGCGGTCGCCAACGGCGTGATCAAGATGAACATCGACACCGACACGCAGTACGCGTACACGCGTGCGATCGCCGACTACATGTTCAAGAACTACGACGGCGTGCTCAAGGTCGACGGCGAGGTCGGCAACAAGAAGCAGTACGACCCGCGCGCCTGGGGCAAGATCGCCGAATCGGCGATGGCCGCTCGCGTCGTCGAGTCGACCCGCCAGCTCGGCTCGTACGGCCAGTCCAAGAGCTGACCACAGGCACAGGTCAAGAACTGACCTTCGCCCATGGCAGAGAGGGATGCCCCGGACCTCAGGTCCCGGGCATCCCTCTCTCGTCTCAGCCGGCCATCCGCTCCCCTGCCGGGCTCAGCACCCACCAGACGTCCTTGACGCCCTGGCCGTTGACGTCGCCGGCGGCGCTGTCGCCGGCGAAGTAGTACAGCGGCCAGCCGTTCAGCGTCACCTGCATCCTGCCGTCGGCGGTCTTGATCGTGCCGAGCTCGCCGGTGACTCCGTCGGCCTTCGGCGTGTCACCCGCAGCGATCAGCGGCGGCCAGTTCTGCAGGCACGCGCCGGTGCAGGCGCTCGTGTCACCGCCCTGTGTGTCGTTGTCGAACATGTACAGCGTCATGCCCTTGTCGTCGACGACGACCTCGCCGAGCGATGTGTCGGCGACCATCAGGTCGGTGCCGGATGCCGCGGGTGCCGACGCCTCGCTCGATGGAGTGCTGTATCCCGAGCCGCCGGCGTCCGACGCCGGCCCGGAGGTGCCCGGACTGCTGCATCCGGCCAGAAGCAGGGCGAGAGCGATGCCCCCGATGGCGAGTGCCTTGCGCATGATCAGGTCCTTTCGTCTGCCCCGGTGAGATCGCCGGGGCTCTTCCCATGACACGAGATGCGCGCGGTCGCGGTTCACCCGAATTCGCGGCGCACCATCACGCGTCCGTCGGAGTCGCGGATCTCGATGGCTCTGATGTCGTCTTTCCGCAGCGCGGTTCCGGCCGACAGTCGCGCCGTCGCGCCGGGCGTCACCGTCCAGTTCGACAGCGTCGCGCTCTGGCCGTCGACGCCGATCACGGCGAGCGCGTACGCCCCCGTCGCGCCGTAGCGAGCGGTGCCGTCGTACTCGCACTCCACGTCGAGCTTCGTGCCCCACGGCACCGTGCTCATCGCGACCGATGCGGTCACCGGAGCACCGTCCACCGGCTCCAGCGCGATCGCCTCGGCCGGACGCGGCGACAGCGCAGACACCGAGACGACCGTCGCCACGACGACGGCGGCGGAGATCCCCGCAGCCCACGCGCCGATGCGCCGCCGCGTGCGACGCCGCGCCCGCGCGGCGGCCAGCACGCGCACGGGGCCGGCGTC
>NZ_DAMDLU010000011.1:0-31965 GCF_032084865.1 Microbacterium sp.
CCTGGGTCTGCCCACGCTGCGCCCTGTCGGATCTTGATCCCCGGCGCGGCGCGGACCGATGCGGCGCGGCCCGATGCGCCGCGGCTCTGGGCGGTGGTCGGCGCCACGGGAACCGGCAAGAGCGAGCTCGCTCTCGATCTCGCCGAGCACCTGCGCGCGCGTGGCAACGACGCGGAGGTCGTCAACGCCGACGCCATGCAGCTGTACCGGGGCATGGACATCGGCACCGCCAAGCTCCGCATCGACGAGCGGCGCGGCATCCCGCACCACCTGTTCGACGTCCGCGAGGTCACCGATGAGGCGGCCGTCGCCTGGTACCAGCCGCTCGCCCGTGAGGCGATCGCCGCCATCCACGCCCGAGGGGGAGATGCGATCCTCGTCGGCGGATCCGGACTGTACGTCTCGAGCGTGATCTTCGACTTCCGGTTCCCGCCGAGGGATGCCGCACGTCGGGCGCGCCTCGAGGCCGAGCTCGCCGAGAACGGTGCCGGAGCGCTGTTCGAACGGCTGCAGGAACGCGACCCCGCGACAGCGGCGCGCATCGATCCGAAGAACGGCCGGCGCGTCGTCCGTGCGCTCGAGGTGATCGAGCAGGGTGGCGCCACGCATGGGGCCGCGCTGCCCGAGAAGCCGGAGCTGTGGCATCCGGCGACCCGGATCATCGGACTTCACACGTCGCGAGAGCTGCTCGTCGAACGGCTCGATCGCCGAGTGGAACGGATGTGGCAGGGCGGGATGCTCGACGAGGTCGATCGCCTGCGTGCCGACGGCATCGAGCGGGGCGTCACCGCGTCACGAGCGATCGGGTACGCCCAGGCCCTTGCGCAGCTGCGCGGCGACACGACTCAGGACGAGGCGATCGCCGAGACGCAGGCACTCCCCCGCCGCTACGCGCGGCGGCAGGTGTCGTGGTTCAAACGCTATCCCGACATCGAGTGGGCCGAGCACCCGGTCGACGTCGAATCGCTGATCCACTGAGCCTGGCGGTTGTCGGCGGCCGGGGGCACGATGGGCGCATGACCACGCACTACTACACGGCCTCCTCTCTCGATGGGTTCATCGCGACCACCGAGCACTCGCTGGACTGGCTGCTCCGCCAAGACATCGATGAGGGCGGTCCGATGGCGTATCCGGGTTTCATCGCCGGGATCGGCGCCCTCGCGATGGGCGCGTCGACCTTCGAATGGGTCATGCGGCACGAACAGGGCCGCTGGGACTACGCGCAGCCGACCTGGGTCTTCACCCACCGCGACATCCCGTCCCCGGCGCAGGGTGACGTGCGCTTCACGCAGAGGGACGTGCGCCAGGTGCATGCCGAGATGACGGCGGCGGCCGACGGGAAGGATCTGTGGATCGTCGGCGGGGGAGACCTCGCCGGACAGTTCGCCGATGCGGGTCTGCTCGACGAGGTCTGGGTGCAGTACGCGCCGGTGACCCTCGGCGCCGGCGCTCCGCTGCTGCCGCGCCGGATCGACCTCGAGCTGATCGACGTGGCGCGCAACCGCAGCTTCCTGTGCGGCCGGTACCGGGTCACGGGTTCCGGCGCTCTCTAGACTGTTCGTATGGTCGCATTCACCAAGGGACACGGCACCGGCAACGATTTCGTGATCATCGAGGACGTCGACGGCGAGCTGGATCTGTCAGCGACCCAGGTGCAGGCGCTCTGCGACCGCAACTTCGGCGTCGGCGCTGACGGCATGCTGCGCGTCGTGCGATCGGCGGCCATCCCTGAAGGCGCCGCGGCTCTCGCCGAAGAGCCCGACGCCGAGTGGTTCATGGACTACCGCAATGCCGACGGGTCGACAGCCGAGATGTGCGGCAACGGCATCCGCGTCTTCGCGCACTACCTGCTGCGCGCCGGCCTCGCCACGATCGACAGCGGCTCGACGCTGCCGATCGGCACGAGGGCGGGCGTGCGCGATGTGATGCGCTCCGAGAACGGCTACCAGGTCGATCTCGGGCTGTGGAAGCTCGCCGGCGGGGAGCCGCTCGCCCGCGCGGCCGGTCTCTCGGTGCCGCGACCAGGGCTCGGTATCGACGTCGGCAACCCGCACGTGGTGGTCGCCCTGGCATCCGACGACGAACTGGCGGAACTCGACCTCAATCCCACCCCCGTGCTCGACCCGGCCCCCGTCGACGGAGCCAACGTCGAATTCGTCGTGCCCGGCGAGCCGCTGGTGCGCGACGGCGTCGGGCATGTGCGGATGCGCGTGCACGAGCGCGGTGTCGGCGAGACCCTCAGCTGCGGCACGGGCGTCGCTGCCACCGCTCTCGCCGTGCGGCACTGGGCCGGCGCCAGGGCACCGCACCAGTGGCGCGTCGACGTGCCCGGCGGTGTGCTGGGGGTGCGGATGTTCCCCGCGGAGGACGGCGAGCACGTCGCGCTGTCCGGACCCGCGCAGCTCGTCTACCGTGGCGAGATCGACCTCGTCTGAGGCCGATCGCTCATTCGGGCAGCACGATCGGGGCTGTCGGCGGTGTGCTGTGCCGGCGCACCTTGAGGATCCGGTACCCCTTGCCGGTGGCCGCACGGGTCACGCTGAAGCCGGGTGTGAACACCGTGGCCATCCACCGCTGCAGCGAATCGGACCCGAGGTTGCGCTGCACCACCAGCCAGGCGTCGCTGCGCTCGTCGAGGCGGGGGATCCAGCGCTCGAGCATGCTGTGCAGCTCGCTCTTGCCCACCCGGATCGGCGGATTCGAGCGGATCGTGGTGAAGACCACGTCGTCGGGAACATCCTCGGGCTTCACGGCGTTCACATTGGTGAGGCCGAGGGCTTCGGCGTTGCGCCTGGTGAGATCCAGTGCGCGCTCGTTCACATCCACCGCCCAGATCACGGCGTGCGGCGTCGAAAGGGCCATCGTGAGACTGATCGGGCCCCACCCGCATCCGAGGTCGAGGAAGTTGCCGCTCGGCGGCAGAGGAGCCATGTTGGCGAACAGCACCGCGGTGCCCGTGTCGAGACGTTCGGGGCTGAACACGCCGCCCGCGGTGGTCACCTCCCGATCGCGTCCCGCGAGCGGAACGGTGATGGTTCGGAGGTTCTCGGCACTGGCCGGGGCCGCACTGAAGTAATGATCGGACGACGGCATGCAGTGAGCGTACCGGACACCGCGGGCTAAGGTTAAGGCGCTTCTCAGAGAGGACAGAGTTCACCACCGGATGACGAACACCAACGACGACAACATCACACAGGACGCACTGGACCGCGTGCTCGCGAACGCAGAGCCGCGCACGCAGCCACGCGTGTTCGGTGCCGCCCAGGCGCTGCAGGACGCGGCATCCGCCGGTCACTCCCACGCGGACGGGGAGCAGTGGGAACTCGAGGACCGGCACGCGCTGCGCCGCGTGGCAGGGCTCTCCACCGAGCTCCAGGACGTCACCGAGGTCGAGTACCGTCAGCTGCGGCTCGAGAACGTCGTACTGGTCGGGGTGTACCCGCAGGGCGCTCAGGAGGATGCCGAGAACTCGCTGCGCGAGCTCGCCGCCCTCGCCGAGACCGCCGGTGCCGTGGTGCTCGACGGTCTGCTGCAGCGCAGGCCGCACCCCGACCCCGCGACCTACCTCGGCCGCGGCAAGGCGCAGGAGCTGAAGGACATCGTCGCCGCGGTCGGCGCCGACACCGTCATCGCCGACGCGGAGCTCGCCTCCAGCCAGCGACGTGCGCTGGAGGACGTCGTGAAGGTGAAGGTCATCGACCGGACCACCGTCATCCTCGACATCTTCAGCCAGCATGCGAAGAGCCGCGAAGGCAAGGCGCAGGTCGAGCTCGCGCAGCTCGAGTACCTGCTGCCGCGCCTACGTGGATGGGGTGAGTCGATGAGCCGCCAGGCCGGTGGCCAGGTCGGCGCCGGCGGCGCGGGCATGGGCTCGCGCGGACCGGGTGAGACGAAGATCGAGCTCGACCGCCGCCGCATCCGCACCCGCATGGCGCAGCTGCGCAAGCAGATCCGTGACTTCGCGCCCGCGCGCGACGCGAAGCGCGCCGAGCGCAAGCGCAACACCATCCCGTCGGTCGCGATCGCGGGATACACCAACGCGGGCAAGTCGAGCCTGCTGAACGCGCTGACCAGCGCCGGAGTGCTCGTCGAGAACGCCCTGTTCGCGACCCTGGACGCCACGGTGCGCCGCGCGGAGTCGGCCGACGGACGCGTGTACACGCTCGCCGACACCGTCGGCTTCGTGCGCAATCTGCCGCACCAGCTGGTCGAGGCGTTCCGTTCGACGCTGGAGGAGGTCGGCCAGGCCGACCTGCTCGTGCACGTCGTAGACGGCTCGCATCCCGACCCGTCCGCGCAGCTGCAGACGGTGCGCGACGTGATCGGCGACGTCGGAGGCCGGGACATCCCCGAGATGGTCGTCTTCAACAAGGTCGACCTCATCGATGAGGACGAGCGGCTCGTGCTGCGCGGTCTCGCACCAGACGCCCACTTCGTGTCGTCACGTACGGGGGAGGGCATCGCCGAGCTGCGCGCCGAGATCGAGCGCCGGCTTCCGATGCCCGCCATCGAGGTCCGCGCTCTCGTGCCGTACGACAGGGGGGACCTCATCTCGGCTGTGCACGAGAGCGGTGTGCTGGTCTCGTCCGAGCATGAGGAGAACGGCACGGCTGTGCACGCGCACGTCTCCGAGCGTCTGGCCGCCGAGCTCGCGCCCTTCGCGATCGGCTGATGCGCCGGGCGCGGGCGGCGGATCCGCCCGCGCCCGATGCCGGATCAGGATGCCGAGAAGCGGCCCTCCACGGTCGCCGAGACGGTGATCTCCTCGCCCTGGAACTCCATCGCGGGAGACGCGTCGAATGCGCCGGCAGCGCGCATCGCGACAGGCGCGAAGCCGGGAGCCTCGGCGGAGATCAGTCCACGATCGGCGATCTCCAGCGGGGTCACGGTGCGCAGTCCGAGCGCCTCGGCGTACGCCTGAGCGCGTGACACGGCGACGCCGACCGCCTGGGTCGCGACCTCGCGCTCCACATCGCGTTCCGTCTCCGGGGTCAGATGCCAGTCGACGTCGCCGAGCGCGACGCCGTCTTCGCCGGAGAGCTCGGTCGCCCAGAGCGACAGCTCCGAGATGTCGGCGAAGGTGGCGGTGAAGTCGACGCTCGCACGGTAGACGGGCGCAAGCCTTCGGCCGTCGGCGTTCCAGGGTCGCTCGGCGTACACGCTCAGCCGCCGGCTCGTCCACGCGGTCACGCTGCCCGCCTGCTCCCGCGCGGTGATGCCTTCGCGCACCGGCTCTGCGAGCGCCAGCGTCCGGCGCACGACCTCCTCGCGGTCGGGACCGTCGAGGGCCACGGTGAGCCGGATGGTGGCCCGCTCGGGTGCGACGCGCATTTCGTGCTCGCCGCGGACGGTGATGATGACTTCGCTCATGCGAGCGACTGTACGGCACACCGGCGACAGCCTCGCCGCGGAATAGCATCCGGGGTGGATCCGTTGTAGTCTGTGATGCTCGGGAGCACTTGCTCCCGCTGGTAATTCCACAGTGTGACAGCGGCTCCTTCGCGAGAAGGTCCACGGGGCTGATCGGTTTCGACGGCGCCTGTGTATCGACGAGAAGCGGGCCGAGGATGCAGGGTTATCTCGTGAACGCTCCCTGCAAAACCATAGTTGCCGAAACCAAGCGCAACGACTTCGCCCTCGCTGCCTAAGCGAGCCCGATAGTCCGTCAGACCGTATGTGATCCCGATACGGACCCTGGCGTCATCTAGGGATCTAGCTGCGTGACGGCGTCTGGACGTCATGTGGGACTCTTCCCAGACTGGGCTCGTCGACTTAGGTGTCTGTGACAAAGGTCGGAGCCGAGCAGAACGCCTCCACAGACTGCGCCCGGAGAAGACGTGGATGAGCAGCGTCGGACGGGGGTTCGATTCCCCCCAGCTCCACCAGCCGCTGTCACTGTGGAAGGCCAGTCCCGGGGCGTGACGCCCTGGCGCGTCACGCCCGAGGGCGCAGCCCGTCGAGCGCGACCGCGCGGATCTCCGCGCCCAGCAGCTCCGGGTCGACGTGGCCGTCCGGTCGGTACCACTCGACGACCGAATTGATCATTCCGAAGATCAGGCGAGTGGCGACACCGGCATCCAGGTCCGCTCTCACCAGTCCTTCGGCCTGCGCCTGCTGCACGAGGCCGGTGACCGTGTGATCGAAACGGCGACGGCGCTCGAGCGCGGCGAGCTCGATGTCGCTGTTGCCGCGCAGGCGCAGCAGCAGCGTCACCTGCGGCTGCCGCCCGGTCAGCACCCGCACGGCGCCGTCGACGATGGCGGTGAGCCGTTCACCGGCGGTGGGATGCTCGAGGGCGGCATCCAGGGCATCCTCCAGACCGCCCAGCGCGTCGTCGAGGGCGATCTCGAGGATCTGCTCCTTCGAGTCGACGTGGTGGTACAGCGCCGACTTCGTGACGCCGAGCCGCGCGGTCAGATCCGACACGGACGTCGCATCGTAGCCCTGCTCGTTGAACAGCTGAACGCCGACGCGGATGACGTCGGTGCGGTCGTGTCCCGGGCGCCCGCGGCGCGACCGACCGCGGGTCGTCGCGGTCACGGGCGGGTCCTCGGCATGCGACAACTCTAGCCGCGCGACCCCGACCGGGGCATCCGCGGGGCGCCCCATCAGACCGGTAAGCTGAGAGGGTAATCCGACGATCGGAAAGGCTTCGACATGGTCGACTTCATCGTGTTCCTCGTGCTGTTCCTGGGTGGTATGTGGCTTCTCGGCGCCGCGTGGGAGATGCCGGCATGGCAGGGTGTGGCGTTCAGCGCCGGCATCATCATGGTCAGCCTCGCCATGGCGTACGTGATGCGGCAGCGCGGAAGCGCGACTCGCCGCTCCGACAGCTGGGGCCACCGCCAGAAGTGACGAAAGGCGCCGCCCACCGGGCGGCGCCTTCACAACCGGGCCTGTTCGCTCATCCCTTCCACTCGATGAGCAGCAGGCCCTGTTTCGTGTCCGCGAACTTCACCCAGCCGTCGCCGAACTCGTAGGTCATGCCGAAGCCGTCCTCGTCGGTTGCGATGGCGTAGGCGGGATCCTCGGTGAAGTACACCAGGTCGCCCTCGGTTGAGCGCAGCCAGCCGTCGCGCTTCAGGTTCGCCTGGGCGACGTCGGAGGTGCGGGCGTCGAGCGTGCCCCACCCGTACATCTGGCCGTGGTCGGATGCCGTGCTGAAGTCTGCCCACATGCACAGCAGACCGTCAGGCACCAGCGTCTCGCCGATGCGCAGCTCCTGCTGTTTCGACGTCCATCCCTGGGAGGTCAGGGCGTCGACCGTGCCGGGGGTGATGATCGTCTTGCAGGTGGGCTCGGCGCCCGGCGTCGGCGCCTCGACGTCGGCCGGTGCCGTGGTCGCGGTGGTGGTCGGCTCGGCACTCATCGACGAACTCGATGACGGTGAGGGCGTGGGGTCGGGGGCGGCGCACGATGCCAGCAGCAGAACGGCTGCGAGCGCGCTGAACGTGAGGAGGATGCGGGGGCTCATAGAGGGATTCCGGGGAGGGGGAGCGGTGCGCTCAGGGGAGGTGCGCGTCGCGGAACAGGGACAGGAAGGGGTCGTGCAGGACGCCGTTCGTGGCGAGCGTGGACAGCGCCGACAGGGTCTCGGCTCCGTCGAAGGCGGTCATGCGGCCGCCGGCTTCTCGAACGATCGCCACGGCCGCGGCGATGTCGTACTCCTTGACGTCGAACTCGGCGACCATGTCGATGCGGCCTTCGGCGAGAAGCATGTAGCTGTACACGTCGCCGTAGGCGCGGTCGCGCCACACCCGGTCGGCGACGGCGTGGAGTTCGGCAAGCTTCCCGGCGTCCGACCACTGCCCGATGCTCTGGAAGCTGATGCTCGCGTCGTCGAGGGAGTCCACGTCGGACACCGACAGGCGGCGGGCGCCGTCAGCGGCGTTCGTCCACGCGCCGAGATCGTCGGCTGACCACCAGCGGCGTGCCAGGGCAGGCATGCTGACCACGCCGACGCGCGGCACGCCGTCGATCGCGAGAGCGATCATCGTGCCCCACAGCGGCACCCCGCGCAGGAAGTTCGCCGTGCCGTCGATCGGGTCGATGATCCACTGACGGTGGGTGTCGCCCTCGGCGCCGTACTCCTCGCCGAAGATGCCATCGGCGGGGCGCTCGGCTGCGAGCAGCTCGCGGATCGCGCGCTCGGTGGCCAGGTCGGCGTCGGTGACGTGCGAGCGATCGGCCTTGCGCGAGACCTGCAGATCGGCGGCGTCGAACCGGGGCAGCGACTGGGCGTCCGCCGCGTCCGCCAGACGGAGAGCGAGGGCGAGATCGGCAGCGAGGTCGGCGTCGTCGCGGGTGTCGGTCACCTATCCAGGATAAGCCGCGACCCTCCGCGGAACCGGCCCGCAGCATATCGGTCCAGACACGAAACGGTCCGTTCATCCCGATCCGTCGGGCCGGGCCTCAGAGGTGCGGGACGAAGGAGGAGGGGACGGCGACGTTGCCGGGCAGACCCGCGAACAGGGGAGCGATCTGCTCGGGCGTGTACCCGGCGATGCCGCAGCCCACCGGCGTCAGCAGGAACCGCAGGCCGGGATGCTCCGTGGCGAAGTCGACGAATGCGCGAGCCTCACGCGCGAGCACGTCGAGGCCGCTCATCGTGTCGATCGCGTACGACTGCCCGTGGTGTCCGTGTCCCTCACCCCACACCGCGCCGAACCTCTCGTGGGCGATGCGCGCGGCGCCCCCGCCGTGCCGACCGGCTGCATTGCTGCCGAAGACGAACACCTCGTCGGGGCGCAGGGTGACGACGACGTCGGGCGTGATCTCCATGCCGGAACTCTACGTCGCGCGTCGCGCGTCGCGCGTCGCGCAGCGAGGAGCGAAAGCAGAGAAGCCCCGGTAGATGGCGAGATCTACCGGGGCTTGTCCGTGCACCCCCAGGGACTTGAACCCTGAACCCACTGATTAAGAGTCAGTTGCTCTGCCGATTGAGCTAGAGGTGCGTGGCCCGGGAAGATTTCCCCGGCCGAGGAATTACATTACCAGCGGGCCGGGGCCGCGCAAAATCGCACCGCTCCGCCGGGCGGGTTGCAGTGTCACACGCCCCCGGATGCCAGCATCGCGGCCTCCTGCACGGTGTCGACGAGGTGCACGTGGTGCTCCATCGGCCGGCCTGCGGCCAGCGCCGTGAGCAGCGGCCAGACGGGGTACTGCTCGGTCCAGTACGCGCGCCCCACGAGGATCATCGGGGCGACCGACGATTCGTCCGCGTAGAAGTTCTCGCACGCGTCCTGGAAGACCTCCTGCACGGTTCCGCCCGAGCCCGGCAGGAACACGATCCCGGCCTGGCACACCTCCAGCAGGATCGCCTCGCGCTGCGCGTTGCGGAAGTACTTGGCGACCGCGCTCGCGAACAGGTTCGGCGGCTCGTGCCCATAGTGCCAGGTGGGGATGCCGAGCGAGTCGCCCCCGTCGGGGAACTCGCATCGCACGGCGGATGCCGCGTCGGCCCAGGCGGCGATGCTCGGCGAGAACCCCGGCACCGCGGCGAGCGTCGACAGCGCCTGCTCCCGGGCATCCGCTCCTCGGTTCGCGAGGTAGCCACCCAGGTTGACGGCCTCCATCGCACCCGGTCCGCCGCCGGTCGCGACCGTCAGCCTCTGCGACAGGTGCTGCCCGAGTTCGACTCCGTCGGCGTACTCCCGGCTGCCGCGCACCACCGCGTGTCCGCCCATCACGCCGACGAGCCGCCTGCCCGCCACCCAGTTCGAGAGAGCGACATCGATGGTGTGATCGTGCAGCGACTTCGCGAGTGCGGCATCCTGCGACGTCTCGCGCTTCGACCAGGCGTAGGTGCGCGCGTCGAGGCTGTCGGCGTAGTCGTCGTCTCCGTAGAGATCGGCCGGCGTGTAGAGGGCGGTGCGGTAGGTGTCGATCGGGATGCCGGGAAGCTCGGGGAACACCACCGCGCCCCGTGCCCGCACCGACGACTCGTCGGCGAGGGTGAGGCGGCAGCCCAGGAACAGCGACCCGGCGACATCGACCGACCGCAGAGCGTCGCTGCGTGCGGTGAGGTCGAGTGCGCGGAGGCGCCAGCCCGAGAGCGAGTGGACGCCTGCGGCGAGACGGCGATCGAAGTCCTCGAGCGTGTCGACGTCGACGACCCGTCCGCGCGTTCTTCTCATGCGACGACCCTAGAGCAGCACCCCGGGCGCACGGCATCCCGTCCGGCTCTTCCGTCTCGGGCGCACCGGTGAGAACATGGCGGACAGGAGGTGGCTCTCATGATCGATCTCGATGACATCGACACCGATGAGGACGGCGCGCTCACCGCGACCGTGGAACTGCCCGGAGGTCGACGCGTCACGGTCGAGTACGAATTCGACGAGGAGTTCGACTTCGACGACGACGAAGACGAGGACGACGACGAGGACGAGGAGCCCGTTGAGCGTGAGGACCTGCCCGACCTCGACACGATGCAGGAGACCGTGAAGCACGCCCTGGCACGCCTCACGGAGGAGATCCTCGAGGCGCGCGAGCTCGAGGTCGTCGAAGAGCTGACCGAAGCCGCCTACGAGGACGAAGACGACGACGTGGGCATGGTCGAGGCGCTGCAGGCACTGAAGGACGACATCGCTCTCGACGGGGTGGTCGTGTTCGGTGACGGAGGGATCACCCTGCTCTTCATCGCCCCGGAGGAATACCCCGACCTGATCATCTACTGCCTGCTCGACGAGGATCTCGAGATCGACGACCTGATGGTCGAGTGATCACCGCACCCGCACCAGCCTGCCGCCGGTCACCTCGATCAGCTGCGCGAACCCGAGCGGCATGACCGTCTGGGGCGTGCCGCCGGCCGTCCACACCTCATCGAACACGCTCAGGGACTCGTCGATGAACGTGGGCAGGGGAGCAGGATGCCCGACCGGCGCCACCCCGCCGATCACCTGGCCCGTCGACGAGCGCACGACCGTCGGCGGCGCCATGGCCACCGTCTGCGCACCGATCTGCTCGGCGAGCACGCTGAAGTCGACGCGGTGCGCGCCGCTCGTCATCACCAGGATCGGTTCGCCGTCGGCGACGAGCACGAGACTGTTCGCGATCGCCCCCACCGGGCATCCGATCGCCTGCGCCGCCAGAGCGGCGGTGTGCGCCGACTCGGGCAGCACGACGATCCGGGCGTCGATCCCCGCCTCGGCGAGCCGTTCGCGAACCAGACGGCTGCGGGGCGGAAGGGTGTCGGGTCTGGTCACGGCGGTCTCCTCAGCGGTGGGAAGAGCGGATGCCGCTCACGCGGCGTCTCCGATGAGGATAGCCGCAGCCTCGTCAGCCGTGCCTGCGGCGGAGACGTCGATGAGGGCCAGCGTGCGGCGCCCGAACAGCACCGTCAGGGCGGCGAGCAGCACGGCGCCCGCAGCGAACAGGTAGGGCACCGTGTCGCCGTACGCGTGGGCGAGGGCTGCGGCCGTGGGCGGCGCCATCGCGCCGCCGAGGAAGCGCACGGCCGAGTACGCCGACGATGCGACCGACCGGGGCAGATCGGTGGCCTCCATCACGGCCTCGGTCAGGACCGTGTTCATCACGCCCAGCAGCAGACCGCCCAGGACGATGAAGACCACGAGCGCGGCAGGGCTCGCGACGACGAGGCCGGCCGCGATGAGGTCGACGGCCAGCAGTGGCAAGGTGACGAGCATGATCGATGCACGCGAGGTGCGGCGCATGACGGCGGGAGCCACCCAGACGCTGGTCACCGCGAGAGCCACACCCCAGCCGAAGAAGGTCAGGCCGATGCCCAGGGCTCCGAAGCCGAGCGGGAACGGCGAGAACGCCAGCAGCACGAAGAAGCCGATGTTGTAGAACAGGGCGGCGACGGCGAGCACGGCGAGAGCGGGGCGTCGAAGCGCGCGGAACGGTGCCGAGAACGGCATCGGCTGGCGGTGTCCGCCGTCGGTGCGCACGAGCGTGAGCACCGCAATGAATCCGATCGCCATCAGCGCCACGACGCCGAAGAACGGGCCGCGCCAGCTGAGCTCGCCCAGCAGCCCGCCGAGCAGCGGGCCGACCGCGATGCCCAGCCCGAGTGCCGCCTCGTAGAGCACGATGGCGGCGCCGCTGCCTCCGGCGGCCGCACCGACGATGGTCGCCAGCGCGGTGGAGATGAAGAGCGCGTTGCCCAGGCCCCAGCCGGCGCGAAACCCGATCACCCAGTCGACGCTGCCGCTCACGGCGCACAGCAGGGCGAATGCCACGATGAGGCCGAGGCCGACGAGCAGAGTCGCCTTCGCGCCGATTCGGCTGGAGATCCAGCTCGTGACGAGCATGGCCAGGCCGGTGACCAGAAGGTAGCTGGTGAAGAGCAGTTCGGTCTCGACCGGGGATGCCTCGAGCGACTCGGCGATCGCGGGGAGGATCGGGTCGACCAGGCCGATGCCCATGAACGCGACGACACAGGCGAACGCGACCGCCCAGACCTGTGCCGGCTGCCGCCAGATCGATCCCTGCGGTGCTCCGCTCATTCTTGTGCTCCTGTCGTGTGGTCGGGTGTGCTCTGCGCGCGCTCGCCGAGGATGGCGGCGGTGCGCTCGATCGCTCGCCAGTCGTCATCGCCGAGACGGTCGAAGCGCGGGGCGAGAGTGGCGCCCAGCTCGGTGCGCCAGTCGTCAAGGGCGCGGATGCCCGCCTCCGTCGCCGTGACGACGATGGCACGCGAGTCGTCGGGGTCGGCCGTGCGCTCGACGAATCCGGCGTGCTCGAGCGCGCCGATCAGCCGTGTCATGCCCGGCTGCGTCGTGCGGGTGGCGGATGCCAGGGCGCCGAGGCGCAGTCCGCCCTGCTGCTCGAGGATGCTGAGGGTGCGCCACTGCGCGGATGGCGCGTCATTCCCGGCGTCGTGGGCCGCGATGCGCGCCAGCGCGTGCGCGGCGAGCACGATCGCGGTGATCGCTTCGGCTTTATGCATACCGAACAGTATATATCATTCGGTATCTATTGGCTCAGTGCCGGCTGCTCGCGACCCTCGACGAGAGCTGGTGCGCATGCGAGAGCAGAGTGCGTCCCAGCTGCGGCAGCCGATCGGGGCCGAAGCGGAACTCCACACCGGTGATGCTGAGTGCCCAGTCCGGCCTGCCCTCGCGGTCGAACACGGCCGCGGCCATGCCCCACGATCCCTCGACGATCAGGCCGGGGTTCACCGCGTAGCCGCGCGCTCTCGTCTCGCGCAGGCGCCGCCGCAGCGGCGTGTCGGCGTGGGCGGAGCCCCAGCTGTGCTCCAGCTCGGGGTGCCGCTGAAAGTAAGCATCCACATCGTGGTCGGGTAGGAAGGCGAGGATCGCCAGCCCGGCGCTCGCGACGCCGAGGGGGAAGCGCACTCCCTCGCTGAGCACGAACGAGCGGATGGGGAATGAGCCCTCCTCCCGGACGAGGCACACCGTCTCGTCGGCGCGACGTGTGGAGAGGAACGCGCTCTCCTCCGTCTTGACGGCCAGCGAGCGGACGATGTCGCGAGACAGCTCGGTGATGTCGTACCGCGCGGCGGCCACGGTTCCCATCAGATACAGCTCGGGTCCGGGCATCCAGCGGGCCGTGGCCTCGTCCTGGTCGACGAGCCCTTCGACGCGCAGCGCTGTGAGCAGGCGATGCGCCGTCGAGCGGCTGAGCCCGGCATCCCGGGCCAGCGACTGCAGGCCGGCGCCATCGGCGGATGCCGACACCAGACGCAGCAGCGCCGCCGCCCGCGCGACGGCCTGGGCGCCGGGCACGGTGCGACGTGATGCGACAGGTGGTTCCACAATGTGGACGCTAGCCCGCTCTGCGACCACATCGCAAGCGGTGCCTTGCCCGCCGACCCGGGCGGGAGCACCGCACACGAAGGAGTGGTCTTGATCGACAAACAGTTCGCATCCGCGGCGGAGGCCGTCGCCGACATCCCGGACGGCGCCTCGCTGGCCGTCGGCGGCTTCGGCCTCTCGGGCAATCCCATGAAGCTCATCGAGGCGCTGCACGCGCAGGGCACCGGCGAGCTCAGCGTCGTCAGCAACAACTGCGGCGTCGACGACTGGGGTCTGGGCATCCTGCTCGCCTCGCGGCGGATCCGGAAGATGACCTCCTCATACGTCGGTGAGAACAAGGAGTTCGAGCGGCAGTTCCTCGAAGGCGACCTCGAGCTCGAGCTCACCCCGCAGGGAACCCTCGCCGAGAAGCTGCGCGCCGGCGGTTCGGGAATCGCCGCCTTCTTCACCCAGACCGGCGTCGGCACGCAGGTCGCGGAGGGCGGCCTGCCACGCCGGTACAACGCCGACGGATCGATCGCCGTGGCCTCGCCGGCCAAGGATGTGCGCGGTTTCGACGTGCACGGCGAGCAGTGGGACTTCGTGCTCGAGGAGGCGATCACCACCGACTTCGCCCTCGTGCACGCGCTGAAGGGCGACCGGCACGGCAATCTCGTCTTCAACAAGGCCGCACGCAACTTCAATCCGCTCGCGGCGATGGCAGGACGCATCTGCATTGCGCAGGTCGAGGAGCTCGTCGAACCCGGAGAGCTCGACCCCGACGGCATCCATCTGCCCGGCGTGTACGTGCACCGCGTGGTCGAGGTGGGCAGCGGAATCGAGAAGCGCATCGAGCGTCGGACCGTGCGCCCTTCGACAGGCTCAGTGACCCAGCGAGGGAAGAAGTGATCATGGCACTCACGCGTGACCAGATGGCGGCCCGCGCCGCGCAGGAGCTCGCCGACGGCGAGTACGTCAACCTCGGCATCGGTCTGCCCACCCTGGTTCCCAACCATGTGCCGGATGGCATGACCGTCGTGCTGCAGTCCGAGAACGGCATCCTCGGGGTCGGCCCGTATCCGAGAGAGGAGAACGTCGATCCCGACCTGATCAACGCCGGCAAAGAGACCGTCACGCTGCTGCCGGGGGCGGCGTTCTTCGACTCGGCCACGAGCTTCGGCATGATCCGCGGCGGCAAGATCGACGCCGCCATCCTCGGTGCCATGCAGGTCTCGGCCGCAGGCGACCTGGCCAACTGGATGATCCCAGGCAAGATGGTCAAGGGACCCGGCGGCGCGATGGACCTCGTCCACGGCGCCCGTCGCGTCATCGTCCTCATGGAGCACGTCGCGAAGGACGGCTCGGCGAAGATCGTGAACGACTGCTCGCTGCCGCTGACCGGCAGGGGAGTGGTCGACCGGATCATCACCGACCTCGCCGTCATCGAAGTCACCGACGACGGGCTCGTGCTCGTCGAGACGGCGCCGGGCGTGAGCGTGCAGGACGTCATCGACGCCACCGAACCCGAGCTGAGCATCGCAGAGACCTTGAAGGAGAACTCATGAGCGACATCGTCATCGTCGCCGCCGCCCGCACCCCGCAGGGGCGACTGAAGGGACAGCTGGCGTCGTTCACCGCACCGCAGCTGGGCGCCCTGGCCATCCGCGGCGCGCTCGAGCAGGCCGCGATCGCTCCGGATGCCGTGGACGCGGTCATCATGGGCCAGGTGCTCGCCGCCGGCTCGGGACAGAACGCCGCCCGTCAGGCCGCCATCGGCGCGGGCATCGGCTGGGACGTGCCGGCCAGCTCGGTCAACAAGGTCTGCCTCTCGGGCCTCACTGCGATCATCGACGCCGCGCGCATGATCCGCACCGGAGACGCCACCACCGTGGTCGCGGGCGGCATGGAGTCGATGACGCGCGCGCCGCACCTGCTGATGGGCTCACGGGACGGATGGACCTACGGCAGCGTCGAGGTGCTCGACCACATGGCCCACGACGGCCTGACCGACGCGTACGACCGCGAGAGCATGGGCGCATCGACCGAACGCCACAACCCGCGGTTCGAGATGACCCGCGAGATCCAGGACACGGTCGCCGCGCTGTCGCACCGGCGTGCCGCGGCCGCGCAGGCGGACGGCGTGTTCGACGCAGAGATCGTCGAGGTGCCGGCGCCGCAGCGCAAGGGCGCCCGGCAGGCGCAGGATCCGGTCACATTGACCAAGGACGAGGGCGTCCGACCCGACACCACCGTCGAGTCGCTCGCAGGGCTCCGCCCCGCCTTCGCGGAGGGCGGCACCATCACCGCCGGGAACGCATCGCAGATCTCAGACGGCGCCGCGGCCGTCATCGTGACCACCCGCGAGAACGCCGACGCCCTGGGGTGGCCGGTTCTCGCCGTGATCGGTGCGAACGGGCAGACCGCGGGGCCCGACAACTCGCTGCAGGCGCAGCCGGCCCGCGCGATCGAGCGGGCGCTCGAGAAGCAGGGCATCAGCGCAGACCAGCTCGACATCGTCGAGATCAACGAGGCGTTCGGCGCGGTCGTCGCCCGTTCCCAGCAGGAGCTGGGGCTGTCGAGTGAGATCGTCAACGTGCACGGCGGCGGCATCGCCATCGGGCATCCGATCGGGGCGAGCGGCACGCGACTCGTCGTGCATCTCGCGCACGAACTCGCCAAGCGAGGATCCGGCACCGCCGTCGCCGCGCTGTGCGGCGGTGGCGGTCAGGGCGAGGCGCTGATCCTCACGCGCTGAGCGTCCGGGGAACCTGCACGCTCCGCTGATCCCTCCTCGGAGGAGGGATCAGCGCTGCTTCGAGATGCGCTTGACCTCGTCGCGACGCTTCTCTCGCAGCTCTTTCTTGTCGGGCTTCGGTGCGAACGGCGAATCGTCCGAGACGGGCAGCCCCTTGTCGAGACGGCGCATGTCCTTGACCGCGCCGATCGCGAGTGAGAGGGTGATCGCCCAGCTCACCCAGGCGAGGATCGCCCGCCACGTGAACTTCTGACCGCGCGAGCCGCGCAGCAGGGTCCACCCCGTGGAGATGGCGCTGAAGAGTCCGGTGCGAAGGAGATAGCGCATGTCCCCACGCTATCCGAGGGCTCCGGATGCTCGGGTAGGGTTGACAGCAGATCCTGCTGTGTATCTACCGGCCGCCGGCATCCCGGCGGAAAACGGCGGCACCCGACCCGCGTCCTCTGACGTGTGAGAGCCACATGACACAGATCACCGCCTCCTCGCCGAGCCTTCTGCGGCTGACCGGCATCCCGTACTTCGTGATCGCGTTCATCGCGCGACTGCCGTTCGCCATGATGGTCGTCGGTGTGCTGACCATGGTCGTCACCGTCCGCGGCTCGCTGAGCCTCGGCGGGCTGACCTCCGCCGCCGTCGGATTGGGCACGGCACTGGTCGGCCCGTTCCTCGGAGCCGCGGCCGACCGATGGGGCCAGCGACCCGTGCTGCTGCTGTGCGGGGTGCTGAACGCCGCGATGCTCGCCGTCTTCGCCTTGATCGCCTACGCCCCGGTGGCCGACGCCATCGTGCTGGCGTCCGCCTTCACCATCGGCGCGACCGCCCCGCAGGTCTCGCCCATGTCGCGTTCCCGGCTGGTCACGATCATCGCCGAGCGGATGCCCGAGACGCACCGTGCCCGCACGACCTCGGCGACCATGTCGTACGAGTCGGCCGCCGACGAGACCGTGTTCGTGTTCGGTCCCTTCCTCGTCGGCATCCTCGCCTCGTTCATCGCCCCGTGGGCGCCCATCGCGATCGCATCGGCGCTGACGCTGCTCTTCGTCGGCGCCTTCGCGCTGCACCCCACCGGGCGCCACGTCTCGGTCGAGCGCGGCTCCGACGGCCGTGCGCCGTCGGCCGTGCGCGAGCTGTTCCGCCCCGCTCTGCTCGTGGTCGTGGTCGGCATCTTCGGGATCGGCCTGTTCTTCGGCACCTCTCTCACCGCGCTGACCTCGTTCATGGCAGACCGGGGCGCGGCCGAGCAGGCGGGCCTGCTGTACGGCGTGATGGGCGTCGGCTCGGCCGTGCTCGCGCTGGGCGTCGTGTGGCTGCCGCCGCGGTTCACGCTGCACGCCCGCTGGATCGTGTTCGCGACGATCCTCGTGGCGGGCTCCGTGCTCTTCGCGGTCGCGGGATCGGTGAGCGCGATGTTCCTCGCGCTCGCACTGATGGGTGTCGGGGTCGGGCCGACCATCGTCACGCAGTACAGCCTCGGCGCCGCGCGAAGCCCGCTCGGCCGCTCGGCGACGGTGATGACCATGCTCGGCTCGGGCGTCGTCGTCGGCCAGGCGGCTGCGGCCGCCGCAACCGGGGCGATCGCTGAGAGCGCCGGCACGCAGCTCGCGCTCGTCCTGCCACTGGTCGCCGCGGCGATCGTGCTGATCGCCGGCATCGTCAATCGTCTGATCAGCCCCGTGCAGCGCTGAGGCAGCCGCGTCAACCCCCGTAACCCTCGCTGCGGTCATCGATAGCCTGGACTCTCCGAGCAGAGGAGTCTCATGGTCGCCGCAGAGTTCGTGGTCGTCGCCAATCGCCTTCCGGTCGATCGGATCATCACCCCCGAGGGCGAGGAGATCTGGCGCACGTCTCCCGGCGGACTGGTGGCGGCTCTCGAGCCCATGATGCGCAGCGTCGACGGCGCCTGGGTCGGCTGGGCGGGCCAGGCCGATCTCGCGATCGAGCCGTTCGAGGCCGACGGCATCCGGCTGCTTCCGGTGACCCTGAGTGAGCAGGAGATCCAGGACTACTACGAAGGCTTCTCGAACGACACGATCTGGCCGCTCTACCACGACGTCATCGCGCCGCCGCAGTACCACCGCGAATGGTGGGAGGCGTACGTCGCCGTCAATCTGCGCTTCGCCGAGGCCGCAGCCGCGGCGGTCGCAGAGGGCGGCACCGTCTGGGTGCACGACTACCAGCTGCAGCTCGTGCCGGAGATGGTGCGGGGACTGCGCCCCGACGTCACCATCGGGTACTTCCATCACATCCCGTTCCCCTCGCACGGACTCTACGCCCAGCTTCCCTGGCGCGATCAGGTGCTGCGCGGGCTGCTGGGCGCCGACGTGATCGGGTTCCAGCGGGCGCAGGACGCGGCGAACTTCCTCGCGGCGGCCAAGCGCCGCCTGGGCCACGAGACGAAGGCATCCACCATCACCCTTCCCGACGGGCGGATGCCGGTGGTCAAGGCCTTCCCGATCTCGATCGACACCACGCCGTACCGCGAGCTGGCCCAGCGGCCCGACATCCGCGCGCGAGCGCTCGAGATCCGCGAGGGTCTGGGCAACCCGAAGCACATCCTGCTCGGGGTCGACCGACTCGACTACACGAAGGGCATCCGGCACCGCATCAAGGCATACGGCGAGCTGCTCGATCAGGGACGCATCTCGGTCGAGGACGTCGCCTTCATCCAGGTCGCCAGCCCGAGTCGCGAGCGGGTCAACGCCTACATGCATCTGCGCGACGAGGTGGAGCTGGCGATCGGGCGCATCAACGGCGACCACGACACGCTCGGGCACACGGCCATCCGCTACCTGCACCAGGGGTTCCCGCGCGAGGAGATGGTCGCCATGTACCTCGCCGCAGACGTGATGCTCGTGACCGCTCTGCGCGACGGCATGAACCTCGTCGCCAAGGAGTACGTGGCCACCCGTGCCGACAACCGCGGCGTGCTCGTGCTCAGCGAGTTCGCCGGAGCATCGGACGAGCTGCGGAAGGCGCTGCGGATCAATCCGCACGACATCGAGGGCCTCAAGGACGCCATCGTCGCGGCGATCGAGATGCCCGGAGCCGATCAGGGCAGGCGGATGCGCGCACTGCGCAAGCGCGTGCTCGAGAACGACGTGAAGGCGTGGTCGCAGTCGTTCCTCCGCGCGCTCGAGCAGGCCGGGCGCAACCGCCACCGTCGACACGAAGGAGCCCACGGATGACCCGCGAATGGCAGCCAGGCCTCACCGACCCCTCGGTGTCGGCGATCGCCCGCACCGAGACGCTGCTGGTCGCCCTCGACTTCGACGGCACAGCATCCGAGCTCGTCCCCGACCCGATGTCGGCGCGAGCGATACCGGCGGTGAAGAAGGCGCTCACGGACATCGCCGCGCTGCCGCGCACGACGGTCGCCTTCATCTCGGGCCGCAGCCTCGTGCACCTGCGCGAGATCGCCGAGCACGACGACGACTCGCCGATCGTGCTGGCCGCGTCCCACGGGGCACAGTACTGGTATCCGGGCGACGGCGAGGCGGATGTCGAGTCAGGCGACGCCGACAGGATGCTGCGCGACGCGCTGCTCGACGAGCTCGCCCCGCTGCTGAGCGGCTACCCGGGCGTCGAGCTCGAGAGCAAGACGTTCGGGATCGGGATCCACGGACGCCCCGCGAGGCCCGAGGTGGAGCGGAGAGCCTTCACCGCGGTCGACGAGGTGTTCGCACGTCGAGCGAGGCACTGGCGCCGCCGCACCGGCGACCGCATCCTCGAGTACTCCTCGCGTGACGAGGGCAAGGACACGGCGATCGCCGTGCTGCGCGCGCACACGGGTGCTACCGGCATCCTGTTCGCCGGCGACGACGTCACCGACGAGGACGCCCTGCGCGTGCTCACCGCCGACGATCTCGGGGTGCGCGTCGGACCGGGGGAGACCGCCGCCACACTGCGTGTGGGATCCCCACAGCAGATCGCCGAACTTCTGGAAGTCATCGCGTCGGAACGGGCAGCCCGACCGGAATAGACTTCCGTCATGTCCACCCGCGATTCTCAGCCCGGTTTGTCGGGCGCCCAGCCAGACATCGACATCAAGCCCCGCAGCCGCGTCGTCACCGACGGCATCGAGGCGACCACGTCCCGCGGCATGCTCCGCGCCGTGGGCATGGGCGACGCCGACTGGGACAAGCCGCAGGTCGGCATCGCGTCGAGCTGGAACGAGATCACGCCGTGCAACCTGAGCCTCGACCGCCTGGCGCAGGGGGCCAAGGAGGGCGTGCACTCCGGCGGCGGGTACCCGCTGCAGTTCGGCACCATCTCGGTCTCTGACGGCATCTCGATGGGACACGAGGGCATGCACTTCTCGCTCGTCTCGCGCGAGGTCATCGCCGACTCGGTCGAGACGGTGATCATGGCCGAGCGTCTCGACGGCACCGTGCTGCTCGCCGGCTGCGACAAGTCGATCCCCGGCATGCTGATGGCCAGCGCGCGCCTCGGCCTGTCGAGCGTGTTCCTGTACGCCGGATCCATTGCCCCGGGCTGGGTGAAGCTCTCGGACGGCACCGAGAAGGACATCACGATCATCGACTCGTTCGAGGGCGTCGGCGCCTGTCGTGCGGGCCGGATGTCGGAAGAGGACCTCAAGCGCATCGAATGCGCGTTCGCGCCCGGCGAGGGCGCGTGCGGTGGCATGTACACCGCCAACACCATGGCATCCGTCGCCGAGGCGCTCGGCCTGAGCCTGCCGGGCTCTGCCGCACCGCCCGCGGCCGACCGCCGACGAGACTACTTCGCGCACCGCTCGGGCGAGGCCGTCGTGAACCTGCTGCGTCAGGGCATCACGACGAAGGACATCCTCACCAAGGAGTCGTTCGAGAACGCCATCGCACTGGCCATGGCCCTGGGCGGATCGACGAACGTCGTGCTGCACCTGCTCGCCATCGCCAACGAGGCGGGTATCGAGCTGTCGCTGCACGACTTCAACCGGATCGGCAGCCGTACCCCGCACGTCGCCGACATGAAGCCGTTCGGCCAGTACGTGATGAACGACGTCGATCGGCACGGCGGCATCCCCGTGATCATGAAAGCGATGCTCGACGAGGGCCTGATCCACGGCGACGCGCTCACGGTGACCGGCAAGACCGTCGCCGAGAACCTGCGCGACCTGAACCCGGACCCCGTCGACGGCGACGTCATCCACACCTTCGACAACCCGATCCATGCATCCGGCGGCATCACGATCCTGCACGGCTCGCTCGCACCGGAGGGCGCCGTGGTCAAGTCTGCCGGCTTCGACGCCGACGTCTTCGAGGGCCCCGCGCGCGTGTTCGAGCGCGAGCGTGGCGCGATGGACGCGCTGGCGGCCGGCGAGATCAATGCGGGCGACGTGATCGTGATCCGCTACGAGGGCCCCAAGGGCGGCCCTGGCATGCGCGAGATGCTCGCCATCACCGCGGCCATCAAGGGCGCGGGGCTCGGAAAAGATGTACTACTCTTGACGGACGGACGATTCTCAGGCGGCACAACCGGACTGTGCATCGGCCACATAGCACCCGAAGCGGTGGACGCTGGTCCCATCGCCTTCGTGCGCGATGGTGATCTGATACGGGTCGATATCGCGGCTCGCTCCCTCGAGCTACTCGTCGAGGAGACTGAGCTGAGCTCCCGCCGGGAAGGCTGGGAGCCTCTTCCCCCGCGCTATACCCGTGGCGTCCTCGCCAAGTACTCCCGTCTCGTGCGCTCTGCCGCACAGGGCGCGGTGACTGGCTGACCTCCAGACGACACAGATCACCAAGGATGCCAAATGACTCCTGAATCCGCGCCGGCCGTTCCGCGGCCGCCCGCCCGCCCGTCCACCACGTCGGAGATCTCCGGCGCCGAGGCCGTCGTCCGCTCGCTCGAGAACCTCGGCGTCACCGACGTGTTCGGCATTCCCGGTGGGGCGATCATGCCGGTCTACGACCCGCTCATGGACGCCTCGGGGCTGCGCCACGTGCTCGTGCGCCACGAGCAGGGCGCAGGCCACGCCGCCGAGGGCTACGCCGCCGCGACCGGCAAGGTCGGCGTCTGCATCGCCACCTCCGGCCCCGGCGCGACGAACCTCGTCACGGCGATCGCCGACGCCTACATGGACTCGGTGCCGATGGTCGCGATCACCGGTCAGGTGTTCTCGACCCTGATGGGGACCGACGCCTTCCAGGAGGCCGACATCGTCGGCATCACCATGCCGGTGACCAAGCACTCCTTCCTCGTCAAGCGGGCGGAGGACATCCCCGGTGCCATCGCCGCCGCGTTCGAGGTCGCCTCGACCGGCCGCCCCGGCCCGGTGCTCGTCGACATCACGAAGGACGCACAGCAGCAGTCCGCGCCGTTCGTGTGGCCGCCGCGGATCGACCTGCCCGGGTACCGCCCCGTGACCAAGGCGCACGGCAAGCAGATCCAGGCCGCAGCCATGCTGCTGGCCGAGTCGAAGAAGCCCGTGCTGTACGTCGGCGGCGGCGTGATCCGCGCGCACGCCTCGGCCGAGCTGCTGACGCTCGCCGAATCCACCGGTGCCCCGGTGGTCACCACGCTGATGGCCCGCGGCGCCTTCCCCGACTCGCACCCGCAGCACCTCGGGATGCCCGGCATGCACGGCACCGTCCCTGCGGTGCTGGCGCTGCAGGAGTCCGACCTCATCGTCTCGCTCGGCGCGCGTTTCGACGACCGCGTCACGGGCAAGGCGGCACTGTTCGCCCCGAACGCGAAGGTCGTGCACGTCGACATCGACCCGGCCGAGATCTCGAAGATCCGCACGGCCGACGTGCCGATCGTCGGCGATGTGCGCGATGTGCTCGTCGACCTCGACACCGCGTTCCGCGGCACGATCGGCGGCGGGAAGCCGGACACCGAGGAGTGGTGGTCGTACCTCGACGGGCTGAAGTCGGAGTTCCCGCTCGGCTACGCCCAGCCGGACGACGGCCTGATGTCGCCGCAGTACGTCATCCAGCGCATCGGCGAGCTCACCGGGCCCGAGGCGATCTACGCCTCCGGCGTCGGACAGCATCAGATGTGGGCGGCGCAGTTCATCAAGTACGAGCGCCCGAACTCGTGGCTCAACTCCGGCGGCGCGGGGACCATGGGCTACTCGGTTCCCGCCGCGATGGGCGCCAAGGTCGCCGAACCCGACCGGGTGGTGTGGGCGATCGACGGCGACGGATGCTTCCAGATGACCAACCAGGAGCTCGCGACCTGCGTCATCAACAACATCCCGATCAAGGTCGCGATCATCAACAACTCCTCGCTCGGCATGGTGCGCCAGTGGCAGACGCTGTTCTACGACGGGCGCCACTCGAACACCGACCTGAACACCGGGCACGGCACGGTGCGCATCCCCGACTTCGTCAAGCTCGCCGAGGCGTACGGCTGCCTCGCCTTGCGAGTCGAGAAGGAGGAGGACGTGGATGCTGCGATCCAGACCGCTCTGGAGACCAACGACCGCCCGGTCGTGATCGACTTCGTCGTGAGCGCCGACGCGATGGTGTGGCCGATGGTCCCGCAGGGTGTCAGCAACAGCTACGTCCAGTACGCACGTGACCACGCCCCGGCATTCGATGAGGAGATCTGAGCCATGTCCACACACGTGCTGAGCCTTCTCGTCGAGGACACCCCCGGCATCCTGACCCGCGTCGCCGGGCTGTTCGCCCGCCGCGGCTTCAACATCCACTCCCTCGCCGTCGGCGTGACCGAGGTCGCGGGGATCTCCCGCATCACGGTCGTCGTCGACGTCGACGCCCTGCCGCTCGAGCAGGTCACCAAGCAGCTGAACAAGCTGATCAACGTGATCAAGATCGTCGAGCTCGAGCCGTCGACCTCGGTGCAGCGCGAGCACATGCTCATCAAGGTGCGCACCGACAACAACACCCGGTCGAACGTGCTCGAGATCGTGAACCTGTTCCGCGCGTCGATCGTCGACTACGCACCGGATGCCGTGGTCGTCGAGGTCACCGGCGATCAGGGCAAGGTGCAGGCGCTGCTGCGCGCGCTCGAGCCCTTCGGCATCAAGGAGCTCGCCCAGTCGGGCCTGCTCGCCATCGGCCGCGGCGGCAAGAGCATCACCGAGCGCGTCATGCGCGGCTGACAGAACTTACGAACCACGAGCAAGGAGAAACAACACCGTGAGCACCGAGATCTTCTACGACGCAGACGCCGACCTCTCGATCATCCAGGGCAAGAAGGTCGCCATCGTCGGCTATGGCTCGCAGGGCCACGCCCACGCCATGAACCTTCGCGACTCGGGCGTCGAGGTCACCATTGCCCTCAAGGAGGGCTCGAAGTCGATCGCCAAGGCGGAGGAGGCGGGCTTCCCCGTCAAGAACGTCGCTGACGCAGCCGAGTGGGCCGACGTCATCATGATCCTCGCGCCGGACCAGCACCAGCGCACGATCTACAGCGAGTCCATCGCCCCGAACCTGACGGCGGGCAAGACCCTGGCCTTCGCGCACGGCTTCAACATCCGCTTCGGCTACATCGACGCGCCCGAGGGCGTCGACGTGATCCTCGTCGCCCCGAAGGCTCCCGGCCACACGGTGCGTCGCGAGTTCGTCGCCGGCCGCGGCATCCCCGACATCATCGCCGTCGAGCGTGACGCCTCCGGCCAGGCCTGGGACCTCGCGCTGTCGTACGCGAAGGCCATCGGCGGCACCCGTGCCGGCGTCATCAAGACGACCTTCACCGAGGAGACCGAGACCGACCTCTTCGGCGAGCAGGCCGTGCTCTGCGGTGGCATGAGCCACCTGGTGCAGGCTGGCTTCGAGACCCTCGTCGAGGCGGGCTACCAGCCGCAGATCGCCTACTTCGAGGTGCTGCACGAGCTCAAGCTCATCGTCGACCTCATGTGGGAGGGCGGCATCGCCAAGCAGCGCTGGTCGATCTCCGACACCGCCGAGTTCGGCGACTACGTCTCGGGCCCGCGCGTGATCGACGCCGGTGTCAAGGAGCGCATGCAGGGCGTGCTCGCCGACATCCAGTCGGGTGCGTTCGCGAAGCGCTTCATCGAGGACCAGGACAACGGCGCCGAGGAGTTCCTCGCCCTTCGCGAGAAGGAGCAGGGCCACCCGATTGAGGCGACCGGCAAGGAGCTGCGCTCGCTGTTCGCCTGGAAGTCGCAGGACGAGGACTACGTCGAGGGCAGCGCCGCGCGCTGATCCCGTTCGTGGAGGGGAGGCATCCGGTTCGCCGGGTGCCTCCCTTTCTTTCTGCTGCCGGTGATACATCCGATGTCTGTGCGAGGATGAACGCATGCGACAGGAATGGTTCGACACGGCGCGGTTCGGCATGTTCGTGCACTTCGGCATCTACAGCGCCGCCGCGCGGCACGAGTGGGTGCAGAACTACGAGCGGCTGACCGACGACGACTACCGGCAGTACTTCGAGCATTTCGAGCCGGACCGGTTCGATGCGCGGGAACTCGCGCGGCGCGCGAAGGACACCGGGATGTCGTACGTCGTGCTCACCACGAAGCATCACGACGGCTTCTGCCTGTTCGACTCCGCCCTCACCGACTTCACCGCGCAGACGGCGTGCGGTCGGGACCTGGTGCGCGAGTACGTCGACGCTCTGCGCGCCGAGGGGCTGAGGGTCGGGCTGTACTACTCGCTGATCGATTGGCATCACTCTGACTTCACCGTCGACTGGAACCACCCGCGTCGTGACGACCCTCAGGGCGCAGCGCTCAACGAGGGCCGCGACATGGGCCGCTACCGCGAGTACCTGCACGGCCAAGTGCGCGAGCTGCTCACCCGCTACGGGACGATCGACTACCTGTTCTTCGACTTCACCTACCCCGACGGTCGCGATGGCTGGGCCGGTAAGGGCCCGCAGGACTGGGCTGCGGCAGGACTGCTGGAACTGTGCCGCGAGCTGCAACCGGACATGCTCGTGAACGACAGGCTGGGAATCCCCGCCGATTTCGTGACACCCGAGCAGTACCAGCCGACATCTCCGCTCGTCGTCGACGGGGTTCCACAGGTGTGGGAGGCCTGTCAGACGCTCAACGGCTCCTGGGGTTACCACCGGGACAACACCGACCAGAAATCCCCGACGCTGCTCGTGCAGATGCTCGCCGATTCGGTGTCGATGAACGGCAACATGCTGCTGAACGTCGGCCCCGACGGGCGCGGCGCCATCGCTCCGCGTGACGTGCGCACGCTCGACGAGATCGGTGAGTGGATGAGTCTGCACCGCGACGCCATCGTCGGCGCCGGCCACGCCGAGTTCACACCGCCGCGCGAGGGCGTCTACACCCGCCGTGGGAACAGGCTCTACCTGCACCTGTTCAGCTGGCCCCTCGGCTTCGTGCATCTGCCCGCGCTGGCGGGACGGGTCTCGTTCGCCCGTTTGCTGCATGACGGGTCGTGGCTGAGGACGTCGGAGGCCGATCCCGATCAGCAGGCCTCGCACATGACGCCGGCCGGCGAGGCGGAGGGCACCCTGACCGTGCACCTGCCGGTGCGTCGTCCCGACGTGCTGATGCCGGTGATCGAGCTGACGCTGCGCTGAACCGGGCGGCTCACGCAGCGGGCAGCTCGAGGGCGTCCAGCGCCAGCCGGGCGGCGCCCAGGACGATCGCGTCGGCGCCGGTGTCCGCGGCTTCGATGCGAAGGGTCTGCGTCGCCAGTGGGTGGCATGCCTCGTACACCCGGCTGCGCACCGCGGCGAGGAAAGGTTCGGAAGCGCTCATGCTTCCGGTCAGGAAGACCGCGTGCGGGTTGAAGAAGTTGACCATGCCGGAGAGCGCCTGGCCGAGATGGGTGCCCGCCGTGCGCACGAGGGTGGTGGCGACCGGATCGGCATCGCGTGCGAGTGCCAGCACCTGTTCGGTCGATCGGATGCCGGGAACGCCGCGCTCCGTGATCTGTCGCACCAGGCTGGCTCCGCTGGCGACCGTCTCCAGGCAACCGGTGTTGCCGCACGAGCATGGGACGTCCCCGCCCCCGTCGATCCGAGTGTGGGTGATGTCGCCGGCAGCGCCGCTCGCACCGCGGTAGACGTGACCGTCGACGATGATGCCGCTGCCGATGGCGGTGCCGGCCTTGACGGTGATGCTGTGCTGCGAGGTGCCGAACTGCGCCCGGTGCTCGCCGAGAGCGGCGAGATTCGCGTCGTTGTCGACGACGACGGGCGCGCTGCCGAAACGTCCGCGCAGGTGATCGTCGACGCGGAAACCCGCCCAGCCCGGCATGCGCGAGGGTTGGTCGACGCTGCCTGAGCCTGTCCGCACAGGGCCGGGAAGGCCGACGCCGATGGCCCGCACGGTCGCGCCTGTGACCATCTTCTCCATCGCCGCGCCGACGGCGGCGAGCGTGCGCTCGGGTCCTTCGGTGAGATCGATGGGAATGCTCTGAGTGCGCTGGATCGCCCCAGACAGGCCGTGGCGCCCGAGCCGTGCGTGCCCGCCACCGATATCCGCGGTCAGGACGACCCCGCCGTCCTCGGCGACGCGGAGCATCCGCGGCCGCCGTCCGCCGCGTGAGCTGCCTTCCCCGGCCTCCTGCAGCACGCCGGCCTCGAGCAGCGCCTGCACACGCAGGCCGACGGTCGACGCGGCCAAGCCGAGCTGATCGGCGATCTGCGAACGCGAGCGGGCTCGTCCGCTCGCGACCAGGTCGAGGATCCGGCGGGTGTCGTCTGGTGCTGCGGCGGGCATGAGCTCGTCTCTGGTCGATATCGGTTCGGCAACGCTCACGAGACATCGGATGTTCGGGTTGCGCTTGGCATCGAATCATGACACGGTAACTTCCTGCAAAACAATCAGAGGTTGTTTCGAAACGCGAAACAAGCTTAGAGATCCCTGTGCAAGGAGGCATTCAATGAAGAAGACGCGGGTGAGCGCCGTTGCGGCGATCGCGGTCGGCGCGGTCGCGATGACCGGCTGCGCGAGTGGCAGCGGAGGGTCGAACGCCGGAGCCGATGGAGACGCCATCGTCGTCGACATGTGGTCCGGCAGCGAGGACGACACGGCTGCGCTGGAGGCGCAGATCGAGATCGCCAAGAAGCAGAACCCCGACCTCAAGATCGAGCTGCGCACCGCGCCCTGGGGTGACTTCTTCACCAAGCTCACCACCAACATGGCCTCGGGCAACATGGCGTGCGTCACCGGCATGAACTCCGGCCAGCTCGCCAGCTACACCGACGGCTTCGTGAAGCTCACCGCCGACGACCTGAAGACCGCGGGCCTCGCCGAGAGCGACTTCGCCGACGGGGCGACCGAGATCTTGAAGAACAAGGGCGAGATGTACGGCCTGCCCTTCGACGTGGCGACCATGCTGGCCTATTACAACGAGGACATGCTCACGGGCGCCGGCGCCGAGCTGCCGGCCGTCGGATGGACGTTCGATGACTTCGAGGCGATCGCCGCGAAGGCCACCTCCGGTGGCAAGTACGGGTTCGGCATCGGCATGGGCGACTTCCAGTGGCAGGCACTGCCCATCGCCAAGTCGGGGACTCAGCCCGTGGCCGAGGACGGCACCCTGCAGCTCGATGACAAGGACTTCGTATCCGCCGCCGATTGGTATGCCGGGCTCGTCACCGACCAGAAGGTCGCCGCCCCGGTCGCCTCCGCCTCCGACACCGGCTGGGGAGAGAACCAGTTCACCGGCCAGAATGCGGCCATGGCCGTCGACGGCACGTGGAACGCCGTGGGATACCTGACCAACGACGCCGGCTTCGCGGCCGGGCTGGCCCCGCTGCCGACCGGTGAGAACGGCGACCTCAGCCTGATCCTGGGTTCCGGTTTCGGCATCGCCAAGTCGTGCGAGAACAAGGAGGCAGCGCTGAAGGTGCTCGGCTCGCTGCTCAGCAAGGACGCCCAGGACTACATCGCTTCGTCCGGCCGCAGCTACCCCGCGCGCGCCGAGAGCCAGCCGCTGTACTTCGAGTCGCTCGACGAGGCGTACCGCGACGAGGTGCAGTCGGTGTTCGAGGCGGCCTTCGCGAACGTGCAGGGCCAGTACGTCTCAGACAACTGGGCCAAGGTCGGCACCTTCGTCCAGCCCGAGCTTGTGAGCGTGTACAACGGTCAGACGTCCATGTCGGACGTGCTCACCTCCGCTCAGCAGCAGTTCGGCAACTGACACATCGATCCGGGGCATCCGCCCCGACTAAGGAAACGCAGATGACCATCTCGACCGCCCCGCAGCGTCGTCGCGGGTCGTTCGCCAAGGTCGAGGCGCGCCAGGCGCTGGGCTTCGCAAGCCCAGCCCTGGTGGGCCTCGCCCTGTTCACGATCGTGCCCGTCGTCTTGTCCGTCGTGATGAGCTTCTTCGACTGGCCGACGTTCGGCGAACGCACCTTCAACGGCGGAGCCAACTACCTCCGCCTGTTCGATGACCCGAACTTCCTCCCGTCGCTGCGCAACACGCTGGTGTTCACGGTCCTCTACGTGCCGATCAGCATCGTGCTCTCGCTGGCCCTCGCTCTTGGCCTCGGACCGCGCATCCGGGGTCGCGGTGCACTGCGGGTGCTGTTCTTCATCCCCGTGGTGACGCCGATGGTCGCGAACGTCCTGGTGTGGAAGATGCTGCTGCAGCCGCAGGGCCTGTTCAACGGACTGTCGCAGACCTGGTTCGGCATCGAGCTGCCCAACTTCCTCGCCGATCGTCAGTGGGCGATGATCATGGTCGTCGTGATGAGCGTCTGGCAGGGACTCGGCTACAACATGCTCATCTTCTCCGCGGCTCTCGAGCAGCTGCCCGAGAGCGTGGTCGAGGCCGCGCGCATCGATGGGGCCCGCGGGCTGCGCATGATCTGGAACGTGATGATCCCGATGATCTCACCGGCGATCTTCTTCGCCACGATCATGACCATGATCACCTCACTGCAGGTCTTCGTGCAGCCGCAGCTGCTCACCGGCGGCGGACCGGGCAATTCCACCATGCCGCTGGTCATGTGGATCTACAACCAGGGCTTCAAGTTCCAGGACCTCGGCCTCGCGGCTGCGGGAGCCTGGATCCTCTTCGCCCTCATCATCATCATCACCGCGCTGCAGTTCGGAGCGCAGAAGAAGTGGGTGCACTATGAGCACTGACACCGTCCTGCAGCCGGTCCTCACCGCCGCACCCGACGACGAACAGGTGCACGTGGAAGGTCGTCGCGGCCGCGCGCCGATGACGCGGGCGGCTCGCGTGCGCCTGATCATCGGCCACGTCACCATCTACGTCGCGGCCGCGCTGTTCATGCTGCCGTTGATCTACGCATTCTTCTCGGCGCTGAAGCCGAACAATGACATCTTCTCGATGCCGCCGCGCCTGATCGGCTCCGAGATCCGCTGGTCCAACTTCGCGGACGTGTTCGCCTTCGGTCCGTTCTGGACCTACATCGGCAACTCGCTGTTCGTGTCGGTGGCGGGCACGCTCGTGGTGCTGATGGTCTCGACCACCGCCGGGTACGCGTTCGGGCGGCTGCGCTGGAAGGGCCGCGACGCGGTGTTCGTGCTCTTCCTCGCCACTCTGATGGTTCCCGCCGAGGTGCTCGTCATCCCGATGTTCCAGGTCATGCAGTGGTTCGGCTGGGTCGACACCCACCAGGCGCTGATCTTCCCGTTCGCGTTCACCGCGTTCGGCACTTTCCTGATGCGGCAGTTCTTCCGTGGCATCCCGTACGAGCTGGAGGAGGCGGCCCGCGTCGACGGAGCCGGCCCCATCCGCTCCTTTCTGCAGATCATCCTGCCGCTGTCGACTTCGGCGGTCGCGGTGCTGGCGGTGTTCACCTTCCTGTCGTTCTGGAACAGCTATCTGTGGCCGCTGATCGTCACGGTCGACTACAACGCGCACGGCACGCTGCCTGTGGGTCTGGCCAGCTTCTCGGGTCTGACCGGCACCCGCTGGGATCTGCAGATGGCCGCATCGATCATCTCGATGATCCCGACCACGCTGCTGGTGGTCGCGCTGCAGAAGCACCTGGTCAAGGGCATCGCCATGGCCGGCCTCGGCGGGCGCTGATCCCGGTATGGCTCAGCATCACGAGACCGAGGTGAGGCCCGGTCACGCCGGGATCGACATCGGCGGCACGAAGATCGCCGCGCTCATCGTCGACGACGCCGGCGCGATACTCGCACGCGGCGCCGTACCCGCTCCCTCACTGCAGGGCGGCACAGCGATGGCGGATGCCGCTGCCGGCCTGGTCGCTGCTCTGGCGGATCGCGTCGCCGTGCGACTTCGCAGCGCCGGCGTCGGGGCGGCTGGCGTCATCGATCACCAGACGGGCTCCATCCGTGCGGCATCGGCGACCTTCGTCGACTGGGCGGGATTCCCGCTCGGCGACGAGCTCTCCGCGCGTCTGGACGTGCCCGTCGGCGTGGAGAACGACGTCAACGCGTTCCTGCTCGGCGAGGCGGCCGCCGCCGGCGTCCGCGATGACGTCCTCGGTGTCATGCTCGGAACCGGGGTCGGGGGAGCGGTGATCATCGACGGGGGGCTGCGCCGCGGACCGCACGGCGCGGCGGGCGAGATCGGCCACACCCCCGGGTACAGCGATCTCGTCTGCACCTGCGGGCAGATCGGG
>NZ_DAMDLU010000012.1:0-31538 GCF_032084865.1 Microbacterium sp.
TGGCGGCCTTCATCGCCGAGACCCCGGGCCTGGCGAGCCGCTTCCGGACGACGACGAGACGGGCACGCCGCAGCGCCGCACCCGGCAGGCGGCGTCGTGAGCCGCGCCGAGCAGACGACCCACGAGCTGCGAACCGCCTTCGACGCCGGCATCACCCGATCGCGCCGCTGGCGACGCGATCAGCTGCGGGCGCTGCGGCGGATGCTGCTCGAGAACCAGCCCGAGATCGAGCAGGCCCTGCACGACGATCTCGGCAAGCACCCCCTTGAGGCGGTGATCACCGAGATCGGGATGGTGATCGCGGAGATCGACTACGCGCTGCCGCGTCTGCGTCGCTGGATGCGGGCGCGAACCGTGCCCCTGCCGCTCATGCTCGCGCCCGCGCGTGGCCGGGCCGTTCCGGAGCCCCTCGGCGTCGTGCTCATCATCGGCCCGTGGAACTATCCCCTCCAGCTCGTGCTGAATCCGCTGGTGGGCGCTCTCGCGGCGGGCAACGCCGCCGTCGTCAAGCCGAGCGAGCTCGCCGGCGCGACCAGCTCGCTGCTCGCCGAGCTGCTTCCGCTCTACCTCGATCAGCGTGCGCTCGCCGTCGTCGAGGGCGGCGCCGAGGTCACCGGCCAGCTGCTCGAGCAGCGCTTCGACCACATCTTCTTCACCGGATCCGAGAAGGTGGGCGGCATCGTCGCCACCGCGGCCGCGCGCACCCTGACACCGGTCACCCTCGAGCTCGGCGGCAAGTCGCCCACCTATATCGACGACTCGGTCGACCTCGCGGTGGCCGCGCGACGGATCATGTGGGGCAAGCTGCTCAACGCAGGCCAGACCTGCGTCGCGCCCGACTACCTGCTCGCCACCCCGGCGACCGCTCGGGCACTCGTGCCGCACCTCGAACGCGCGACGCGGGAGATGTACGGGTCCGATGCCGCGACGAGCCCCGACTACGGCCGCATCGTCACCCCTCGCCACGCCGAACGCCTCGCGCGGATGCTGACCGATGCCGCGCCCTCGTTCGGGGGCGAGGTATCGCTCGAGCAGCGCTACGTCGCTCCGACCGTCATCGATGGCGTCGACGCGGACTCGCCCCTGATGCAGGAGGAGATCTTCGGGCCGATCCTGCCGATCGTGCATGTCGGATCGGCCGCGGAGGCCCGCGCCTTCATCCGATCACGGCCCAAGCCTCTGGCCGCGTACGTCTTCAGCCGTCGGCGCCGCGTGCGCCGGGCCTTCCTCGCCGAGACCAGCTCGGGCGGAGTGAGCTTCGGCGCCCCGGCCGCGCACCTCGGCGCTCCGCAGCTGCCGTTCGGCGGGGTCGGCACGAGCGGGATGGGCGCGTACCACGGTGAGGCGTCGTTCCGCACCTTCAGCCATCTCAAGAGCGTGCTCGACAAGCCCTTGCGCCCCGACACGATGCGCCTCGCCTACCCGCCCTACCGGGGGTGGGTGAAGAGTCTGCTGCGCCGGATGCTGATGCGCGGGCGCTGACGCGTCCGCCGACTTGCATCCGGTGCCCGGCGGTCCTATCATCACCAGAAGTGGGGCAGTCGTCCCACTTCTGACGGGCGGACGATGTGGTCTGCCGAGGAGACGATGATGTTCCACCCGCACCCGCTCAGCCGCGCCGCTCGGACGACAGCATGAGCGCCGACGCCCGACCGACGGTCGACACGGCGTCCGCTCCCCCGGCGCAGACCCCGGTGAGCCGCAGCTGGCTGTGGACGTTCGGCCTCGCCTGGTTCGGGTTCTGGCTGCTCGTGATGCTTCCCGGGCAGTTCATGCTGGTGCAGCTGGCGAGCACTCTCGACCCGGCCGAGAAGATCGGCGTCGGCTCGTTCCTCATCGCCGAGATGGCCATCGTCATCGTCGTCTCGGTACCGGTCATCGGCTGGCTGTGCGATCGCAGCGAACCGCGATTCGGTCGCCGCCGCACCTGGGCACTGGGCGGCTTCGCGACCGCCACCGTGCCGTTCGCCCTGGTCGGGATCCAGCCCTCGTGGCAGCTCGCTGCGGTGCTGCTCGCGATCGTGGCCGTAGGGCAGTCCGCGGTGCTCGTGTCGCTGTCGGCGATGATCGCCGATCAGGTACCGCCCGCGCAGCGCGGCCGCGCGTCTGCGGCTGCGGGCGTGCCGCAGGTGATCGCCCTCGCAGGCGGCATGATCATCGTGACCGAGCTGGTGAAGGACGTCGGCTGGAGCTGGGCGGTGATCGCCGCCCTCGCGCTGATCGCGCCGCTCCCGTTCCTGCTCGGACACGCCGAGCCCGCCCTGCCTGCCCGCGCCGGCGACGCCGGCCCGACACCGCCGCGCCGCAGCATCCGTCAGATCACCCGGGTCTATCACGACCTCGGCTGGGCGGGCGTGTCGCGCGTGCTGGTCAACGCCGGCAACCTCGTGGGGACCACCTACCTGCTCTACTTCCTCTCCGACTCGCTCAAGCTGGCCAGCCCGGAATCGGCGCTCACTGTGCTGATCCTCGTGTATCTCGTCGCGAGCGGTCTCGGCTCGTGGGCCGGCGGCGCACTCACCGACCGACTGCGCTCGCGACGATTCTTCGTCGCCGCCTCCGCGGGCCTGCAGGTCGGAGCCGCGCTCACCCTCGCGTTCGTGCCCACCTGGAGCGCCTCGATCGTCGCGGCCGTGCTGCTCGGCATCGGATACGGGGTGTTCCTCTCGGTCGACCAGGCTCTGCTCACCGACGTGCTGCCCGATGTCACCACACGTGCCCGAGACCTCGGCATCGTCAACGCCGCGCAGCACCTTCCCATCGCCGCCCTCGTGGGCTGGCTCGTGCTGAGCGTGGCAGGCTACACCCAGCTCTACGTCATCGCCGCCGTGATCATGGCCCTCGGCGGCGTGGCCGTCTACCGCATCCGCTCGGTGCGCTGACTACCGCGCCCCACCGTCCGCCGCCGAAGGAGACCCGTGAAAGCCATCGTCGTGCTGTTCGACACCCTCAACCGCGCATTCCTGCCGCCCTACGGCGCCGAGGGCGTGCACGCGCCGAACTTCGAACGCCTCGCCAATAGCAGCGCGCGCTTCACCCGCTGCTACGGCGGCAGCATGCCCTGCATGCCCGCACGGCGGGAGATGCACACCGGTCGCTACAACTTCCTGCACCGCAGCTGGGGACCGCTCGAGCCCTTCGACGACTCGGTGCCGCAGATGCTCGACGAGGCGGGCGTGCACACGCACCTCGTCACCGACCACCAGCACTACTGGCTCGACGGCGGGGCGACGTATCACCCGCGCTTCCGCACCTTCGAGTTCTTCCGCGGCCAGGAGGGTGACGAGTGGAAGGGGCAGGTGGCCGATCCGGACATGTCGAACGTGACCCCGCACGCGAGCAACCACGCCCTGCGCCGGCAGGATGCCGTCAACCGGCAGCACCTGACAGACGAGGCCGACCACCCGCAGACCCGCACGTTCGACGCGGGGCTGGAGTTCATCGAGACCAACCACGCCGACGACGGCTGGATGCTGCAGATCGAGACCTTCGATCCGCACGAGCCGTTCTTCAGCTACGCGCAGTACCACGAGCTCTACGGCACTCCCACGGTCGCCGACGGGGTCGACTTCGACTGGCCCGACTACAAGCAGGTGACCGAGAGCGACGCCGAGCTCACCCACCTGCGCGACCGCTACCTCGCGTTGCTGTCGATGTGCGACCGGTCGCTCGGGCGCGTGCTCGACGCGATGGATCAGCATGACCTGTGGCAGGACACGATGCTGATCGTGTGCACCGATCACGGCCTGCTGCTGGGCGAGCACGGCTGGCTGGGCAAGAACGTGCCGCCGTTCTACGAGGAGACGATCCACACGCCGCTGTTCGTGTGGGATCCCCGCTCGGCCGTCGCCGGCGAGAGCCGGGATGCCCTGGTGCAGACGATCGACTTCGGGCCCACCCTGCTCGATCACTTCGGGCTCGACACGACCCCCGACATGCAGGGCCGTTCGATTCTGCCCGTGCTCGACTCCGAGCGCCCGCTGCATGATGCGGCCCTGTTCGGCCTGCACGGCGGCCACGCCAACGTCACCGACGGACGCTACGTGTACATGCGCGCGTGCGTGACCGCAGACAATCAGCCCCTGTTCGACTACACGCTGATGCCGACCAGCATGCGCGGCCGCTTCGGCGCCGACGCCCTCCGTCACGCGGAGCTCGTCGATCCGCTGCCGTTCACGAAGGGGATGCCGGTGCTGAAGGTGCCGGCCATCGCTCCGACCAACCCTGCGGCGTTCGGGTCGCAGCTGTTCGATCTCGAGAGCGACCCGCAGCAGCTGAACCCGCTCGTCGACGACGAGCTCGAGCTGCACATGATCGGCCTGCTCGTCGAGCTGATGCGCCAGAGCGACGCACCGGCCGATCAGTACGAACGGCTCGGGCTGCCCGCGTCGGGTGCCCCGAGCGCCGAGAACCTGGTGCTGGCGCGGCAGCAGGCGGAAGGCGCAGCGGGCCCGGTGGGCGGTGCCGATCTGTCGACGCTCGGCGAGTCGGCGGTGGCGATGCGCTCGGTGCGCGAGCTGCTCGCCGACGAGCACGCCCGTGGCGTGCTGCGCGACGAACTCGGCCCGATCGTCGACGGGCCGCTGCCCGAAGAGGCGATGGGGATGTCGCTGGTTCAGATCGCGACGGTGACCGCGGGGCTCGTGCCGCACGACGCGCTGCACAGAATCGCCGCGCGCCTCTGAACCTCGACCCGCGATGCGCGCGTGGCACACTGGCATCCATGCTCCAGCAGCCGGATGATCCCCGCCAGATGCGACGACTGCCCGAGACGCTCGACGAGTTCCAGCGGGCGGAAGGGCATCCGCACTTCCGGGTCGACGTCGAGCGCATCCGCTTCTCGCCGTACTACTCGCGCCTCTCGGCGGTGACGCAGGTCATCTCGCAGGCCGGCGCCGGCCTCGCCGTGCACAACCGGCTCACGCACTCCATCAAGGTCGCCGCGGTCGCGCGTGCGATCGCCACGCATCTCTCCACCCGCCCCGATGAGGCGAACCGTATCGTCACCGAGCTCGGCGGCGCGCACCCCGTCGTGGTGCAGGCGGCTGCGGCGGCGCACGACCTCGGGCATCCGCCGTTCGGCCACCTCGGCGAGCAGACGCTCGACCGGCTCGCCCGCACCCGCTTCGGACTCGCCGAGGGGTTCGAGGGCAACGCGCAGACGTACCGCATCCTCACCCGCCTCGACGAGCACGACCGACCCGGCGTCGGCCTCAATCTCACCGCGGCCGTGCGCGCGGCGGTGCTCAAGTACCCGTGGCGGCGCGGCGAGGGCGGGCCGCGGCGCGGCGGCGGAAGCAAGTTCAGCTTCTACGCGATCGATGAGCCGGATGCCCGTCAGGCCCTGTCCCCGTATCCGGCGATCGCCGAGGGGCAGCAGAGCGTCGAATGCTCGATCATGGACATCTCCGACGACATCGCGTACTCGCTGCACGACCTCGACGACTTCTACCGCGCCGGGCTGCTGAACCCGGCGACCCTGTCGGCGGAGTTCCGGTCGTGGCGGCGCGATCTCGCCCAGCTGCGTGCCGCTGATCACGCGACGCTCGCCGCCGACACCCGCACACCGGGGCACTCGCTCGAGCTGCTGTGGCGCCGGATGCGCGCCAAGGACGCCTGGATCGCCGACCCCGACGCGTTCGGGGAAGCGGTCGCGAAGGTGTCGTCCGAGGTGATCGACGGGCTCGTCGCCGAGCCGTTCGACGGATCACTCGCCAGCGAGCGCGCCCTCGCGCGGTTCACCACCGCCTGGATCGCGCGACTGCAGTCGTCGATCGAGGTGCACCGGCACCCCGACATCCGATCGGGGCACGTCAGCCTCAACCGGCAGGCCTGGCACGAGGTGGCGGTGCTGAAGTTCCTGCATGAGCGGTTCATCCTCGAGCGGCCCGACCTCGCGGTCTACCAGCGCGGTCAGGCCAGCGTGCTCGAGCGGCTCGTCGACGGCTTCACCGCATGGCTCGACGATCCGCGCGATGCGCGGCGCGCACCGCGCCGCCTCATCGACCTCGTCGATCTCGCCACCGACGACCACCGCCGCGTCGACGACGTGGGGGCGGGCGCCGACGTCGAGACGCTCGGCCGGGGGCGCGGCATCATCGACTACGTCGCATCGCTCACCGACGCCCAGGCGATCTCGCTCGACGCGCTGCTCGCCGGCCGCACCGAGCGGCTCTGGGATGCCGGCCAGGGTCTGTGAGCTCGCGAGACCTGCGTTCCGGCACGAGACCGCACCACGCGACGCAGGTCTCACGCTGTAGCGAAGTCTCGCGCCCGCAGGCGCGGCGCGTGGAAGAGTGGATGCCATCCACCCCCACTCTGAGGAGGCACCATGCGCGCTGTCGTGTACGACCGGTATTCCACGGATCTCGATGATCTCGAGGTGCGTGAGGTGCCCGAGCCGAAGCTGCCGCCGGCGTCGGTGCTCATCGAGGTGCGCGCCGCGGGCGTGAACCCCGTCGACTGGAAGGTCATGGCGGGCGGGCTCGATGCTCTGATGCCCGTGCACTTCCCCGTGATCCCGGGATGGGACGTGGCGGGCGTCGTCGTCGCGGTCGGATTGGACACCCCGGAATTCGCCGTCGGCGACGAGGTCATGGCCTACGCCCGCAAGGACACGGTGAGCGCCGGCACGTACGCGGCGCGGGTCGCCGTTCCCGTCTCGGCGGTCGCGCGCAAGCCGGCATCGCTCTCGTGGGAGGAGGCGGGGGCCCTTCCGCTGGCCGGCGGCACGGCGCTGCGGTCGATCGACGCGCTCGGCGACCTGTCGGGGCGCACCGTGCTGATCCACGGCGCCGCTGGCGGCGTCGGCGGCTTCGCCGTGCAGATCGCCGCGGCACGAGGTGCGAAAGTCATCGGCACGGCATCAGAGCGCAACCACGAGTACATCCGCTCGCTGGGCGGCGAGCCGACGACCTATGGTGAGGGACTGGCCGCACGCGTGCGCGAGATCGCCGGCGGAACCGTCGACGCGGTCGCCGACTTCATCGGCGGCCAGCTCGACACCACCCTCGACGTGCTCGGCGAGGGCGGCGCACATGTCTCGACGGCGGACCCGAAGGTCATGTCGCACGACGGCCGGTACATCTGGGTGCGCCCCGACGGCTCGCAGACCGCGCGTCTCGCGGAGCTCGTCGACGATGGGCTGCTGCGGGTCGAGGTCGCCGAGACGTTCCCGCTCGACGGTGTCGCCGATGCGTTCCAGGCCAGCATGAGCGGTCACACCCGCGGCAAGCTCGTCATCGTCCCCTGATCGGTCGGTTCCCCTCGCGCGATCAGGCGCAGACAGAGTTCGCGCCCGGGCCTCACTCGGGACCCGGGCGCGAACGTTCCTCCGGTCAGAAGACTTCTTCGTCTCCCGCCGCGCGCGTGGAGCGACGCGTCTCGTACGCGCCGGGGGCGGCCTCGGTGCGGGTGACCACGTCGGTGCGGCGGCGACGCGCCATGAGCAGCAGTCCGACGATGAAGGCGACGACACCCGCACCCATCAGGATGTAGCCGATCATGGTGAGGTCAGCCCAGCCGACATCGATGTTGAGTGCGAAAGCGAGGATCGCTCCGATGACGAACAGAACGACTCCAGTGCCGATGGTCATCTCTTGCTCCCTTCGATAGGGCGGACCGTTCGGCCTGCCTGGTGCCCAGACTCCCAAGCGGCACCGCGCCGAAGAATGGGGTTGACAACACCGGCGCTCGTCAGGGTCGGGGCTCAGACCGCCCAGCTCGGTCCGCAACGGCCGAGTCGACCCCGTCGACGGCGTCGGCCATCGCTCGGAGGAAGTCGGTCACGTTCGCCTGAGCCTGGGCATCCATCCCCGCCGCCACCGCGTACATCAGCTCGTGCATGCGACCGAGCGTCTGGCGCACATCCTCGTCGGCATGCGCGGTGGCTCGAACCGTGGCCGGCTGCCCGGCTGCGTTCTGTTCCCTCTGCACGTGCCCCGAACGCTCGAGTCGATCGATCAGCACAGAGGTCGCGGCCGGTGAGATGCCGAGATACTCGACCAGGGCGACCGGCTGGGCGACGTGACCGGGCTGACGGAACAGGTAGCGCAGCGCGAGAAGCTCGTTCTCGCCCATCGACATCTCGTCGCGGGTGCGTCGACGCATGGCCCGCTCCGCCGCACGATACGTGCGCAGGGCCTCGAGCACCTCTCGCGCGCGTTCTCGCTCGCTCCGCTCGTCGTACCAGTAGCTGTCCGCCTGTGATTCCGCCATACTCGCTCCTTCAGCGGGCGCCTGCAGCACTCGCATAAGTCATGATAGGAGAGCAGAAGAGATCCGCAGGGCCGAACGGAGCCGTGGGATCGCAGTGAGGGAGGACATCTGTGAGCTTTCGAAGCAAGGAGACGCTGGAAACCTGGCTTGAGGAGTTCCGCTGCGCCCGCGAGGCCGGAGATCTCATCCGTGTCATCATCCAGGACGGCTCCGACGGCTCCGACACGGGGCTCGTGATCGTGCCCGTGAAGAACTCGTCCGTCAGCATCTTCATGCAGCCGATCCACGTGGGCGAGGCTCGGTGGAACATCACCCTCGAGCCGAGCAAGGAGGACACCATCCTCAACAGCCACGAGCTGCACTCGCTCGCCAGCGAGCTCGCGGTCGCCGCCGAGCTGTGCTCGTATCTAGAGGCCCGCAGCATCGGCCACGACGAGCCGGCCGGGTTTGAGCCGGCAGACGACGCACCCGCCTCCGAACACGCCTGAGCCTCAGAGCTCTCCCGGTCGCATCGCCTCGGCGTCGATCGCCCGCATGACCCGGAGCGCCGCAGTGTCCACCGGCGGCTCGTCCGCTGCATCCGCGCGCCGCCGGGGCGCGTACACGACCAGCGCGTGGAACAGGAATCGCGCGAAGAAGGCGACCACCAGCGAGATCGCCGTGGCGATCACGCTGGAGATGTGCCAGGTCTCGACCATCAGCGCCATCAGCGGGATGCGCAGGGCCGCCTCGACGGAGTTGAACGAGACGGATGCGGCGAAGCGCACCCACAGCCGCGGAGCGTCCTGGCGGTCGTCGCGGAAGACGAACAGCTCCTGCAGCACGAAGTTGCCGATGATGGTGACGGCCGCGCCGACGATCGCAGCGAGCACGTAGTCGACGCCGAGCTGGGTGAGCGCCCACATGATGCCGATGTTGGCGACGGCGCCGATGCCGCCGATGACGGCGAAGCGTCCCATCCTGCCGAATCGCAGGCGGGCGAGGTGGGCGAGGAATGTTGCCCCCTGTCGCAGGCTGGCCTTCGAGTCCCCGTGCCGACGCGTGCCGAACTCGAGCGGCACCTCCGCGATCCTCAGTTCACGCCGCTCCCCGCCGCGCACGAGGATCTCGAGCAGGATCTTGAATCCCTGCGGTCGCAGCTCGTCGAGATCGATGTGCGAGCGGTCGATGAGGAAGAACCCGGTCATCGGGTCTGTGCTGCGCCAGAGGCGCCGAAGGAACATCGCCTTGGTGACGACGGTCGCCGCCTTCGACACCCCGTAGCGCACGGCCGTGCCGAGCCCCGCGGAATCACCGCCGCCGATGTAACGCGAGGCGGCGACGACGTCGACCCCGCCCTCGGCGTACCGTGCGAGCATGGCGCGCAGCAGCTCGGGCGGATGCTGCAGATCGCCGTCCATGACGATGCACACGTCGTGGGCGGCCTCGGCGAGGCCCAGGGCGACGGCGCCGCCGAGCCCGCCGGTGTTGCGGTCTCGGTGGATGCCGCGCACTGCGACGGCCGCGGATGCCCCGATGCGGGCGATCTCGTCGATCGTGCCGTCGACGCTGTCGTCGATGAACAGGATCTCGGCCGTGATCCCGGCGAGCGCGGCCGAGGTGCGGGCGACGAGTTCGGCGACGTTGTCGCGCTCGTTGAACGTCGGCACGATCACGGTCACGGGAGGAAGGGAGGGGGCGCTCACGTGATCTCCTCCACGGGTTCCTCTGAGTCGGGGTGTCGCGCGGTGATGCGGCGATACAGCATCCATCGTTTCATGGGACGCCCTGCCGCGGCGCCACTCGGCGCCCGCTCGGGTGCGCCCCCGTAGGCTGGGAGCATGAGCACTCCCGCATCCGACACCATCACCGTGTTCGGCGCCGACTGGTGCCGAGACTGCGTCCGCACGAAGAGGCAGCTCGACCAGCTGGGCGTCGAGTACACCTACATCGATCTCGTCGCCGACCCAGCGGCGGCGGACGTCGCCAAGGAGATCTCAGGCCGCATGAACATTCCCGTCGTCGTCTACCCCGACGCGAGTCACCACGTCGAGCCGAGCAACGACGACGTCGAGTCGAAGCTGCGCGAGCTCTCGCTGATCTGACCTCGGTTCCGCTTCCGCACCGCCACCAGGAGACGACGATGACTCAGGAGTCGACCCTCGACGCCGACCTCGATGAGGCGCAGCGCGAGGCGCTGGATGCCGACGTCGACGTGCTGCAGCAGGGTTCACGCACGTGGGCGCACCTCACCGTGGGTCAGCGCGCGACCCTGCTGCGAGCGCTGCGCACGAGCGTCGCCGCCGCGGCGGCGGACTGGGCGAACACCGCCGCCGATTCCAAAGGACTCGACAGCAGGCATCCGCTGCGCGGCGAGGAGTGGCTGAGCGGGCCGTACTCGGTGCTCGGCGCACTCGACGCGTACATCGACACCCTCGCGAAGCTGGCCGACGGACGCTCACCGCTCGACGGTCTGACGGTCGGTCGCGCACCCGGCGGGCGCACCAGGGTGAGCGCGTTCCCTCTCACGGGGCTCGATCGCTTCCTGCTGTCGGGGTTCAGCGGCGAGGTGTGGCTGCGGCCGGGCATCACCCCGAACACGGCCCGCGCGACCGCGGGCCTGGCGCAGCGGTCGACGGATGCCGCGGGCGGCGTCGGCCTGGTGCTGGGCGCGGGCAACATCACGGCGATCCCCGTGCTCGACGTGCTGTACGAGCTTCTCGCGCACAATCGCGTGGCGCTGCTGAAGGTGAACCCCACGCAGGACGCCCTCGTGCCCGTGTACGAGCGCGCGCTGGCACCGCTGATCGCCCCCGGCTTCCTGCGGATCGTGCGCGGCGGGCCCGCCGTCGGCTCGTACCTCACCGCGCATCGCGACCTCGTGCACGTGCACATCACCGGCTCGGCCGCCACCTTCGACGCGATCGTGTGGGGTGCTTCGACGGGCTCAGCAGCCCAACAGGAGGCGACCGCACGACGTCGGCGAGAGAACCGTCCGCTGCTGAAGAAGCCGATCACGGCCGAGCTCGGCGGAGTTTCGCCGATCATCGTCGTGCCGGGCGAGTGGAGCGCCGCCGACATCGCCTTCCAGGCCGAGCACATCGTCACCATGCGTCTGCAGAACGGCGGGCACAACTGCATCGCGGGGCAGGTCGTGATCATGTCGTCGGAGTGGGCGCAGGCCGCGCAGTTCCGCGCCGCGCTGCGGCGCGCGTACGCGGCCGCCCCCGAGCGGCCCATCTGGTACCCAGGCTCGCCGTTACGCATCCGGCAGGCGGCCGATGACTATCCGGATGCCCTGGTGCTGGCCGACCGACTGCTGGTGGAGATCGGCGATGGTGACGACGCCACGGCGATGCAGTCGACCGAGTACTTCGCCCCGGTGCTGGGTGTCGTCGAGCTGCCCGGCACCGGACAGGATTTCCTGGATGCCGCGATCGCCCACGCGAACGACGAGCTGCAGGGCACCCTCGGCGCGAACCTGCTCATCGATCCGGCCACCGAGAAGTCGCTCGGCACCGGGTTCGAACGGGCGATCGCCGAGCTGCGCTACGGGTCGCTCGCGATCAACTCGTGGACGGCCTTCGGGTTCATCACGCCGACGCTGACCTGGGGCGCGTTCCCGGGCAACACCCTCGACGACGTGGGCAGCGGCATCGGCGTGGTGCACAACGCCCTGCTGCTCGACGAGGTGGAGCGATCGGTGGTGCGCGGGCCGTTTCGCCCGTTCCCGCGGTCGTTGCCCGTGCTCAACGGCGGTGGCCGTGTGACGATCCTGCCGAAGCCGCCGTGGTTCGTCTCGGCGCGCACGGGCGCTGCCGTGTGCGAGGGCCTCACCCGGTTCCGCGCGCAGGGTGGCATCGCGGTGCTCGTGCGGACGCTGCTGCGGGCGCTGCGCGCCTGATCGCGCTGACCTGCCGTCGGCGAGGTCAGAGCTTGTCGCCGGAGACGGCGAAGGTGTCGCACACGCCGAGACCGTTCTTGTAGCCGTTCGCGAACCACGCCTGACGCTGCTCGCTGGTGCCGTGCGTGAAGCTCTCCGGGTTCACCCGGCCGGCCTGCTGCTCCTGGATGTGGTCGTCGCCGACCGTGAACGCCGCGTTCAGGGCATCCGTGATCTGCGCCTCGGTCGGCTTCTTCAGGTAGGCGACGCCGTTGTCGTCCTTCAGCGTCGTCACGTCTCCGAGCCAGGCACCGGCGTAGCAGTCGGCCTGCAGCTCGGTGCGCACGCCGTTGCTGTCGGGGCCGGTGCCGTTGTTCGGGTACTTCTCCATCGTGCCGGTGATGTTCTGGATGTGATGACCCCACTCGTGCCCCACGATGTACAGCTGGGAGAGCTCGCCGGCAGAGGCGCCGAACTGGTCGCGCATCAGCTGGAAGAACGTCGGGTCGATGTAGACGCCCTGCTCGGGCGGGCAGTAGAACGGTCCGACGGCGTTCGAGGCCGTCCCGCACTGGGTGGAGGTCGCACCGTCGACCACGTTCATCGTTGGCGGCTGGTAGCCGTCGACGTGCTGCGCCCAGTAGTCGTCGAGCAGCACCTGGGCACCTGCCATGCGGCAGTCGTCGGTGGTGTTCGCGTCCTGACCGGTGTCGCACTCGGAGAGGGTGCTCTCACCGCTGGAGGCGGGGTCGTTCCCGCCCCCGGGCACTCCGCCGACCAGCCCGGTGAGGTCGGGACCGCCGAGCATGGCGACGACCAGCGCGACCAGACCGAGCACACCCACGCCACCACCGGCGATCGCGGCGCCCCGCCCGCGGCGGCGCGTGGTGTTGCCCGAGATGTCGGCATCCGGATTGAAAGTCATGCTGAAAAGGTAGCGCTCCGCGGGATCCGGCGATGAGGGCTTGACGAATCGGCGCACGCCCCTCATCCGACCCGGAGGCGGGGCATAGGCTCATCATCATGGCGACGACGATCACGATCACAGGTGCCGGCGGACAGATCGGCTACGCGCTGCTGTTCCGCATCGCGGCGGGAGACATGCTCGGACCGGACGAGCACGTCCGGCTGCGACTGCTCGAGATCCCGCAGGGACTGCGTGCGGCCGAGGGCGCGGCGCTCGAGTTGCAGGACGGCGCGTTTCCGCTGCTCGACGACGTCGAGGTGACCGATGACGGCGAGGTCGGGTTCGACGGCGCGAACCTCGCCCTGCTCGTCGGCGCCCGTCCGCGCGGCCCCGGCATGGAGCGCGGCGACCTGCTCGCGGCGAACGGCGGCATCTTCGGCCCGCAGGGTCGCGCGATCGCGGCGGCCGCGGCATCCGACATCCGCGTCACCGTCGTCGGCAACCCCGCCAACACGAACGCCCTGATCGCCGCCTCGTCGGCCGACGGTGTTCCCGCCGAGCGGTTCACCGCCCTCACCCGGCTCGACGAGAACCGCGCCCGGGCGCAGCTCGCGCAGACGCTCGGAGCCCCGGTCGCCCGCGTGCACCGGGTGCCGATCTGGGGCAATCACTCGGCGACGCAATTCCCCGAAATCGCGCACGCGACCCTCGACGGCGAGCCGGTCGCCGATTTCCTCACCGCGGCGGTGCAGGACGTCCGCGCCTGGCAGGAGCAGACGTTCATCCCCCGCGTGGCGAAGCGCGGCGCCGAGATCATCGAGGTGCGCGGTTCGTCGTCGGTGGCGTCCGCGGCGAGCGCGACGATCGATCACGTACGCGACTGGGTGCACGGCACCGAGGAATGGACCAGTGCTGGCGTCGTCTCGCACGGCGAGTACGGCGTGCCGGAGGGGCTGATCTCGTCGTTCCCTGTGCAGTCGATCGCCGGCGAGTGGCGGATCGTCGAAGGGCTCGAGCTGGACGCCTGGGGGCGGGCACGCATCGACGCCTCGGTGGCCGAGCTGGTCGACGAGCGAGAGACGGTGCGCTCGCTCGGACTGCTCTGAGCGCCGGCTCCACTGCACGGAGTCCGGCCGCCGCCGGCGCCGGACTCGGGCAGAATGGATGCCGGAGGTGCGGCGATGACCGATGCGATGAACCCGAACGGTGGCGAGGCCGAGATTGCGCTGACCAGCCCGCTGCATCTGCCGCATGCGGCCGCGAACTGCCCGAAGTGCCTGGCGAACGACGATCACGACTGGTGGTCGGCCCGCCCGGAGGGAACCCGTCTGGTGGGTCTCGTCGTCGCGCGCGACGGGATGCCGTCGGTGACTCAGCAGCGCGATGACCTCACGCGCTTCGGTGTGCCGATCGAGGGATTCCGTCACCCCGCTCCCGAGATCCTGGAGAGCTGGGGCGACCGTCTGGCCCGGCTGATCGACACGCTGCGCCCGGGCGATGTGCTCGTGGTGGCGAACGTGCACGCCCTCGGCCGCGACCGCGACGAGGAGTCGCGCACGGTCTCCGAGCTGCGCCGGCGCGGCATCATGGTGAAGGTGCTCGGGCACCACGCCCGGCACCTGGCCGACGCGCCCGGCTGAAGCGGGCGCCGTCAGCCCTTCGCGGTGAGCAGCTGTTCGCGCAGCGACGGCGGGCGCTCGCTCGCGAAGAACGCGGCCGCCACGAACTCGTCGAACAGGGCGCACATCATGTTCTCCAGCTCGCCGAGCGGGGTCGAGAAACGCGCGAGCAGCATCTGCTTCGTCTGCGGAACGGGGATCCAGTAGTCCGCGATCAGCCGGGTGGTGCCGTCGGCCTCGCCGTCGTCGGTGACGACCTCGGTGCGGTGCGTGCGCAGCGCCGGAACACCGGGACCGCGCACCTCGGCCATCGACGCGTGCGCCGCGGGATCGAGCTCTTTCAGGCCCTCGGCCATGACCGCGAGAACGGCTTCCGGTGCGGTGCCGATCGCCGGGCTCATCCGCAGGTCGGCGGGCTCGAAGACGAGCAGGGTGACCGGCAGCGGCGCACCGAGCGCGATCTCGGTTGAGAACATGATCGCCCGGATGTCACCGCGGGAGCCGGCGGCCACGGCATCCTGCAGCTGCTGCCGCACCCGCGCGCGCTCGGGCGCGCGGCCGTCGGCGGGCCCGACGGACTCCTTCGCGATGCGGCGGATGGATGCCGTGGTGGCGTCGGCGCTCGACAGATCGACCGAGAACCATCGGCCGGGGAGCCGGAATCGCAGCTCCGGCGCGCTCATTCCGGTTCCGTCCACTCCCCATAGCGAGACGACATCCCGGTCAGGCTGACACCGGCCTGACCTGCACCGCGCACGCGAAGAGGCTCCAGCTCGTCCGCAGCTCCGCGAAGGTCGACGATCCCGTCCCCCTGACCGGCGTCCGCCCCGGCGGTGAGCTTGATGGTGTTCGGCTCCCAGGGCAGCGACGTCCAGATGGCTTCGACCACGGCGTCGAGCTCGTCCGCGGTGAACGGCTCTGCCGAATCCGTGACGAGCCCGAGGCTGAACCGGTGCCCGAGACCGTTCTGCGAACGGCCGGGGTCGCGCACGTCCACAACCCTCGGCACGGCCGCCGTCACGGCATCCGACACATCTCCGAAATCCACCGTCGTCATCTCCTCTGATCGGTCGGGGCCCTGCGAGAGGGCCGCGCACCCTCCGAGCGTCCCCGTCATGAGCGCTCCCGCCAGGGCGATGGCGAGCAGTCCGTGGTTTCCCGCTCTGCGACTGACCATCATTCCGTCCAGTGGTAGTAGGAGGTGTTCACGTACCCATCCTCGTCGAAGAAGTTCACGAGGCTCGGATGATTCTGCTGCACCTGGGCGAGGTGCTGCTCGAGCGTCCCCGCGTAGTCGTCGGCGTTGTGCGCGCCGGCATCGATCCCGAGCACGGGGTTCGGCTCCGGCGGATCGACCCGGATCGACGTCCAGTTCGGCCCGTGCTCGATGCTGTCGAAGTCGCCGGCGATGGCATCCAGCCGCGGCACGGGGTCGCCGTTGTGCTGGACGGAGACGACATCGATGTCGCTCGGAATGGGCATGTGGTCGATCGGTGCGCCGGATGCCACGACGGCCCGCCAGTTGTAGTCGGAGTTGTACGCCGCCAGGTGACCGGCCATGATGCCGCCCTGGCTGAACCCGACGAGCATGACGGGGTCATCCGGACCGACTCCGGCCTGGCCCATCGCCTCGAGCACGGCCCGCTCGTATTGGGTCTGCAGCGCCGGGGTGAGCATCAGCGCCAGGTTGCTGTCGAGATCGTTCACCGCGCCCTGGTCGCCGAATCGTGAGAGCCACTCCTGGGTGCTGGGCAGCGTGACCGTGTAGTACCAGCCGTCGGGGCCGAGCACCTTCGTGATCTTCACGACACTGTCGGTCTCCTTGCCGAGGCTGTCGACTTCACCCGTGCCGTCGAGAAGGGTGGCGAGTGTCGGGTCCTGCGGCCGATCCTCGGGATGCGGGTACGGGTCGGTGCGGCTCACGTCTGGCGTGCTCTTCGTCACATCCGAGAGCACGCTCCAGATCAGGAAGGCTGCGAGCACGCTGGCGATCACGGCGCCGATGATCAGCCCGATGGTGCCGAAAAGCGCGCCGATGGCCACGACGAGCAGCAGCACGACGAGAGCGCCGAGGATCGCCACGATCGTGTCGGCGATGCTCTTGAGCAGGTCGACGACGCCCTGCAGGAAGTCGCCGATCCACTCCCCGACCCCGGCGAGGAAGTCGCCGATGTCGGAGAAGAAATCGCCGACGCCGTCCCAGAAGCCCTCGTTCGTCGCGTCGATCGCGGCGTCGATCCGGCGGATCGCCGCCTCGGCCGCCTCGTTCATCGCCTCGCGTGCGGCGTCGATCCGATCCCGTGCCGAGGCGACGGCGGCCGCCGCGTCGTCGGCCGCGCGCTGCGCACCGGGCACCTGGTCGGTGAGGGCGGGCGACGGGGTGTCGGCCGTCTTCACCTGGTCGGTGAGATCCGCCAGCGCGCGGTCGGCGCGCCCCTGCGCGAGGAGGGCGTCGTCGAGGTCGTCCTCGGCGCGCTCTGCATCGTCGTGCGCGGCGGTGAGGGCGACGGCGTACTCGGTGATGGCATCCGCCGTGCTTTTGTATCGCGGATGGATCCGCTCGAGCTGCGACGAGATCTCGTCGTTCTGCTCGTAGAGGGCCTGAACGGCCTTCCCCTCGTCATCGGCGACGATGCCCCGCAGCTCCTGGATGACGTCGAGGATCACCTCGGCGGAGGAGACGAGGTCGGCCGCGCGGGAGGTGAGCTCGGCCGGACGCCCGGGAAGAACGCTCATGCGCTACCCCTCCCCTTCCTGCGCCATCGTCGCGTCGAGGTCGCGGAACGTGTCGACGATGGCCTGCATGAAGTCGGCCTGGGAGCGCAGGTTGTCGCGCAGATCCTCGCGCGCGATGTCCCACTTGCCGCCGAAGTCGTCGATCTTGCCGGCGAGGCCACCGTGACCGGTGAGGCCGCCGATGCCGCCGGCGAAGCCCTCGGCTTCATCGAACGTCGTCGCGAGTCCTTTCGCCGTGTGCGCGGTCGATTCCAGCCGGGCGAGGTCCATCCTGACGTCGGTCATCGTGAGTCTCCGTATCGGCGCTCGTCGCGGCCGGCCTGGCGTTGCGCCGCCCCGACCCGCAGGTGACGCCCGAGTGCGGCATCGGCCGCGCGTACTTCGGCGCGCAGAGCAACGGCATCCTGCGCTGAATGCGGAACGCGCACGCGCAGTCCGGCCAGCGCTGCCCGCAGGTCGTCGTCAGACATCTCTCCCCCTTCGACCTCGGTCCTCACGTCGCCTCGACGCTACTGGAGCGAGTATGCGCAGTCGATGGGCATTACTCCCCACTCCGGCAGGTCAGGGCGAACGCCTGGTCCACCATCACCCGCAGACGGGCAAGCAGGTCGGGGCGATGCGCCTGCATAGTGCGAGTGCGGATGACGTCGTCGGTGATCGATCGTTCTCGAATGCGGCGATGAAGACCGGGAAGACATCCGCCCAGAGACGGCGCGGCAGACGCGTGGCGCACGCGAACGGGTTCCGGCTCGAGAATGTCGCCGGCATACGGCGAGAGGGCCGACCATCATGGTCGACCCTCCCGAGACGCTCAGAGGCGGGTTCAGCTGCCGGCGAGCTGCTGATCCAGATCCTGGATCGCACGCATCATGCCCAGCAGCGACTCCGACATGTCATTGATGCCGTCCACCGCAGTCTTCAGACCCGTGGTCAGCTCCCCGTAACCCTCACCGAACTTGCCCGACGCGTGCTGCGTCTTGAAGTCCTCACCCAGCAGCGTGTCCACCTGACCCTTCAAGGTGTCCAGCTGACCCTGAATGTCATCACGAGCCTGCGACAGCGACGACGCCACCTGCTCCATCTCCGCATAAGACGCACCGAAATCGGCCATCGTCAACACCTCCGATAAATCGATCGAACCGGACCACCCCGGCCCGACACCCCCAAACTAACAACACCCCACAGAAACCGTCGATGGGCACAACTCCCCATCGACCAGCTAAGGCAGACGAGCGCCTCGGCTTGTCTCATCGCAGCTGAACGGAGGCGAAGAGCGCGGAGACGTCCTGCTCCGCGTCGTACAGCGCGAGGCCGTCCTCGACGAACACGTCCAAGAGCACGAGCGTCCCGACCCGCCGGCCGATCTGCCGTCGGAGTGCGATGCTCTCCTCACCCAGCGGGATGACGAGCATGCAGTCGATCGCCTCATCGAAGGCTGAACCCTCGACGGCGCGGATCGTCTGGACCAGCCCACCCACGCCCACCTGCGCGAACGACTCGAGGGGCTCCGCACGCAGGGAATCGTCGAGTTCCACGGCTGTCACGTGCGCGACCACGGCAGCGCGCCCGATCGAGGGCAGCCACCAGAACCGCTCCTGGACGCCTGGAAGCGGAGGGTCCGCGCGCACCAGTGCGAGCGCGTTCTCGGCGATGGCCGTGCGCACGGCAACGGGTGCGTCCTGGGCAGCCCGATCCTGCGCGACCTCGGCCGCCCAGGTCAGGTCGTCGGTGAAGTCGTTCCAGGGGAAGCCGCCCGGCAGGGTCAGCCAAACCTCCTGGTCGGGCCGCACCCTGAAGCCGCTCACTGCCGCCATCGGAACGTCTCCACGATCGTGTCGCTGAGCACTGCCAGACCCGCCACGAGCGCGGGGTCGGTCTCGTCCAGGGTCGTGATCGAGGCCGAGATGATCATCCCGCGCGGCTCGCCCGGTCCGGGCAGCGGAATCCCGTAATCGATCTGCCGGCCGATGACCTCGGCCAGCTCGTCCTTTCCGCGCCGCTCACTGTCCGCGCGCAGGATGCGTCCGATCTCCGTGTCGAACGTCTCGAGGCGACCGCTCGCCATCTCGCGGAACGACGACTCGAAATCGCTCCCCGGTCTCGCGACGTGCTGGATCAGCGCGAACGACATCGGCAGCGGCGCCGATTCCTCCCCGGCCGCCTCCGGGAGGTAGATCGCACCGACCCGCCGGGCCTGCATCTGCTTCCACTGCTGATTGATCAGCATCCGTGCCTCGACGTCGAGGTCGGGACGTCCGAGTGCGCGGATCTGCGCCGACATCCGCTTGATCAGCGCTTTACGTCCCTCATCGTCGACGAAATAGCGCGTCCATCCCTGGGGGAACAGGATGCTGAAGCCGCCCGGCTCGTCGCTTGCCATCAGTCCTCCTGCCCTGGGGACCAGACCGGCCGCCCTTCGCGCTTGCGCCGGCGATCGTCGATCACCGCGAGGATCAGGGCGATGATCATCAGGACGACCGTGACCGCCCCGTCGATGCCGGCTGCTGTCCACCGCATCGCCGCTTCCTCCGCTCCTGCGGACGGCAGCATCCAGGCAAACATGACAGAAGACGCCGTCGCGGCGCCGGTTGCCGCGAACGCGCCTCCCACCCGTCCCGAATCCCTGACGCGGCCGAGCACCGCGACGGGCACGGCGAGCAGAAGACCGCAGAGGGAGACGGCGAGCGAAAGCCAGCCGGGGAAGGAGAACAGCGGGTAGTCGAGGATCTCGCCCCACATCGGAGAGCGGCTTGCCGCGATCTGCCCGCCGGTGAACACCAGCGAGCCCAGCAGATACACGATGAGCACCGCTGCCTGCAGCATCCTCAACAGCAAGTACGCCGTCGTCGACCGCTTCTGCCAGGACGCGCGAAGAGAAGCCATGGGTTTCAAGCTTAGGCCAGTCACCACGGCGCCGTGACGGATCCGTAGACGGTCAGACCCGTGGATCCGAGCCAGTTGACCGCATTGAGCCGTGAGACCAGGCTGGACGGGAAGTGCGAGGCGGTCTCGGTGATGAACTGCTGCACGGCGGGGTTCGTCCCCCACTTGGAGTTGTGCATCGAGGTGAGAAACCGCTGCATCTGCTGCACCTCGGGCCCGCCGTTGATGATCGTCTTCAGCGGGTTGACGAACATCCCCGGCCGCGGAAGATTCGACATCGACCGGATCGGCGCCGCAAGCCACTGGAACGGCTTGCCCCAGGTGGACGGATGCAATAGCCGCATGCGCGGAAGACCGGATCGGATCACCGATGTGACGACGCCGCGCCCCCCTTTCACGACGGCGCTGAGCGCGGGGATGCCCTTCGACAGCGCCCGGCCGATCCCGAACGGCAGCAGGCCGAGGGCGGCGAGACCGACATCCCCGAGCGACGCACGGCCGTCAGCGTACTTGAGGACGGTGAGCCCGAGGCTGAGAAGCGTGAGCCCGAGGATCACCGCCGCCAGCAGACCGGTGAACGGCGCGCCGATGATCAGTGCCACGACGGTGAGCACGATGAGAACCACGGAGATGACCGTGAGCAGGTCGTCGACGAACCCCCAGAAGCCGTCGCCGTTGTCGGCGGCATCCATCGCCTTCTGCACGCCCGCGACGGCGTCGTCGTAGGCGTCCGACCACTCTTCGAACACGTGGTCGAAGGAGCGCCACTGGCTGTTCCGCTCGCCTTCGGCGCTGTTCAGCGAGGTCTGCGCGGAGGACGCGGCACCGGAAGCGGCATCCTTGTCCTCCTGGCTCGGCTCGTCCTCCCAGGGCCATTGGTGCTCCACAGACGCCAGCTGGCGGTCGGCGGATTCCTTGGCATCCAGTGCGTCCTGGTAGTCATTCTCGGCCTTCTCGACCTCGTGCTGGTGCAGCGACAGCCAATTCTGCGCCTTCCGCAGGGCGTCGGCGTAGGTGCGCAGCGCCTTGCCGGTTCCTTCATAGCGGACAGCGGCGTCGGAGAGGTCTGCGGAGGAGTCCTTGGCCATGTCCGCGAGCTTGTCGGTGCCCTTGCTCTTGTGGATGCTGGAATCGCCCACCTCGACGAGCATCTCCGCGGTCTCGTCCATCGTGGTGGCGAGCTCGACGAATGCCTGACCGTCCGCCCAGATCGTGCCGGGCTCGCCCTCCAGCGGGCGCAGTTCGTTCGATGTGAACGGTGACCTCATCGCGCCGTAGCCTTTCCGACGGAGACCCCGGTCGTGCTTGTGGGCGTCTCCAAGTCATTGGCGGTGTTCGTGTCCCACTCGTCCCAGCCGTCGATGATGCCGGTGAGCTGTTTGAGGATCTCATCGAGGTTCTTCTGCAGCTTGCCGCGGTTCGACTTCCAGTCGGACTCGAAGTCCGAGACGCGGCTTTTCAGTTCGGAGCGGCCGTCGGGCTTGCCGATGGCCTGCTCGAGCTGGTCGTTGGTAGCGGCTGCTGCCTCGAACGCGTCGACGGACTCCTTCAGACCGCTCTTGGTCTTGCGGAGCCTTTCCAGGTCCAGCATGATGTCGACCACTTGCTGCAGTCCTTCCGTGTCATTCGGACGAGGGGCCGGACGTCGCCCGGCCCCTCACGCGTGGTCCGTGCGGGTTCAGCTGCCGGCGAGCTGCTGATCCAGATCCTGGATCGCACGCATCATGCCCAGCAGCGACTCCGACATGTCATTGATGCCGTCCACCGCAGTCTTCAGACCCGTGGTCAGCTCCCCGTAACCCTCACCGAACTTGCCCGACGCGTGCTGCGTCTTGAAGTCCTCACCCAGCAGCGTGTCCACCTGACCCTTCAAGGTGTCCAGCTGACCCTGAATGTCATCACGAGCCTGCGACAGCGACGACGCCACCTGCTCCATCTCCGCATAAGACGCACCGAAATCGGCCATCGTCAACACCTCCGATAAATCGATCGAACCGGACCACCCCGGCCCGACACCCCCAAACTAACAACACCCCACAGAAACCGTCGATGGGCACAACTCCCCATCACCGCACCGCTCCTCGAACATCGCCCGGACGGGGCTGTTTCGTCTGGAGGATCTGGACCCGATGCCCGGGGAGCGGATCCGCGCGTCCAAGACCACCGCGGTCCGCTACGAACGTGAATGACCAGGCGAGCTGGTGCACATGGACGTGAAGAAGCTGGGCCGGATCCCCGAAGGCGGCGGATGGCGGGCCAATGGGCGCGAGAAGGGGCCCACCTGCGCCGCGTTCCTCCGGCGCGCTATCGCGTACTTCCACGCCCGTGGCATCACTAGGATCGAGCGGCTCATCACCGACAACGCCTGGGCCTGCCGATACTCGCTGCGCGAAGGCTGCAGCACGCACGGCATCACACAGAAGTTCATCAAGCCGCACTGTCCGTGGCAGAACGGCAAGGTAGAGAGGTTCAACCGCACCCTGCAGACCGAGCGGGCCAACACTGGACGACGCCACTCAGCCCTCGGAGACAAACCCCCGATAAGCCGACTGCAACAACGTCCTGACCCGGTACACCTAGCGGCAGGCGATGGGCCGGCATACGGCGAGAGGGCCGACCATCATGGTCGACCCTCCCGAGACGCTCAGAGGCGGGTTCAGCTGCCGGCGAGCTGCTGATCCAGATCCTGGATCGCACGCATCATGCCCAGCAGCGACTCCGACATGTCATTGATGCCGTCCACCGCAGTCTTCAGACCCGTGGTCAGCTCCCCGTAACCCTCACCGAACTTGCCCGACGCGTGCTGCGTCTTGAAGTCCTCACCCAGCAGCGTGTCCACCTGACCCTTCAAGGTGTCCAGCTGACCCTGAATGTCATCACGAGCCTGCGACAGCGACGACGCCACCTGCTCCATCTCCGCATAAGACGCACCGAAATCGGCCATCGTCAACACCTCCGATAAATCGATCGAACCGGACCACCCCGGCCCGACACCCCCACGCTACAAGCCCCCGCAAGCCGCAGTCGATGGGGACAACTCCCCATCCGCGATGGGGTCAGGACGGCTTCCCGGGCGCGACGGCCTCCGGTGCCGCCTCGTCGGGCAGCGCCCGCTCCCACGCGACCGTCGAGATCATCAGATCGCTGAGCACGGACATCGCCCCGTACTCCTCGGCGGACAGACCCGAGCCGTCAGGCATCAGGATCGTCGTCGTAAAGACGAGGGCGCGGCTGCGGTTCGTGCCCGGCACGGGGATCGCGTAAGTCACAGTGCGAGCGGGTACATCCTCCAGTTCCGAGATGCCGGGCGGCCGCGCCGCCTCACTCTCCCATCGCACGACATGCCGAGCGTCTTCCAGAAAACCGGCGCCCCTGCGCTGGAACGCGCCCGCGATCCAGTCGTCGAGATTCGCGCCGCGTTCGCCGTCCACGGCCGCCGCCGTGATCGACATCGGGAGAAGCTCATCGGCTTCGACCTCCTCCTGCCGGTAGATGGCGAAGACCTTGGACTGCTTCATGCCCTGGCGCACGCGAGCCATCATCGCCCGGTACTGCGCTTCGAGATCGGGGCGCCCAGCCTGACGGAACAGCGCGGAAGCACGGGTCAGGTCGGTCTTCTCTGTCTGGGACGATGCGGCCCGTCGCCGCCATCCCGGCGGCAACGCGATGCGGAACGGAGGGATGCCGTACTGCATCTCGACAAGAAGATCGCTCATGCTCTCATTCTGCCCTTCCTCAGTCCTCGGCACCGAGGCGGATGCCGTCGACGAGTCCCGCGAGTTCTCCTTCGAGCAGGGCGAACGCCGGCATCGTCGTTCCCATGGCGTTGACGGCGATGAGCACGCCGCCGTCGCGCAGCAGCAGATCCCATTGTGCGACGAGGAGCGCCTGAGCATTCTCGGGCTGTACACCCGACGTGCGCCGGACGAGCAGACCGGAACCGTGCGAGGTCGTCTCGACCATGACAGCGTCTGGTGACGTGGCTCCCAGATCGCCCGTGACCTGGGCGATGAGCTCGTCAGCGGTCTCCCCGACAGCCGGTGTCAGGACGATACTGACCAGCACGTCGCTGTAGAGACCGGGCGGCGCGAACCACAGCCGCGTGATGTAAGGCTCCACCATGCTGAGCACCGCACGCGCGGTCACCTGCAGAGCCGCCCTGTCCTGGTCGGTGAGCGGCTCAGCACCACCCTCGTAGTGCGCCACGGCCGCGTCGACCCACGCATCCCCCTCAGAAGCCGGCGCTTCGGCTGGCGGCAGCGCGATGAACTGCGCGGCGTCGTAGTCGAGCCCCCAGTGGGGCCGTGTGCCCGAGTCCGTCATCAGTGCAGACCGTTGATGGCGCCGGCGGGGGAGAGTGCGCCCGACGGGCGACCGCCCGACAGGGAGATCCCCCGATCCGCCCACTTGTACACGTTGAACGCCTGCTCGAAGGCGGTCGGCGCGCCGCCCACGAGGTTACGCAGGGCAGTGGGCAGCTGGCTCATCACCTGAGTTCCCATGGCCTGCTTGGGCGCCGACTGCACCGCCTCGGTGAAGGCGATCGTGAAGGACCTGTTGGTTCCCCCCACGAAGCGGTCGAAGAGCCCGCGCATCGTGAACGGGCCGGTCATCTTGGTCCCGGAGACGCGGCCGGTGTACGCCTCGAACTTGGGCAGCCAGTCGGAGCGCCAGCCGCTGCGCGGCGCGAACTGCAGCCCGCGCAGCCCGCGGACCTGCTGGAACGGCTTGGCGATGCCCTTGCCGATCTCGCCGAGGAACTTCAGCTGTCCACCCTTCTTGAACAGCATCCCCAGCTTCCCGATCGGAAGGATGCCCACGACGGACCACAGCAGATCCCCGATGCCCTTGCGCCCGTCGAACATGAGCGCGACGGTGAGCACCAGCGATGCCACCGCCACGATGACCGCCAGAGCGGCGATGAACGGTCCGCCGAGGATCAGTCCCAGTACAGCCAGTCCCAGTCCCACCCAGCTGAGGACCTCGGCGACGACCGCCAGCACACCGGCGATGTCCTCCCACGTGGTGTCCCTGCCGATCTCGTTCGCATCCTCGAGGTCGCCGACGGCGCGGTTGTACGCGTCCTCCCAGGTGTCGAAGCTCGCGTCGAACGCGGCGAGGTTGCCCTCGTGCTCCCCTTGCGCGCGCCGCAGCGCGATCGCGGCGTCGCTGGCGGCCTGCTCGAGCCGGCTGCCCTCTCTCTCCGCCGCATCCTGCTCGGCCTGGGCGGGAGGGTTCCAGCTGAGCGCGCGCGTGTGGCCGTCGTAGACGCTCTGTGCGCTCGTGGCGTCTCCTCGCGCGACTTCAAGGGCGGCGAGCGAGTCGCTGCAGTCGCCGACGATCGCGCGCATCTCGGTCTGTGCCGCGCTGAGGGCACTGGCATACCTGCCGAGCACCTGGCCCGCGGGCCGATATCTGCGCCCGGCCTCGTCCAGATCACGGTGCGAGTCATCCACGACGTCGCGGATCTTGTCCATGGCGTACCCGCGGCCGCGGATGCTTCCGTCGCCGATGCCCTTGAGCGTCACCGCGGCGGAGATCATGTCCGAGGCGAGCTCGCTGATCTCCGTCGCCCGGGTCTGAATGCCGTGCGGGTCCCCGGCGACGACCTCCACGGTGCGCCCTCTCGCTGTCTGCATCTTCGTCTCCTACCTGACCATCGGACCGTGCGACGCGCGGGTCGGAGCTGGCTGCGACGCCTGCTCCATCTGTCCGGCGATGTCGACGTCGGCGGCTCGCGTCTCATCGATCGTTCCCTGCACGCGCTCGTTCACAGCGCGGAGCTTATCGAGCAGCTTGCCCCTGCTGTCGTTCCAGCTGCCCTCGAAGTCGTGACACCGGTCGCGCAGGCGGCTGTCGCCAGCGGGACGCCCCACGGCATCCTGCACGTCGCCCTGCCTGGCGCTCGCCGATTCGAACTCCGCGATGATGCCGCTGATCCGCGTCGCCATCTCCTGCAGCTCGTCCAGCGGAAGCAGCATTCCGTCGTTGCCCGCCATGTCGCCTCCTCCGTGATGTATCGAAGATATTGCTGTTCCCAGCGGCACGCGATGGGGACAACTGCCCATGCGACCCGGCCGCATCGCCTCAGCGCTTGCGCAGGATCATCTCCAGGGCGTCCAAGCCGAGCCCGGTCAGCTGCGCTGCCCCGAGACCGCGCTTCGCGAAGCGCTTCCCGTCTTTGCGCAGCTGCTCACGCGGATCGCGCCGCACGAGCTCTGCGAGCCTCTCCCATGCGTCCAGGCTCACGCCGCTGAGCTCGCCGCGATGCCGGCGGCGCACCGCGCTCAGCCGCCGCGCCGCCTTGTTGCGCTCCCACTGCGCTTCAGCATTGGGCTCGTTGGAGCGCCGCTCGATGGCTGTCCGCTGCCGCCGGGCGGCGTCCTCCAGCAGCTCCGCGACATCGGCGCCATAGCCCGGCATCCGAGCGAGCAGCGACTTCTCCTCCGTGATCCAGTCGGCGAGCGAGCGATCGCCGCAGTCGAAGCAGAGGCTCGCAGGCGCGACGCCGCTCTCCAGATATCCGCACGTGCAGGACCGACCCGCCGCACGCCGCAGTTCCGCTTCTCTCATGCAAGCACCTCTCCCTCGACGAGCGGCAGCTGCACCGTCACCTGGCGCCCTGCCTGCACGAAGATGCCCCGACCCTCGGGGAAGTCGGTGCGCTTGACCTTGGGGAAGGGCACCTTGAACACCGCGTCGCCGTCGAACGAGTCGGGCTTGAGGATGATGCCCTTGCGGCCGGCTTTGAAGTCGCCGATGAAGCCGAAGCCGCTGGTGACCTGCGTCACGTCGGCGTCGCCGACGAGGAAGTGGTCGCTGCGGTTGACGGCCTGGAACAGCGCCTTCATCTCGCGCTCGGCGGGGCTGTCGGCGAACTGCGGCACGTCTTCGACGACGATCATCACGCGCAGCGGAAGAGTGTCGTCGGCGATGAGCTCGGTGATCTCCTTCGCGAGCTCCTTCGCGTCGTCGGGTGTCACGGCGCTGCGCGTCCAGTCGGCGTACTCCTTGAGCTGCGACCGGCGTCCGCCGAAGTGGAACAGCCTGACCTCCGGGTCAAAGCGCCGCATCGAGGTGACCATCGCCTTGAGGGCGTTGGTCTTGCCCGCCAGCGGCGGCCCCGCCACCACGAACGTGCCGACGGGGTCGAAGTCGCGCGCCGACAGGGTGTCTTCGGCGACGCCGAGCACGGGGAACTCCGCCACCCGCTCGGGCAGATCGCGCACCGACAGCCGGGTCGGCAGGGCGCCGATCTCGGCGACCTCGCGCGCTCCGGCCGCACGCAGCTCGGCAGCCAGCTTCTCGAGCAGCTTGGTCTGCTCGGCGACGTTGGGCGTGCCGCCGAGGGTGGCGATCTGAGTCTCCAGGCCGTCCATGATGGCGCGGCCGGGGGCGGAGCGCTCGTCGAGCACGTCCTTGGGCGCATTGAGCATCGCGTACGCCGACTCGTCGGACAGGCGCAGCACCACCCGCCGCGACACGTTCGCGCTGACCGCCGTGGGCACGGATCCCGAGCGGTCGGCGGTGGCGACCACGTGCACGCCCAGCGGGCGGCCCTCACCGAGGATGCGCATGAACGTCTGGTAGAACGGCATCCGGGCGGTGGTCGACTCCCACTCCGAGCGGAACTGCGGGAACCCGTCGATGAGGAACAGGATTCGCGCCTCGTCGCGCCCGGTGATCTCGCGGTACTCGGTGAGGCTCGCGGCGTTCGCGGCGCTGAAGCGCTTGCCGCGGTCGTCGAGCACCCGTGCGAGCGAGCGCAGGATGCGCTGCACGCGCTCGGCGTCGTCGCCGGCTATGATCGATCCGACGTGCGGCAGCACCTCGAGGCTGCGCAGCGATCCCGAGCCGAAGTCGAGACCGTACACCTCGACGCTGCTCTTCGGATCGTGACCGGCCGCGATGGCCAGGGTGCGCAGCACGGTCGACTTGCCCGAGCCGCTCGTGCCGTAGACGAGCAGCGAGCCGTCCTTGTCGGGAACGAAGTACGTCGGCTCCTGCAGCTGGCGTGCGGGCACGTCCATCTTGCCGAGCAGGATCTCGCCGTCGCCGCGCAGCGGCAGGTCGCGCAGGTCGACGGCGTGCTCGAGGTCGTCGAGCCAGGGTCGGCGCGGTGCCGGGATACCCGCCTGCGCCGACGCCTTCACCAGGGTTGCGACGATGCGCTTCTGGTCGGTGGGGCCGAGGTCCTCGTCGTGCGAATCGGACTCGGGTGCCTGCTGGGCCTCCCACAGCTGGGTCGACCCGAAGCGCAGCTCGGCGACCTTCACCTCGGCGACCTGCTCCTCATCGGTCGTCCACCCGCCGGCATACGCCGACTGGAACGGCACAAGACGCCCCGGGCCGGTCTTGGCGATGCCGCGACCGGGGATCGACGGCGGGAAGGATGCCGCGACCGGGTCGTCGACGACGTCCTTCGAGTCGGACTCGTCGGCCATGCGCAGCGCGACGCGGAGGTTGGTGTTGGCGCGCAGGTTGTCTTTGATGACGCCGGCGGGCCGCTGGGTGGCCATGATCAGGTGGATGCCGAGAGAGCGCCCGCGCTGGGCGATGTCGACCACCCCGTCCACGAACTCGGGCACCTCTCCGGCGAGCGCGGCGAACTCGTCGATCACGAGCACGAGCGCAGGAGGGGTGTCGGGGTCGCGGCGCTTCTCGAGCTCGAGCAGGTCCTTGGCCTTTTTGCGGTTGAACAGGTGCTCGCGGTGGTGCAGCTCGGCGCGCAGGCTGGTGAGCGCCCGGCGCACGAGGTGCGGGCTGAGGTCGGTGACCAGGCCGACCGTGTGCGGCAGGTCGACGCAGTCGGCGAACGCCGATCCGCCCTTGTAGTCGACGAACAGGAACGTGACGCGGTCGGGACTGTGCGCTGCGGCCATGCCGAGCACCCACGCCTGCAGGAACTCGCTCTTCCCGGCCCCTGTGGTGCCGCCGACGAGGGCGTGCGGGCCCTGCGTGCGCAGGTCGAGGGTCATGGCATCCGTCTGCGACTGGCCGATGATCGCGCGCAGGTTGCCGGCCTTCTTCAGCCGCGACTGCGGGGCGCCCGAGCGGTCGATGATGGTGTTGTTCTGCCGCCAGCGGTCGATGACCGCGGTCGGGTCGGATGCCACCTCGCCGCCGACGAGCGAGAGGAACATCACCGAGTTCGGGATGTCGGAGGAGTCCTCGACGACTGTGCTCGAATCGACGACGGGCGCGAGGCGCTTCGCGAACATGGTCATGTACGCGTGCGAGACGCCCTCGACCTGCACGCCGGTGTACGAGACACCGCTGCGGACGGTGCCGACGCGCGCGTTCTCGAGCCCGCCGGTGACGTCGATGAAGCTGCGGCACGCGGCCGGCAGCGCCTCGACCACGGGCGCGACGAAGAGTCCGTAGACGCCCACGTCGGCGCCTCGTTCGAGGATCTGGGTGAGCCGGGCGCGGTCGACGGGCGCGTCATCGGTGATGATGACGAGCACCGCGGTCTGACCGGGGAAGCTCGCCTCTTCGGCTGCCCGCTTCACGTCCGTGCCGAAGAAGGTCGGGTCCCAGTCGTCGCCGTAGGGAGGGCGAGGAGCGGATGCCGCCTTCGCCCGGCGCATGACGAGCTCCTCCAGCCCGTTCAGCAGCGCGGCGCCGGTCGAGGCCGAGTCTGCCAGCGGCACGTCCTTGAACGGATTGCGCTCGCTCGAGGTGTGCGGCAGCCATTTCAGCCAGTCGAGCTCGTTCGCCCAGCCTGGTTCGGTGATCGCGACGGTGACGAGCTCGTTGGGCGAGTGCATGCCGAACAGCTGCACGGCCAGTCCCCGCAGCGCGTCGCTCGCCGACGAGGTGGGGCCCGCGACGCCGATCGAGCCGACGCTCTGCAGCGACTCGAGGATCGGCACGTCGCTGATCATCCGGTAGCGGTCTTCGAGACGGTCGACGCGCTCGACGTACTCGACCAGCGCCTCCGGAACCTCGGCCCGTTTGACCTTGGTGCGAGATTCGTCTTCGCAGGTGCCCAGGCGCACGGCGAGGAAGTTCCAGTGCTCGGGGCGCCGGGTCCACAGCATCGGACCCAGGCGCATCGACTCGTCGAAGACGATCGCCACGGCCGGCACCTCCGCCTGGCGCACCGCGCGTTCGCGCGGCTGCGCGTGGTAGAGCTTCTCTTCAAGGCGTTCGAACTGCTCTTCGAACGACTCCACCTCTTTGCGCAGTCGCTGACCGATGTTCGTCTTCTGCGAGATGAAGTTGCCGAACATCATCATCGGCGACATGACCATGATCAGCAGCGACCGCGGGTTGTCGAAGATGAAGAACATCGCCGCGCCGAGCAGGATCGGGGCGATCAGCATCGGCCACGGGAACAGCCGCTGCACCTGGTCCTTCGGGTAGCGCGGCTCGTCGAGGTCGGCGCCGGTGTAGCGCTCCTCGACGCGCGGGCTGCGGTTGAACAGCAGCGCCCCGCCCCGCTCGAGAACCGGATCGGCGGCGGCCGAGCCGTCGTAGTCGCTGACCAGGTGCACGACCAGTTCGCAGTCGCCGAGGGTGAATTTCTGACCGGGGATGACCCTCAGCCGCTGCACGAGACCGCCGTCGACCAGGATGCCGTTCGCGGAGTTGAGGTCGACGATCTCGACGAAGGTGGATGCCACCTCGATGCGCGCGTGCCGCTTCGAGACGAGCGGGTCGGTGAGCACCACGTCGTTCGCGGTGTCACGGCCGATGAAGAAGTGCCCCACGGGCAGCGGGAACTCCTGACCGGCGGCCGGCCCCGAGACGACCGTGAGCAGGGCCGCGGCGCGACTGGACAGCATGGTCGTGGCCGCGCGGTTCGGTCCGAGGTTGACGACCTCGGTGAGGAATCCCGAGCCGACCGGCGCATCGCCGATCAGCAGGTCGGGGTTGAGCGGCACGAGCTCGTCGCTGGTCGGGGGCGCGACCGACAGGCTGAGCACATCGCCGCCGGCTGCGACCACGGAGCGCAGCGGGTCGGTGCCGGCGATCTGCCCTGCCACGTCGGCGACCGTGGCCGTCGAGTCGGCCATGACGACGATGTCGGCCAGGGGGACACCCGGGCGCCGCAGCGTCAGCTTGATTCTCATCGGTTCTCCTGGTTGTCGACTCTCATGCCCGCTCGACCGTCAGCGTGCGGTCGCCGAAGCGCACCACATCGCCGGTCTGCACGGGTGCCGGGTCGCCGGGCGTCAAGGGCAGCTCGGCGCCGTCGCGGGCGATGGCGCTGCCGTTCGTGGATCCGCGATCGATGACGAGCACCCCGCGTCGTGCGGGGAGGACCGCGAGGTGGGTCTTCGAGACGGATCGCGTGTCGTCTGCGACG
>NZ_DAMDLU010000013.1:0-31445 GCF_032084865.1 Microbacterium sp.
CCAGTCGGGCACCGTCGAGATGAGGCTGGTCGCAAACGCCAGCACGCCGACCAGAGCGCTGATCCAGCGCCCGATGCCGCCGAGCACGGCGACGAGCGCCTGGTTGATCGCGGCGAACGCGATGCCGGCGACCACCGCGAAGCCGGCGAACCCCCACCACGTCGCCGCGTCGTACTCCACGACGAGCTGCACGACCAGGGCGACCAGCAGGCCCTGCGCTGCGCCGATCGCCGCTGCCGGCCAGAAGCCGCGCAGCACCATGCCGGCCGACGAACGTCGTGACGTGAGCGCGCTGCCGGGAACCGCCCGCAGCACGACGAACGACGCCAGCGCGCCGAACCACAGCACCACGGCCGACAGCAGGGGAATCGTGGCCGGGCCGAAGAAGTCGTTCGAGTCGGAGTTCGAGGTGACCGGGTCGGCGATAACCGAGGCGAGCGACGTCGACTGCTCATCGTCGAACGACGGCAGCGAGGTCGAGGCGGTGCGCAGGCCCTCGGCGAGATCACCGGTGCCGGACGCCAGGTCGTCGAGCCCGTTCGAGAGCTCGCCGGCACCGTCGCCGAGCGCGGAGATGCCGTCTCGTAGCTGAGATGCGCCGGAGGCGAGGCCCGATGCTCCGGTCGCCGACTGGCCCACGCCGTCAGCGAGCTGGCCCAGTCCGCCGCCGAGCTGCGACGCCGCCGTACCCGCCGTGCGCAGCTGCCCGGCGATCGTCTTGGGCGCCTCAGTGCTCAGCTGCGTGAGCCCGTCCGCCGTGCCCGCGGCGGCCTGAGCGGCACCAGCGGCGCCGGCCTTCAGAGCAGGAAGACCCTCCCGCTGATCGGTTTGGAGCTTCTGCAGCGCACCGCAGACGAGGTCGTCGATGCCACCCGAGAGCTTCGTGACTCCGCTGTTCACCCCGGCGGTGGCCTGCTTGGCCCCGTTCGCGGCCCCCAGCAGCTGACTCGGCACCAACCCCCCGCTCTCGAGCGCCGCCGCCCCCGAGATCAGACCCTGCCCGAGCTGCGTCGCTCCCGTGCCCGCCTCGCGTGCCTTGCCGGCGATCGTGTTCAGTCCACCCGACAACTCGCCCGCGCCGCTCGCCAGCTTGTCCGCGCCGTCGGCGAGCTGAGCCGCGCCACCGGGGATCTCGGCCGCGCCGTCCGCGGCCGAGCGTGCACCGTCGGCGAGCTGGTCGGCGCCGTCGGCGGCATCGCCGATCTGGTCGCCGATGGTCTTGAACCCGATCAGCACGTTGCCGACCGTCGCCTCGCTCACCATCGTGCCGAGGGTCGACGCCGCGACGGAGGCGATCTGCTGACTGATCAGCCCGTCGGCCACGCGGCCGTCGGGCGGTGTCGTCACGCTGATCTCGGCCTGCTCTGCCGACCCCTCGCCGTCCTGCAGGGCCACGCCCGCCGAGGTCGCGTCCTTCGAGAACGACGTCGGAATCGTCACGACCGCCTGATACCGGCCGTCTGCCATGCCTTCGGCCGCGTCGTCCTCGTTCGAGATCACCCACGTGAGGTTCGAGTCGAGCTCGTCGGAGCCCTCCACGAGACCGGCGGCGAGCTGGCGGCCGAGCGGGGTGTACTGCCCGTCGATCGTGCCCGGCTTGTCGAGGTTGACGACCGCGGCGGTCATCTCCTCGAGCCGGTCGGTCGGGTTGTGCAGTGCCGCCACGAGGATCCCGCCGATCATCGCGGGCAGCAGCAGCACCCCGATCAGCGTCAGCCAGGTGATGGGCCGGCGCGAGCGTGCGCGTTCGATGGGGAGAGTCATGCGGTCACCTCGGTCGAGTCGGAGGTCGGGATGTCTGCGCTCACGCGCAGATCGGAGACGGATGCCACGGATCGGCCGGCATCGGCGAGCAGGCGCTGCGCGGCATCCGGGTCCGTCGTCGTGAAGACGACCGCGAGGTCGTCACCGGCGTCGCGCAGCCGCGCGGTCAGCTGATCGCGATCGGATGCCGAGATGCGCTCGACTCCGTCGAGGACCACGAGGCCGGTCCGTCCGCGCAGCGCTTCGCCGAGCTGGGCGCGGGCGTCCTGCCCGTCGATCAGCGCGACGCCGACGTGCGCGCGCACCCAGGCCGCGCGGCCCGGCAGCAGATGGCCGGTGACGCGCAGCGTTCCGGCATCCGGTTTCACCCGTCCTGCCAGCACGAGAGCGAGGGTGCGCAGGGCGCGACGCGTCGTGCCGGTGACGACCAGCGCACCTCCCGGCGCAAGCCGCAGGTGCGCGCCGTGGATGCCGGCGTCGTCGACGACCAGATCATCGGCGGCGAGGATGCTGTCGTCACCCGGCCACGCGTCGAGCGCGCGCTCGCGTTCGACCGCCTCGCCCTCGATGTCGACGTGCGGCAGGATGCGCTGCATCCACCGCGGGATGCTCCATGCTCGGTCGCCGAGGATCGCCATCACCGCGGGAATCAGCGTCATGCGCACGACGAACGCGTCGATCGCGATGCCCGCCGCCAGGCCGAGGGCGATCGGCTTGAGCGACGAGTCGCCCTCGGGAACGAACGCGACGAACACGGCGAACATGATGAGCGCCGCAGCGGTGACCACCCGGGCGGTGCCGGCGAACCCGGAGCGCACGGCCTCGACGGCCGCGGCTCTGGGCCCGTGAGCCTGTCGAAGAGCGCCGGCGTGCACGAAGTCCTCCCGCATCCGCGAGACGAGGAACACCTGATAGTCCATCGCCAGACCGAACAGCACGCCCATCAGCACGATCGGCATGAAGCTGATGATCGGACCGGTGCGCGCGACATGCAGGGCATCCGCGAACCAGCCCCACTCGAAGACCGCGGCGACGACGCCGAAGGCGGCGACGATCGAGAGCAGATAGCCGATCGCCGCGGTGACCGGCACCCAGATCGAGCGGAACACGACCGCGAGCAGGATCAGCGAGAGGCCGATCACGAAGACGCCGAACGGCAGCAGCGCGGCACCGAGCTGGTCGGAGATGTCGATCGCGACCGCGGTGAAGCCGGTGACCTTCAGGTCGATCCCGTACTCGTCGAGCCACTCGTCGTGGTGCGAGCGCAATTCGCGCACGAGGTCGCTGGTGGCCGGGTCGTCGGGCGCGGTCGTGGGGATGATCTGCACGATGCCCGTGTCAGCCGTCTCATTCGGCGTGGCGAGGGCGACCTCGCGCACGCCGGGAAGCTTCTCGACCTCCTCGCCGAGATCCTGCATGAGGTTCAGCGGATCGGTGGACGTGACGATCGTGCCGGTGAGGATCAGCGGGCCGTTGAAGCCGGGGCCGAACTCCTCTGCGGTGAGGTCGTAGCTGACCCGCGCCTCCGACCCCTTGGGCAGCACACCGGCGTTGGGCAGCGCGAGGTTCAGACTGAGAGCGGGGATCGCGACGATGCCCAGGCCGACGATGACCGCGGTGGCGACGATGATCGGGCGCTTCGTGACGGCATCCACCCAGCGACGGGAGAAGGCGGGGCGAGGTGCGGCATCGGCCTTCGCACGGGTGCGGCGCGGACGGCCGGCGACCCGACCCTTCAGGAAGCCGAGCATCGCGGGGGTGAGCGTGACCGAGATGGCGACGGCGATCGCGACGGCGACAGAGGCGGCGATGCCCATGGTGGTCAGGAACGGGATGCCCGCGAAGCCGAGCCCGATCAGTGCGATGAGCACCGTGACACCGGCGAACACGACCGCGGAGCCTGCGGTGCCGACCGCGCGTGCCACGGACTCCTCGGGATCGATGCCGTCGCGCACCTGATCCTGATGGCGCGCGACGATGAACAGCGCGTAGTCGATGCCGACCGCGAGGCCGAGCATGAGCGCGAGCAGGGGAGTGGTCGACGAGACGGTGGCGAAGGCGGTGGCGGCGAAGATGCCGGCCATCGAGATGCCGACCCCGAGCACCGCGGTCAGCAGCGGCAGACCGGCGACGACGAACGAGCGGAAGGTGACGATGAGCACGAGCAGGGCGATGAGCAGTCCGATCGCCTCGGTGATCGTGACGGTGGGGATCGACGAGGCGAACAGGTCACCGCCGAGAGCCGCCTGCGACCCCTCCGGCAGTGCGGTGGCGAGGTCGTCGACCTGCTGCTGCAGGTCGTCTTTGACGCTGTCTGGCACGTCGGTCGACTGCCCGTCGAACTGCAGGCGCACGATCGCCGCGGTCTTCTCGGTGTTGACCATGCCCGAGATGTTCTCGTCGTAGGGCGAGGTCACGGCGAGGACGCGGTCGTCGAGCCTCTCGAGCTCACCCACCGTGTCCTCTATGCGGTCGCGGTAGGAGGCGTCGGTGACGTCATCGCCGTCGGCGGCGACGACGATGAACTGCGCGTTCGTGCCGCTCACCTGCGGGAAGGTGCGCTGCAGCTGCTCGAGTCCGGCCTGCGACTCGGTGCCGGGGATCGAGAACGTGTTGTCTGTTCCTGCGCCGAGCCCGAGGGCGCCGCCGCCGGCGGCGCCGAGCACGATCAGCCAGGCGACGAGCACGCGCCAGGGGTGGCGGAACGACCAGCGGCCGAGCGAGGAGAGAAGGGTGGACACGCGGCCTCCGCAGAATCTCGATACACAGATGTATTGAATACGTAGATGTATCGTAAGGGCATCGGTATGCCGGATGCTGTGCGCCCGATGTGAAGGAGGAGTCGATGTCGACGACGCGGAGCCGTGAGAACACCCGCGCGCGCTTGCTCGAGGCGGCCGCGCAGGTGTTCGCCGAGGTCGGTCTCGAGGGTGCCACTGTCGAGGCGGTCTGCGAGCGCGCGGGGTTCACCCGCGGCGCGTTCTACTCGAACTTCGACTCGAAGGACGCCCTGTTCCTCGAGCTCGCGGCATCGGTCGGCGAGGCCCGCCTGCAGGCCGTCCGCGAGCGCGTCTCGGCCCTCGTCGGCCAGAACGCCATCGACGACTGCGACCCGGCCGATCTCGTGCAGCAGATCATGGATTCCGGGGCCGACGACCGCATGGGCGTGATGATGATGAGCGAGATCCGCATCCGCGCGCTGCGCGACCCGTCGTTCGCGGCGGCCTACCTCGCGCAGGAGAACGAGATGATGCAGAGCATCGTCGCGATCATCCAGGAGATCGTCGACTCCGGGCAGATCACCCTGCGCATCGACGCGGAGGAGGCGGCCCGGCTGCTGATGATCGTGTGGGAGGGGATGAGCGTGCGCAGCGCCATGAACGGCGCCGATTCCCACCGCCTGCGCCGCGCGGGCAGCGAGGCCCTCGGCCGGATGGTCGAGCTGATCCGGGTCTAGTCGTCGGCTCGGGCATCCAGCACCGCGTGACAGCGCTCGAGTCGTGCCAGCCACCACTCGCGCCGGTCGTCCGGCGCGTTCAGGCGCCTCAGCGCATCGGCATCCGGAGTCACTCTCGCGGCCGACACCGACCCGTCGACCGGGCGGGCATCGGCGACGTCATCGACGAACAGCGAGGCGGTGCCGAGCCCGCAGTCGAACTCGAGTGCGGGGAGGGATGCCGCGAGCGCCGCGCCCTGCGACAGGCCAACTGCGGTGTCGAGCGCGCTCGAGACCACCGCGGGCAGGCCGGCCTGCGCGACGATGTCGAGCGCTCGCCGGATGCCGCCGAGCGGCTGCGCCTTGATGACGACCAGGTCCGCGGCGCCGGCGCGGGCGACCGCCAGCGGGTCATCGGCCCTGCGGATGCTCTCGTCGGCCGCGATCGGGATGCCCATGTGCTTCACCCGGCGACGCAGATCCGCGAGCTCGTCGACCGACGCGCAGGGCTGCTCGGCGTACTCCAGATCGAATTCGGCCAGGGCGTGGATCGCGCGCTCGGCCTCGTCGACGTTCCATCCGGCGTTCGCGTCGATGCGGATCCGGCCCTCGGGGCCCATCTGCTCGCGCACGGCGCGCACGCGGGCGATGTCGTCGGCGAGCACCTGGCCGTGTTCGGCCACCTTCACCTTGGCGGTGCGGCATCCGTCGAACCGGGCGAGCACCTCCGGCACGCGCGCCGCCTCGACGGCGGGCACTGTGGCGTTGACGCGGATCCGGTCGCGGATAGGCGCGGGCTGCTCGTGCCAGGCGAAGTCGATGGCAGCGGCGAGCCAGGTCGCGGCCTCGGCATCCGCGTACTCGACGAAGGGGGAGAACTCCGCCCAGCCCTGCGGGCCCTCGAACAGCACCGCCTCGCGCACGTCGACCCCGCGGAAGCGGGTGTTCATCGGCAGGGCGACCACCCGGGCGGTGGCGAGCAGGTCGGCGAGGGGCGGCGTCATGCGTCCATCATGCCCGTGCATTCGGCGCGCGAGGTCAGCCGACCTTCTTCTGCAGCTCGCCGAGGCGCCCGGATGGCCGGAAGCCGAGGCGGGTGTTGACCGCGAGCATGTGCGCGTTCGACGCGGCGTTGTAGGTGTAGATGCGCGGCGTCCCGGGGGAGCGGCGCTGCAGCATCCGCAGGTTCTCGACCTTCACGCGCAGGCCGAGGCGGTGGTCGCGGTCCTCGCGGCGCACGAGAGTGCCCCACTGGTACGCGTTGCCGTCATCGCCCGAGACGACGAGCTGCGTGTACGCGGCGATCCTGCCGTCGGATGCCAGAGCCACCGTCCCGAACGACGTGCGGCCCTGCTTGGCCTGCATCCGCTCGTCGGCGCGGTAGTCGGCGACGTCGGCTGACGCGGCCTCGATGTCGAGCCCGCCGGTCGGAGCCTCGGTGTCGAGAATGGCGTCGAGAGCCGCCCATTCGGCGACGAGCGCTGCTGCAGCTCGGTGCGACTCTCTTCGAGGGTCCAGATCAGCGCGTTCTCGCCCATGTCGGCGCGCTTGGCCTCGGCATACGCCTGCCACCACAGGTTGTGCTCGACGGTGTCGAACGGGTCGACGCGGCGGATCTGCACCGGTGGGTTCATCGCCCCAGACTACGGCGGCGAGCAGTCCATCAATGTGTCGTTGACAATGGTGTGTGCCGCACAATATAGTGACCGACATGAGCGAGAACGAGTTCGACGGTCACCTGCAGGAGCTGCGGCGCGGCACGATCGTGCTCGCCAGTCTGCAGCTGCTGCGCACGCCGGGCTATGGATACGGACTGCTCGAGCAGCTGGCATCCGCCGGTTTCCCCACCGACGCGAACACGCTCTACCCGCTGCTGCGCCGACTCGAGAAGCAGGGCTATCTCGACAGCGAGTGGAACACCGACGAGGCGAGGCCTCGCAAGTTCTACCGCACCTCCGAGGCGGGCGTCCGCCTCGCCACGACCTTGACTCAGGAGGTCGCGGCCATCGCCGCCGCGACCGCCGCGCTCCGCGACGAGGAGAACTGACATGACCGCCACACTGACCGACCGGTACATCGCCGCCACCGTGCGCAGCCTTCCCGCGGGACTGCAGACCGAGGTGCGCGACGAACTGCGCGCCTCGATCGCGGATGCTGTCGATGCGCGTACCGAGAACGGCGAGCCGCTCGAGCACGCCGAGCATGCCGTGCTCACCGAGCTGGGCGACCCCGCGGCGCTCGCCGCCGGGTATGCTGACCGGCCGCTGCATCTGATCGGGCCGAAGTACTACCTGACCTGGTGGCGGCTGCTGAAGATCCTGCTCGCCGTCGTGCCCGCCTGCGCCTTCGGCGGAGTCGCGATCGCGCAGGCGCTGGCGGGTGCGGGAATCGGCGAGGTCATCGGCGAGGCGATCGTCGTCGTGCTCTCGGTGATCGTGCACGTGTCGTTCTGGACCACTCTGGTCTTCTTCGTGCTCGAGCGCACCGGCGCCGACACCGGCGCGAAGTGGAGCGTCGACCAGCTGCCCGAAGACCCGCACGACGGCACCGGTCGCGCCGACCTGATCGTCTCGCTGGTCATGCTCGCGCTGTTCGCCGGGGCGGTGCTGTGGGACCAGCTGCGTGGCTGGACGGCCTCCGCCGATGTGCCGCTGTCGATCCTCAACCCCGCGCTGTGGCCCTGGGGCATCGGCGCTCTGCTCGCCCTGCTGGTCGCCGAGGCGGCGCTCGCGATCGCCGTCCACGCCCGTGGACACTGGACGATGACCTTCGCGTGGATCAACGCGGCGCTGGCCGCAGTCGTGATGGTGCTCGCGCTGACCGCTCTCGTGCAGGGGGCGCTGTACAACCCCCGCTTCGTCGACGAGGTGTTCGCGGGCAACGGCGTGAATGACGACGCGCTGATCGTGCTCGCGGTTCTCACCGGCTTCGGGATCGTGGGCATCGCGCTCGGCGACATGATCGACTGCTGGCGCAAAGCCGCTCGCGCCCGCCTGGCCCGCTGATCCGCGGCCGCCCTCCCGCCGGCGTTCGCACCCACGTTCGCACCCACGCGTTCGCACCCACCCGCGAGCGTCGAGACCCCCAGATAACGCCCACGGGCGGACGTTCCGAAGTGGGGGTCTCGACGCGAAGTGAGGGTCTCGGCGCAGAAGACAGCGCCGGGTCGCGCGGGGTCAGCCCGTCGTGACGCTCTCGATCACGACGGGGGTCTTCGGAGCTCCGTCGGATCCGCCGTCGGTGGTTCCGGCGGCGGCGACGTCGGCCACGACCGCGGTGGATGCCTCGTCGAGGTGACCGAACACGGCGTAGTTCGGCGGCAGCTGGCTGTCGGCGTACACGATGAAGAACTGCGAGCCGTTCGTGTCGGGCCCGGCGTTCGCCATCGCGAGCGTACCGGCCTCATACGTCTCCGACCCGTCGAGCTCGTCGGCGAACGAGTAGCCGGGGCCGCCCGTTCCCTTGGCGCTCGGGTCGCCGCACTGCAGCACGAAGATGCCGTCGGTGGTGAGGCGGTGGCAGGTGGTGCCGTCGAAATAGCCCTGCTCGGCGAGCGAGAGGAAGCTGTTCACGGTGCACGGCGTCTTCGCCGCGTCGAGCGTCATCTTCAGCTCGCCGACGCCCGTGAGGACCGTGACGGGCACCTCGCCCGTCTCGGTGGGCTCGGCCGCGGGAGCCTCGACGTCCTTCGACGCGGGGCGGCCGCCGGCCGGGTACGAGCAGGTTCCGGATGCGTCCGTCGCCGATGACGGAGCGGGTGCCGATGAGCCCGGCTCTGCGGCATCCGGGTTCGAGGCGCAGCCTGTCAGGGCGAGCGCGGCGGCGGCGGTGAGGGCGAGTACGGAACGGCGGAGGTGAGTTGTCAGTCGCACGCCCCGATCGTACGCGAGGCGACTGTGCGAGCCGGGCGAACGGACCCTCAGGTGATTAGGCTGAGAGCCGTGACCGCCGACTTCGTCTCCGACATCTTCGACCCGTTCGAATGGCAGCTCGCGCCCGGTGCCGAGGACTACACCGACATCACCGCGCACGTGTCGCGCGACGGGGGCGTCGCCCGCATCGCGTTCGACCGGCCCGAGGTGCGCAACGCGTTCCGACCGCACACCGTCGACGAGCTGTACCGGGCGCTCGACACCGCCCGCCAGGACCCCCGCATCGGCGTCGTGCTGGTCACCGGCAACGGCCCGAGCCCGAAGGACGGCGGCTGGGCGTTCTGCTCGGGCGGCGACCAGCGCATCCGGGGCCGCGACGGGTACAAGTACAGCGACTCCACGACGGAAGTCCACGACACCGCACGCGCCGGGCGCCTGCACATCCTCGAGGTGCAGCGGCTGATCCGCTTCATGCCGAAGGTCGTCATCGCGGTCGTCCCGGGCTGGGCCGCCGGTGGCGGGCACTCGCTGCACGTCGTGTGCGATCTGACGATCGCGAGCGCCGAGCACGGCCGGTTCAAGCAGACGGATGCCGATGTCGGAAGCTTCGACGCCGGGTACGGATCCGCCTACATGGCGCGCCAGACCGGGCAGAAGATCGCCCGCGAGGTGTTCTTCCTCGCCGAGGAGTACTCGGCGCAGCGCGCCTACGAGATGGGTGCCGTCAACCGGGTCGTGCCGCACGCCGAGCTCGAGCGCGAGGCGCTGGCGATGGCGCGCACGATCCTGACCAAGTCGCCCACCGCCATCCGGATGCTGAAGTTCGCCTTCAACGCTGTCGACGATGGACTCGTGGGCCAGCAGGTGTTCGCCGGCGAGGCCACGCGCCTCGCGTACGGCACCGACGAGGCGGTCGAGGGGCGCGACTCGTTCCTGCAGAAGCGCGACCCGGACTGGTCGCCCTTCCCGTATCACTTCTGATGCGACTGCATCCGGTCGAGAGCGCCGATCCCGGCGCCGTGCGGGATGCCCTGCCCGCCGCGCTCGACGGCTCTCGCCCGCTCGCTCTCGGCTTCGACCCTGCACCCGATGACATCGTGCCCGAGGGCACCGCCGTCGTGATCGCGACATCGGGATCGAGCGGCATCCCCAAGCGCGTGGTGCTCAGCGCTGCCGCCGTGCGTGCGAGCGCCGAGGCGACCGCGCTGCGGGTCGGGTCGGGGCAGTGGATGCTCGCGCTGCCCGCCGCGTACATCGCGGGCGTGCAGGTGCTCGTGCGCTCGCTGCTCGAAGGCCTGGAGCCTGTGCTGCTGGAGGGTCGGTTCACTCCGGATGCCTTCGTACACGCCACGTCGGCGATGAGCGGTGACCGGTTCACCTCGTTGGTGCCCGCGCAGCTGGCGACGCTGCTCGACGCGGGGGAGTCCCGGCCGGGGGTTCGCGACGCGCTCGCGTCATACCGGGCGATCCTCGTCGGCGGGCAGGCTCTGCCCGAGTCGATGCGCGTCCGCGCGGCCGATGCGGGCGCGCGGATCGTGCGCACCTACGGCTCGAGTGAGACCGCGGGCGGGTGCGTGTACGACGGCGTGCCGCTCGACGGTGTGCGCGTGGCCGAGGTCCATGGCGAGGTGCGCATCAGCGGACCGGTGCTCGCCGACGGCTACCTGGGTGACGACGCACTCACCTCACGCGCGTTCACGAACGACATGCACGGCGCCCGCTGGTACCGCACGGGAGACGCCGGCACGGTCGCGCCGGACGGACGCCTCGCCGTCACCGGCCGCATCGACAACGTGATCGTCTCTGGGGGTATCAACGTGTCGCTCGATCGGGTGGAGCGCGTGGTGCGCAGCGTTCCGGGGCTGGAGCAGGCGGTCGTCGTCGGTGTCCCGGATGAGCGCTGGGGGGAGGCATCCGTCATCTTCGCCGACGTGGCAGCAGACGACGGGCGGCGGCTGCTTGACGACGCACGCGCCCGAGTCGAGGTCGAGATCGGCCGGCACGCCAGGCCCGCACATCTCGAGGCCGGAAAGGTGCCGCTGCTGGCATCCGGCAAACCCGACCGGCAGGCGCTGCGGCGGATGATGCGGGACTGACTGTCTGCCCCGACGCCCGGGTCGCCGCCGCGGGGCGCGCCGGCGCTCTCGCTGGAGCTTCGGCTGGTCCCGAATGGCTGTGTCGGATGCGTGGAGGCGACCGTTCGGGCCCACTCGGCGGCTTGCGGGTGCCGGGACGCGCGCCGCTGGCACGTCGGCTGGTCCCGAATGGCTGTGTCGGATGCGTGGAGGCGACCGTTCGGGCCCAGTCGGCTGTGTCGGATGCCGGGACGCACACCTGGCATGCCGGCTGGTCCCGAATGGCTGCGTCGGATGCCGGGAGGCGACCATTCAGGCCTGCGAGGCGACGACCAGGGATACATCTGCAGGCGGACGCGCCTCACCACGCCTCTCCCGTAGCGTGAAGGGGTGATCCGCCGCATCCCGACGACCTGGCTCGTGCTCGACATCGTCGGGGCTGCCCTCGGCGCGCTGGTCACGATCCCGCTCTCGCTGGCCTTCAGCACGGGGCAGCTCAGCTTCTGGCTGCCTGAGATGCCGGCGACGCTCATGCTCGTCGTCACGTCGCTGCTGATCTGGGGAGCCGCGGCGGTCAGCCGACTGTCACCCCCGATAGCCCTCATCCTCGCCTGGACGGGCGCCCTTCTGCAGATGGGGGCGGGCCTCTCCCCGCTGCCGATTGACATCGCGATCTTCGGGGTGCTGTTCGCGACGTCGGCCTGGGGCACGAAGCGGATGCTCTGGCTCGGCGGCGCCTCTGCTCTCGGCGGCGGCATACTCGGCGGACTGTACATCGGCCTGATGCAGTACGACCTCGCCGTGGTCACCGCCCCGGCCCAGCTCGAGATCCGGCTGCTGCTGCTGAGCGTCACGATGGGGCTCACGATCCTGCTGTCGCTGGCCCTGTCGTGGGGTGCCGGCCTGCTGTGGCGGCTGGTGCGGCAGAGCAGCGCGAACCGCGAGGCGCAGCAGCGCGCGGAGAGAGCCGCCGCCGAAGAGCAGGAGCGGGTGCGCATCGCCCGCGACATGCACGACATCGTCGCGCACTCCCTCGCCGTGGTCATCGCGCAGTCCGACGGGGCGCGCTATGCCGCGGCCGCGAAGCCTGAGCTCGCTGAAGAGGCACTGGTCACGATCGCGCAGACCGCGCGGTCGGCCCTGTCGGACGTGCGGATGCTGCTCACCCAGCTGCGTCATCGGCAGGGAGACGGTCCGCAGCCGACGCTCGCCGACCTCGAAGCGCTGTTCGCCCAGGTGCGTCACGCCGGCGTCGAGCCGCGGGTGACGGTCGACCCGATGCCGCCGGCCGAGCCGCCGGGGGCGATCCAGCTCGCCGTGTACCGAATCCTGCAGGAGGCGCTCACCAACGCCATCCGCCACGGTGGCGGCGATGTCGATGTGCGTCTGTCGTGGTTCGCGGATCGGGTCGAGATCGTCGTGCACAACCGCATCCCGCCGTTGAAGCAGGCCGTCCCGGGAGCCCCGCCCGCGAATCCCGGTGGGCACGGACTCATCGGCATGCGCGAGCGCGCGCAGCTGGTCGGCGGGTGGATCACGGTGCAACATGAGCCGACCCGGTTCACGGTGCGCGCTACGCTTCCGATCGGCCCTTCGGCGAACTGAGTGGCCGACGACGACCAGGAGGTCCGGATGATCAGGGTCGCGCTGGTCGACGATCAGGCGCTGTTCCGCGCGGGAGTGCGGATGCTCGTCTCGTCGCAGCCCGACATGGACGTCGTCGGCGAAGCCGGCGACGGCCGTGAGGCGCTCGAGGTCATCGGCCGCACCCGTCCCGACGTGGTGCTGATGGACATCCGGATGCCCGTGATGGACGGACTGACGGCCACCGCGGAGCTGCTCGCCCAGCCCGACCCGCCGCGGGTCGTCATGCTCACCACCTTCGACCTCGACGAAGCGGCGGCGCGGGCGATCCAGCGCGGAGCCAGCGGGTTCCTGCTCAAGGACGCCGACCCCGAGTTCCTGCTCGCAGCCATCCGCACAGTGAAGTCCGGATCGAGTGTGATCGCGGCATCCGCCACCCTCGAACTGTTCGCGCACTTCACCCCCGAGACCAAACCGGTGCCCCCGGAGTACGCCGATCTCACCGACCGCGAGCGCGAGATCTTCGCCCTTGCCGCGCGGGGTCTGTCGAACTCCGAGATCGCGGCTCGCGAGTTCCTCAGCGAGGCGACCGTGAAGACGCACATCAGCCGCATCTTCGGCAAGCTGCGCCTGCGCGACCGCGTGCAGCTGGTCGTCTTCGCCTTCGAGCACGGCCTCGCCTGACGCGACGTACACCGACGGCCGGCTCGGATCATCCTCCCGATGTATCCGGATGCCACCCCGGGGCCGATGTGCCGGGGTGGACCCGGAAAATAGCGTCGAAGCATGCAGATCACGACCTCGGACCTCGGCCTCGCCGCTCGCGTCCAGCACCTCACCAAGACCTACGGGGCGGGCGCCGCGGGCGTTCGCGCGCTTGACGATGTCAGCGTCGGCATCCGCCGCGGCCAGTTCACCGCGATCATGGGCCCGTCCGGATCGGGCAAGTCCACGCTCATGCACATCATGGCCGGGCTCGACGCACCCACCGAGGGTCGCGCCTGGGTCGGCGACACCGAGATCACCGGCCTCGGCGACCTCGAGATGACCGTTCTGCGCCGCCGCCGCGTGGGGTTCATCTTCCAGGCGTTCAACCTCGTGCCGACCCTCGACGCACTCGGCAACATCCTGCTGCCGTTCGAGCTCGACGGGCGCCGGCCGACGGCCATCGAACGGGCGCGCATCGAGGGACTCGTCGAACGTCTCGGGCTGGCATCCCGACTCACGCACCGCCCGCACGAGCTCTCGGGCGGCCAGCAGCAGCGCGTCGCGATCGCCCGCGCGCTCGCCACCGCACCCGACCTCGTGTTCGCCGACGAGCCGACCGGAAACCTCGACTCGCGCAGCGGACGCGAGGTGCTGGGGCTGCTCGCGAACGCAAGCCGCGAGCACGGCCAGTCGATCGCGATGGTCACGCACGACGCGATCGCGGCGAGCCACGCCGACCGCGTGCTGTTCCTCGGCGACGGGCGCATCACCGCCGATCACCCGAAACAGACCGCCGAGCAGATCGCCGCGCACATGCTCGCCGCGGAGGTCGCGGCGTGAGCGCGTCCGCAGCGACGATGTCGCGTCTCGAGCAGAACCACCCGGCCGCGGGTCGCCTCGCCTGGCTGCGCGAGCGGGGGATGGGAGCGAGCATCCTGGTCTCCGCGCTCGCCGCGGCCTTCGGTGTGATCCTCGTCGAGGTGACCGCCTACATCGGAGCGGTGCTGCAGTCTGATCCGTTCATCGGCGCCAGCGAGGTGCTCGCGATCGTCGTGGCCATCCTGTCGGTGCTGCTCGTCGGGGTCGCGATGTACGTGGCGGCGATCGTCACCGCGAACACCTTCTCGACGATCATCGCCGGTCGCACCCGGCGCATCGCTCTGCTGCGCCTGATCGGCGCTTCGGCCCGCTCGCAGCGGGACGAGGTCACCGGGCAGGGGTTCGTGGTCGGCCTGATCGGCGCGGGAATCGGTCTGGTGATCGGCGTCGGCTTCTCGGCACTCGGGATGCTGGTCGGCGATGCCGTGCTCGACGGCGCTCCGGGCGACGTCACCCTCGCGCAGCCCGGCGTACTCTTCCCCGTGGTCGGCGTCGCGCTGACGACCTGGCTCGCCGCCTGGATCGGGTCGCGCCGCGTGCTCACCGTCACCCCGCTGCAGGCGCTCGGCGGCTCTGTCGAACGCACGCACGACGAAGAGGTGAGCCGTCGCGGCAAGCACGTCGGAGCCCTGGTGCTGATCGTGGCCGGAGTGGCGCTGCTCGTCGCGGGTGTGCTGCTCGGTCTCGTCACACCGCTCGGCGTGGTCGTGGCGTTCTTCGGCGGACTGTTCTCGTTCACCGGTCTGGCGACCGCGTCGCCGCTGTTCATGCCGCCGGTGCTGCGCCTGGTCGGGCGCCTCTTCGGCACCGGCCCGACCGCCCGACTCGCGGCAGAGAACGCGCTGCGACACCCCGAGCGGTCGAGCCGTATGGCCATCGGCGTGGTCATGGGTGTGGCACTCGTGACGATGTTCGCCGTCGCTCTCGAGTCGGTGAAGGCGCTGCTGATGCGCCAGAGCGAGGGAGAGTTCGTCGAGGGGTTCTTCGCCCCGATGGACGCGTTCGCGAGCATCATGATGGTGCTGGTCGCGGTGTCGGCGGTGATCGCTGCCGTCGGCCTGGTCAACCTGCTCACCATCGGGGTGGTGCAGCGCCGCCGCGAACTGGGGCTGCTGCGCGCGATCGGCCTGACCTCGACCCAGGTGCGCCGGATGGTGCTGCTCGAGGCCGTGCACATCACGGTCGCCGCGACCCTCACCGGTCTCGTCCTCGGCATCGCCTACGGCTGGATCGCCGCGCAGTCGCTGCTCGGATCGGTGCCCGTGCTGCCCGACTTCGAGCCGGCCGGGCTCGTGTACCCCGCGGTGCCGTGGATCCCCGTGGCGATCATCGTCGGCGCGACCGCCGTGCTGACCGTCGTCGCCGCCGTGACCCCGACTCGGCTGGCGACCCGGGTCGCTCCGGTCGAAGCGCTCGCCGCCGACTGAGCTCCGTTCCCGGATTAGGCTTGGCGGATGCCCTCACTGTTCGACCAGTCCTCGTACCAGGTGCGCCTCGACTGGGGAACGCAGGGCCTCGCGCGCCTCGCGCCCGCCGACGTCGTGATCGTCGTCGACGTGCTCCGCTTCTCGTCCACACTCGCCGACGCAGTGGCGGCCGGGCAGCGGATCGCGCTGACGGATGCCGTGTCGTGGTCGACGAACGGCGCGGCGGTCGCCTCGGCCGCGTCGGCTTCGGCTGGCCCGGATGCCCGCACCGCGACCGTCCTGGTCGGCGGCATCCGCAATGCGGCCGCGACCGCCCGCGCGGTGTTGAGCGTGCAGGAGCGCCAGGGCGCCCGCGCCTCGGTGTCGATCATCGCGGCAGGCGAGCTCGCACCCACCGGCGAGCTGCGGTTCGCGGTGGAGGACCAGCTCGGCGCGGGGGCGATCATCGCCGCACTGTGCGACCTCGGCATCGATCACTCGTCGCCCGAGGCAGCTGCGGCGGCCGAGGCGTTCCGCGCACTCAGGCCGGGACTGCGGCACATGCTCATCGGCAGCTGCTCCGGTCGCGAGCTGGTCGACGGCGTGGCATCCACCGCCCGCATGGAGGCTGCCGGCGTGCGTCCGGCGACCGCGACCGAGGCGGCGGAACTGGATGCCGTCGACACCGTCCCCGTGCTGCGCGAGGGCGTGTTCGAGCGGTTCAGCTGACCGCGCCGTCGGAAGTCGCAGGCCGCTCGGTCGTGGTTTGCGTGTCGCGCGGGCGGCGCGCCGCGGGCATCCGGTTCGGTCTGGGATTCCCGACGCAAGGCGACGACGCCGCGCGGCATCGGCAGCGCCGGCATGCGGCGGCATAGGGTCGGAACATGAGGTTTCTCCCCGCGGTCATCGTCGACGCCGTGTTCGTGCTCGTGTTCGCGGCGATCGGCCGCGCATCGCATGATGAGAATCCGCTCGGATTCCTGCTCACGGCCTGGCCGTTCCTCATCGCGCTCCTCATCGGGCACGGCCTCGCCGCGCTCGTTCCCGCCCGCCCGCGTCGACCGTGGTCGCTCGGCTGGGGCGTGATCGTCTGGATCGTGACGGTGGCCGGAGGGATGCTGCTGCGCATCGCCACCGGCGACACCGCCGAGACCCCGTTCATCATCGTCGCCTCGCTGGTGCTCGCCGCTCTGCTGCTCGGCTGGCGGCTGATCGCCCTTCTCGCGCGACGCTATCGCTCATCGCGCGCCGCGGACTGACTCCCGTAGCCGCCTGAAAATCAGGGGATCAGCTGAAACGCAGGATGGATGCCGCGAGGCGATCCTGCATTCCGGGCGAAGTCCTGCGTTTCGCGCAGCTCAGCGGGGCAGCTGCGCGGCGAGCCGATCGGCGGCGGTGATCTCGCGACGGCGCCACTCGAACAGGAAGCGCCGGTCGAAGCGGCGAGAGCACTTCGCGCACGACGTCTCGCGCGCCGGGCGGCGATGACGATACGCGACGTGACCCGAGGGGCACCGCCCGATCCACGGGGCGAGCTCGGTCGCCGTCTCGCCGTGGTGGGTGGCTCCGCCGACGTATCCCAGCGACTGGGCGATGCGCTTCCACGCGGGGCCGTGCCCCGCCGCGTGTCCCGCCAGGGCGTGGGCGACCTCGTGCAGCAGGGTCTGATGGATCTCGTCGTCGTCGAACCGGGCGGCCAGATAGCGCGACACCGAGATGCGTCGCCGCTGGTAGTCGCACAGCCCCGCACGGCGCTTGGCGTTGTCGAAGTCGAACGACCACGATTCGTCGAGGTGCATCCGGATCAGCGCGTCTCCCCAGACGCGGACGCGATTCAGATCGGCCATGTGATCAGAGTAAGACCAGGCGCCGACATCGGCTCTAGACGAACGCGTCGGCTTCCATCGCGCTGCGCCGCTCGGCGGCCTCGATGGCGCGCAGCGCCTTCTCGAGATCCGAGTCGTCGGCGCCTGCCTCCCGGCGCAAGAACAGCGAGCGCTTGAAGCTCTCACGCGCCTGCTCGAAGTCGCGCACCTCGTACGCGTTCTTGCCATGGTGCTGATGCGCGAAGGCGGCGATTCCCGCCCAGCCCTGCCCCTCGGCCTCGTTGGCGCACGTCGCGAGCTCCTGCGCCGCCGCCGCGTGCGCGCCCCGGTTCTGCAGCACGGTGGCATGCAGCACGCGGGCGCGCAGCAGGTCTTTGCGGGTGCCGGCCATGCGAGCCTGACGCACCGTCTCAGCGGCGAGCTCGAGCGCCTCGTCGAGCCGGTCGAGCACCTTCAGCAGCCACACGCGCTCGAGCAGCACAGGCAGGCTGCGCTGATTCTCGATCTCGGTCAGGCGGGTCAGGCACTCGCGCGGATCCACCAGCTCCCGGAGGGTTTCTGGGTCGTAACCCTGGATCAAATTCACGACTGCTGGCTCCCTTCTGCGACCGTCGTCCCAGTCTGCCTCGCCGACCTGAGAACCGGGTCGAGGCTCGCCCTGAGACGGCGGGATCGACCCGACCTGCGAGCCTCAGCGCAGGAAGATGCTCGCGTCGGGGCGAGGGGATGCCACGGCATCCGCGTCGGTGACGATCGCCGCTCCCTTCGCGAACGCCGCGACCTCGGCATCCTGGGCGATCTTCGCCGGATGCGGGCCCGCGGCCAGCAGCCGGGGCAGCCACTCGGTCGGCAGCGGAGCGCGAGACGCGGCCAGCACGAGGTTGCCGAACCGGCGGCCCTTCAGCACCTGCGTGTCGGCGAGCAGCGCGACCTCGTCGAACACGCTCATCGCCGTCGTCACCTGGCGTCGCGCGAACGCGAGCCCCGGCCCGTCTGCGACGTTCACCAGCAGAACGCCCGACGGCGCCAGCAGGTCGGCGATCTCGCGGTAGAACTCGACGCTGGTCAGGTGCGCGGGCGTCTGCGCGCCGGAGAACACGTCCGAGACGACGAGATCGCAGCGTCCGGTGAGCGCGGGCGGCAGCCGTTGCAGCCCTTCGCGCGCGTCGCCGATCCGGATGCGGATCGCCGCCGACCGCGGCAGAGGCAGGTGCTCGCGCACGAGCGTCACCAGCGGGCCCTCCAGCTCGATCACCTGCTGGCGCGATCCGGGCCTGGTCGCCTCGATGTAGCGGGGGATGGTCAGGGCTCCCGCACCGAGGTGCACGGCGCTGAGCGGGGCGGATGCCGACGAGCCGAGCTGATCGATCACCGCGCCCATCCGCACGATGTACTCAAAGTGCAGGTGGGTCGGATCATCGAGGTCGACATGCGACTGCGGCGTGCCGTCGACGATCAGCTCGAATCCGCTGGAGAACTCGCTCGGCGCCACCTCGGCGATGCCGCCGTGCTCGAGGCGCACCTGCGGGTTCGCCGCATCCCGCGCGCGTGCTCGTCCCATGCTCATCTCCTATGTCGTGCGGTCTGTGGGGTGCAGGTCGCCTGGTCGTGTTCGTGGCGGAGAGTATCCGTCAGCGCCGCTTGCCACCCGAGCAGGTCTGCTGGTTCAGATCGATGCCGCTGATCTGCTCCGACAGCACGACGCCCTCCGTCTCAGACGGCGCGGGGCTCGGCGCCTCGGATGCGGGGGCTGACGGCTCCGGCGCCGCGGGCGACGCGGTCGTGTCCTCCGCGACCACACCGCCGTGATTGCTGGCCTCGCCGGTGATCTGCATCGACTCGCCGGCCCGGATCGCCGCCCACATCGGCTCCGCGGCGCTCTCATCGGTCACGACCCGGTTCGGGTCGGACGGGGCCTCGACGGTGGGCAGCTGCAGGAACTTGAACTCGTCGAACGCGACGTCCTTCAGCGCGAGCCCGAGCTGTGCGAGCCGCACCGGGTTGGCGAGCTCTCTGCTGGGCTCGACGTTGTCGGCGACGACATTCGCGAGGCGCAGCACCTTGGGCACGTCGGTGAGGGTCTCGCTGCTGAGGATCTTCTTGGCCAGACGCGACATGTACTGCTGCTGGTTCGAGATGCGGGCGAGGTCGCTGCCGTCTCCGATCCCCTTGCGGACCCGGATGAACTGCAGCGCGTCGTAACCCGACACGGTGCGCAGCCCCGGAGGCCAGTCGATCCCGGTGTCGCGGTCGCGGATGCCCGTGCCGCCGATGCAGATCTCGACGCCGCCGATCGCGTCGGTGATCTTCATGACGCCGTCGAAGCTGAGCTTCGCGGCGAAGCCGATGTCGATTCCGCTCAATGCGGCGACCGACTTCACCACGCACGACAGCCCGGCCCGCTCGAAGACGGTGTTGATCGCCGCGGCGGATGACGCGGATGCCACCGAGCCGTCCTCACGGGTGCATTCGGGAACCTCGAGCATCAGGTCGCGCGGCAGCGAGACGACGCTCACCTTGCGCGGTTCGGCTGAGACGTGCACGAGCAGGTTGACGTCGTTGCGGATGCCGTCTTCGCCGACGCACCGGGGACCGAGCTTCTGCGCCGACACCTCGCCGCACTCGTCCGTTCCGACGAGCAGGATCGCGAATTCGCCCGGGTACGCCGCCAGAGACGGGGGAGCGACCTCCGGCGCGTCTTCCAGATCGACCGCACCCTGATTCACCCGCAGAGTGAGATCCGCGGCGATGAACCCCCCGATCCCGAGCGCCGAGACCGACACGACGGCGAGGCCGATGCCCAGCATCCGCAGCGCCGACCCCCATGCCGAGGGTGTGCGGTGCGGGGCGTGCTGAGCGACGGGGGTGCGCGTCATGGCATCCGACCCTACAGCGCCCGCCCCTGGCCGACCCGATACCGGATCGCAACATGCGAAAGTTTGGCGATCGGCCGGGGCGCTGAGTAGCGTCAAGACATCATGTGCGGATGCGATGGGGCATCCGATTCATGCGAGGAAGCATTCACAGAGAGGCACACCATGCTCCACAGCACCCGCAGGCGAGGCATCGCACTCGCCGCCGGCACCGCCGTCGCAGCAATGCTGCTGACCGGCTGCGTCGCCAGCCAGCGCGACGACGACAACGGCTCGAAGTCCTCCGGCGACGTCGACAGCACCTTCGTCTTCGCCGCATCATCCGACCCGCAGGGCCTCGACCCCGCGCTCGCGCAGGACGGCGAGACCTTCCGCGTCTCGCGCCAGATCTTCGAGGGACTGGTCGGCACCAAGCCCGGCACCGCAGACCCCGCACCGCTGCTCGCCGAGTCGTGGGAGTCGTCCGAAGACGGCATGACCCACACGTTCGACCTGAAGACCGGGGTGAAGTTCCACGACGGCACGCCGTTCAACGCCGAAGCCGTGTGCTTCAACTTCGACCGCTGGTACAACTGGACCGACCTGCTCGCCTCCGAGGCGCTCGGCTACTACTACAACAAGCTGTTCCGCGGCTACGCGTCGAACGCGGCCGACGCCGTCTACAAGTCGTGCACGCCCGACGGCGACGACAAGGTCACCATCGAGCTGAACAAGCCGTTCGCGGGCTTCATCGCCTCGCTGTCGTTGCCGGCGTTCAGCATGCAGAGCCCGTCGGCGCTCGAGGAGTTCAAGGCCGACGAGGTCGGCGGCACGGCTGCGGCGCCGACGCTGTCGGAGTACGCGAAGGCGCACCCCGCCGGCACCGGGCCGTTCCAGTTCGACTCGTGGGCTCCGGGCGAGAACGTCACGCTCAAGGCCTTCGGCGACTACTGGGGTGAGCAGGGGCAGATCGACGAGGTCATCTTCCGCGTGATCGACGACCCGACCGCTCGCCGCCAGGCGCTCGAAGCCGGCGACATCGACGGCTACGACCTGGTCGGCCCGGCCGACACCAAGGCCCTCGAGGAGAAGGGCTTCACCATGGTGTCGCGCAAGCCGTTCACCATCCTCTACCTCGGCTTCAACCAGGCTGTGCCCGAGCTGCAGGACATCAAGGTGCGCGAGGCGCTCTCGTACGCGATCGACAAGGACGCGCTCATCAAGCAGGTGCTGCCCGAGGGCACCGAGAAGGCCACGCAGTTCGTGCCGCCGGTGGTCACCGGATACAACAAGGACGTCACGACCTTCGAGTACGACCCCGCCAAGGCGAAGTCGATGCTCGAGGAGGCCGGCTACACGGCTGACAAGCCGCTCACGCTGACCTTCAACTACCCGGTCAACGTGTCGCGTCCGTACATGCCCAACCCCGAGCAGATCTTCACCGTGCTGGCGAAGCAGCTCGAGGAGGCGGGTGTGAAGGTCAACCCGCAGACCGACGCCTGGAGCCCGGACTACCTGGAGAAGATCTCCAGCACGCCCGACCACGGCATCCACCTGCTCGGCTGGACCGGCGACTACAACGACACCGACAACTTCGTCGGCGTCTTCTTCGGACAGAAGAGCGCGGAGTGGGGCTTCGACAACCCGGAGCTGTTCTCGGAGCTGGCGGATGCCCGCGGCATCTCGAACCTCGACGACCAGACGAAGGCGTACGAGAAGATCAACGAGGATGTCGCGGAGTTCATCCCGGGCGTGCCGCTGGCGCACCCGGCACCGACGCTCGCGTTCGACAAGCGGGTGAAGAGCTACCCGGCCAGCCCGGTGAACGACGAGGTCTTCTCGGAGATCGTCCTCACCAAGTAATGCCCGCCGCGTCGTCCGCCCTCACTGGGTCCCTGAGCCTGTCGAAGGGCCAGTGAGGGCGGACGACGTGCACCGACGGAGAACTTCGTGCTGCGAACTATCGGCAAGCGGCTGCTGCTGCTCATCCCCACGCTCTTCGGCCTCAGCATCCTGCTGTTCGCCTGGGTCCGCGCTCTTCCCGGCGGACCCGCGGTCGCCCTGCTCGGCGAGAAGGCCACACCTTCCGCGATCGAGCAGGTCAATCAGCTGTACGGCTTCGACCGGCCGCTCATCGAGCAGTACGTCACCTGGATCGGCAGACTGCTGCAGGGTGACTTCGGCTCATCGATCGTCACCTCCCGGCCCGTCGTGGAGGAGTTCTTCCGCCGCTTCCCGGCCACGATCGAGCTCAGCGTCGCGGCGCTCATCTTCGCGGTCGGCGTGGGCATCCCGCTCGGCTACTGGGCGGCTCGCCGCCACGGCCAGTGGACCGACCACAGCGCGGTGATCTTCAGCCTGATCGGAATCACCATCCCGGTGTTCTTCCTGGCCTTCATCCTGAAGTACATCTTCGCCGTGCAGCTGGGCTGGCTGCCGTCGGACGGCCGCCAGAGCCCGCGGATCAACGCCACGCACGTGACCGGCTTCTACGTCTGGGACGGCATCATCACCGGCGAGTTCGACGCGTCGTGGGATGCCATCCTGCATCTGCTGCTGCCGGCGCTCGCGCTCGGCACCATCCCTCTGGCGATCATCGTGCGCATCACCCGGGCCAGTGTGCTCGAGGTGCAGAACGCCGACTACGTCCGCACCGGCAAGGCGAAGGGCGTGGCGCCCTCGACCCTGCGCAACCGGTTCATCCTGCGCAACGCGATGCTTCCCGTGATCACCACGATCGGCCTGCAGACCGGCCTGCTGATCTCGGGCGCGGTGCTCACCGAGACGGTGTTCGCCTATCCCGGCATCGGGTCGTTCCTCGCGCAGTCGATCTTCGCGCGCGACTTCCCCGTGCTGCAGGGCTTCATCATCTTCATCGCGATCGCGTACGCGCTGATCAACCTGGCCGTCGACGTGTCGTACAGCCTGATCGATCCGAGAGTGAGGGTTCAGTGATGAGCGCAGTGCTCCCACCCGCACAGGGCGGTGAGGTGCTCGACACCGTCGCCGTCGCACAAGCCGATCTGACGTCGGGCGGCGGCTTCTGGCGCGACGTGTTCCGACGCCTGCGCCGCAACCCGGCCGCGTGGTTCGGGGCCGTGATCGTGCTGCTGTTCCTGCTGGTCGCGGCGCTGGCGCCGCTGCTCGCGCCCTATCCGGAGCGTGCGCTGCCGGGCACCGAGTACATCACCCCCACCGCCATCCCCGGGATCGGAGAGATCGACGGCTTCCCGCTCGGCCTCGACCGCTTCGGCGGCGACGTGCTGTCGAAGCTCATCTGGGGTGCGCAGGCGTCGCTGCTCGTCGGTGTGGTCTCGACCGCGCTCGGACTGGTCGGCGGCATGGTGCTCGGACTCCTGGCCGGCACGTTCGGCGGCTGGGTCGACACGCTGATCATGCGCATCGTCGACATCATCCTCTCGGTGCCCAACCTGCTGCTGGCGGTGTCGATCGCCGCGATCCTCGGACAGACTCCGTCGGCGGTGATGATCGCCATCGGAGCATCCCAGGTGCCGATCTTCGCGCGCCTGCTGCGTGCGTCGATGCTGCAGCAGCGCTCGGCGGAGTACGTGCTCTCGGCGCAGACCCTCGGTCTCGGCCGCGGCCGCATCACCATGTCGCACGTGCTGCCGAACGCCATCGGCCCGGTCATCGTGCAGGGCACGCTGACCCTCGCCACCGCCGTCATCGACGCGGCGGCGCTGTCGTTCCTCGGTCTCGGCGGCGGGCGACCCGAGACGGCCGAGTGGGGCCGGATGCTGACCTACGCGCAGAACGAGCTCGCGATCGCACCGCAGCTGGCCTTCCTGCCCGGCATCTGCATCGCCGTGACCGCGCTCGGCTTCACGCTGTTCGGCGAGGCGCTGCGCGAGGCAATGGACCCCCGGACGCGTGCGCGATGAGGAACGAGAAGATGAACACGAATCCGGATGCCGTGCGCCAGCCGCTGCTGCAGGTGTCGAACCTGGCCGTCGACTTCAGCACGATGGACGGCGTCGTGCACGCGGTCGAGGGTGTCGACCTCGAGATCGCCCCGGGCGAGACCGTCGCGATCGTCGGCGAGTCCGGCTCGGGCAAGTCGACCACGGCCATGGCCGTGATCGACCTGCTCGCCTCGGGCGGGCGGGTCACCGGAGGCAGCATCACCCTCGACGGGCGGGAGCTGGTCGGCATCTCGGAGAGCGAGATGCGGAAGATCCGCGGACGAGACATCGGCATGGTGCCGCAGGACCCGATGTCGAACCTCAACCCCGTCGCCAAGATCGGCACGCAGGTCGCCGAGACGCTGCTCGCGCACAACCTCGCCAACCGCGGCAACGTGCACCAGAAGGTCATCGAGGCACTCTCGGCCGCCGGCCTTCCCGACCCCGAACGTCGTGCCAAGCAGTACCCGCACGAGCTGTCGGGCGGTCTGCGCCAGCGGGCCCTCATCGCCATCGGGCTGGCCTGCCGGCCGCGCCTGCTCATCGCCGATGAGCCCACCAGTGCGCTCGATGTGACGGTGCAGCAGACGATCCTCGACCAGCTCGACGAGATGACGCGCGAGCTCGGCACCGCCGTGCTGCTGATCACACACGACCTCGGCCTCGCCGCCGAACGCGCACAGCGCGTGGTCGTGATGCATCGCGGGCGGGCGGTCGAGCAGGGCCCGGCGCGGCAGATCCTGGAGGATCCGCAGCACCCGTACACGCAGAGCCTGGTGAAGGCTGCGCCGTCGATCGCCGCAGCCCGGCTGCAGCCGGAGGTGTATGACGCTTCGGCAGGCTCCTCGGCGGGTGGGTCCCTGAGCTTGCCGAAGGATGCTTCGGCAGGCTCAGCAGCCGAGCAGCCAGCCGACAACATCGTCGAGATCGAGGGGCTGCGCAAGGTCTACCCGATCCGCGGGCAGGCGGAGGACTTCGTCGCCGTCGACGACGTCTCGCTCGCGATCCCGCGCGGCAGGACGGTGGCGATCGTGGGGGAGTCCGGCTCGGGCAAGACGACCACCGCGCGCATGCTGCTCAAGCTCATCGAGCCGACCGCCGGCACGATCCGCTTCGAGGGCAACGACATCTCCACGCTCGACCGCGCGCAGTCGCGCGAGTTCCGCCAGCGCGTGCAGCCGGTCTTCCAGGATCCGTACTCGAGCCTGAACCCGATGTTCACGATCGAGAGGCTGATCGCCGAGCCGCTGGACTTCTACAAGCGCGGCAACCGGGCCGAGCGTCGCGCGCGCGTGCGGACGCTGCTCGATGACGTCGCGCTGCCGCACTCGATGCTGCAGCGCTACCCGTCGGAGCTGTCCGGCGGTCAGCGTCAGCGCGTCGCCATCGCGCGGGCCCTCGCGCTCTCGCCCGACCTCATCGTCTGCGATGAGCCGGTCTCGGCGCTCGACGTGCTCGTGCAGGATCAGATCCTCACGCTGCTCGGCGACCTGCAGAAGGAGTACGGACTCAGCTATCTGTTCATCTCGCACGACCTCGCGGTGGTGCGTCTGATCAGCGACTACGTGTGCGTTATGAAGGACGGTGCGCTCGTCGAGGCGGCGAGCTCGGAGGAGATCTTCACGAACCCCCGCCATCCGTACACGCGTCGGCTGCTGGCATCCATCCCCGGCAACGAGCTGGGCATCGCGTCCTGACGCGGCGGATCACTCTCGCAGCCCGGGGTCGCGCGCCCAGCGTCGCGCCAGCGCGCGCACGCGCAGAGCGCGCGCCTGCCACGCGACCCACAGCACCGGCCACAGCAGCGCTGCGGTCGGTCCTCCGAAGGTGAGTCGGTCACGCCACAGCGTGCGGTCGGGTCGGCCGGGCTGAGCGGAGACCGCCATCTGGTGGTCCCACACGTCGAGCCCCGCGAGCGGGCCGGTGAGCGGGATGCCGCTGTCGCGGAGGATGCGCACCGGACCGTCCGGTCGATCGACCGTGCGCTCGCTGATGTGGATCAGCTGCGTGCCGACCGGGATGCGGCCGAACGCGGCCAGTCGCACGGGCACCTCGTCGCCGGGCGTCCAGCGCTCGGGCAGTCCCTGCAGCAGCGGCTGCATCTGCAGCAGGGGAGCGTACAGCTCGCCGACGACGCGGGGTGAATGCAGCGCCCGCCAGGCGGTGTCGGCGTCGCAGTCGATGGTGAACTTCAGCACGATGCGCATACTGCAGTGTCGCTCATACCCCAGCATCCGGCATTGGTCAAGGATTCCGCTTGCCATGTCGTGAAATCGTGCGTATAGTAGGTAGTTGCGCTCGCTTCTCCGTGCCCTCATATGGTGGTCGGCATTCGTTGAGCTCTCGAGCGCGTTCTCCACCGACGTCTAGGAATCGACCAGCCCCTGCCCGGGCTCACGGAGGTTACTCCCTTGGCTGCTGCTCGCAACGCATCCACATCCACCACCAACAAGAACGGCCGCGGAGTCTCCCGCCTCTCGTTCGCCAAGATCTCCGACACGCTGACGGTCCCCGACCTGCTCGCGCTGCAGACCGAGTCGTTCGGCTGGCTCGTCGGAAACGACGACTGGAAGGCACGCGTCGCCGAGGCCAAGAAGGCCGGCCGCAGCGATGTCTCCGAGGTCTCGGGTCTCGGTGAGATCTTCGAGGAGATCTCCCCGATCGAGGACCTCGGCGAGACCATGCAGCTCTCGTTCACGAACCCGTACCTCGAGCCCGAGAAGTACTCGATCGACGAGTGCAAGGAGCGCGGCAAGACCTACGCCGCCCCGCTGTACGTCGAGGCCGAGTTCATGAACCACCTCACCGGTGAGATCAAGACCCAGACGGTCTTCATGGGCGACTTCCCGCTGCAGACCGGCAAGGGCACGTTCATCATCAACGGCTCCGAGCGCGTCGTCGTCTCGCAGCTCGTCCGCTCGCCCGGCGTCTACTTCGACAAGACCCCCGACAAGACCAGTGACAAGGACATCGTCACCGCTCGCGTCATCCCCAGCCGCGGCGCGTGGCTCGAGTTCGAGATCGACAAACGCGACCAGGTCGGTGTGCGCATCGACCGCAAGCGCAAGCAGTCCGTCACCGTCTTCCTGAAGGCGCTGGGCATGTCGAGCGAGCAGATCCTCGCCGAGTTCGCCGGCTTCCCCTCGATCGAGGAGACCCTGGCGAAGGACACCATCCTCACCCAGGAAGACGCGCTGCGCGACATCTACCGCAAGCTGCGTCCGGGCGAGCAGGTCGCCGCCGAGGCCGCGCGCTCGCTGCTCGACAACTTCTACTTCAACCCGAAGCGCTACGACCTCGCCAAGGTGGGTCGCTACAAGATCAACCAGAAGCTCGGTCTCGCGGCTCCGCTCACCGACTCGGTGCTGACCGTCGACGACATCGTCGCGACCATCAAGTACCTGGTGCGCGTGCACCGCGGCGACGAGACCTTCTCTGGGCTCCGCGGCGGCAAGAAGGCCGAGATCCGCATCGCGATCGACGACATCGACAACTTCGGCAACCGTCGCATCCGCGCCGTCGGCGAGCTGATCCAGAACCAGGTCCGCACCGGTCTGTCGCGCATGGAGCGCGTCGTCCGCGAGCGCATGACCACGCAGGACATCGAGGCGATCACCCCGCAGACCCTGATCAACGTGCGTCCCGTCGTGGCGGCGATCAAGGAGTTCTTCGGCACCTCGCAGCTGTCGCAGTTCATGGATCAGAACAACCCGCTCGCGGGTCTGACCAACAAGCGCCGTCTGTCGGCCCTCGGCCCCGGTGGTCTCTCGCGCGACCGTGCCGGCGTCGAGGTGCGCGACGTGCACCCCTCGCACTACGGCCGCATGTGCCCGATCGAGACCCCGGAAGGCCCGAACATCGGCCTGATCGGTGCGCTCGCGACCTTCGCGCGCATCAACTCGTTCGGCTTCATCGAGACCCCGTACCGCAAGGTCGTCGACGGTGTCGTGACCGACCAGATCGACTACCTGACCGCCTCCGAGGAGGTCGACTACAACATCGCGCAGGCCAACGCGCCGCTCGATGCGAAGGGTCGCTTCCGCGAGAGCCACGTGCTCGCGCGCCCGAAGGGCGGCAGCGGTGAGGTCGACCTGTTCCTCCCGGAGGAGATCGGCTACATCGACGTCTCGCCGCGCCAGATGGTGTCGGTCGCGACCTCGCTCGTGCCCTTCCTCGAGCACGACGACGCGCAGCGCGCGCTCATGGGCGCCAACATGCAGCGTCAGGCCGTGCCGCTGCTCCGCAGCGACTCGCCTCTCGTCGGAACCGGTATGGAGGGCTACACCGCCATCGACGCCGGTGACGTGATCACCGCCGAGAAGGCCGGTGTCGTCTCCGAGGTCTCCGCGGACCGCGTCGTGGTCATGCTCGACGAGGGCGGCACGCAGGAGTACCACCTGCGCAAGTTCGACCGCTCGAACCAGGGCACCTCCTACAACCAGAAGGTCGTCGTCAACGCCGGTGAGCGCGTCGAGGTCGGAGAGGTCATCGCCGATGGCCCCGCCACCGAGAACGGCGAGCTGGCCCTCGGAAAGAACCTCCTCGTCGCGTTCATGACGTGGGAGGGCTACAACTTCGAGGACGCCATCATCCTGAGCCAGGACCTGGTGAAGGACGACACCCTCTCCTCGATCCACATCGAGGAGTACGAGGTCGACGCCCGCGACACGAAGCTCGGCAAGGAGGAGATCACCCGTGACCTCCCCAACGTCAGCCCGGAGCTGCTGAAGGACCTCGACGAGCGCGGCATCATCCGCATCGGCGCCGAGGTCCGCCCCGGCGACATCCTCGTCGGCAAGGTCACGCCGAAGGGCGAGACCGAGCTGTCGGCCGAGGAGCGCCTGCTCCGCGCGATCTTCAACGAGAAGAGCCGCGAGGTCCGCGACACCTCTCTGAAGGTGCCGCACGGCGAGCAGGGCACGATCATCGCGGTCAAGGAGTTCAACGCCGAGGACGGCGACGACGAGCTCGGCTCCGGCGTCAACCGCCGCGTCGTGGTCTACATCGCCCAGAAGCGCAAGATCACCGAGGGTGACAAGCTCGCCGGCCGCCACGGCAACAAGGGTGTCATCGCGAAGATCCTCCCCATCGAGGACATGCCGTTCCTCTCGGACGGCACGCCGGTCGACATCGTCCTCAACCCGCTCGGCATCCCGGGCCGAATGAACTTCGGCCAGGTGCTCGAGACCCACCTCGGGTGGATCGCGAAGCAGGGCTGGAAGGTCGAGGGCACCCCGGAGTGGGCCGCCAAGCTGCCGCAGCAGGCCTTCGAGGCCGCGCCCGGCACCAAGGTCGCCACCCCGGTGTTCGACGGTGCCAGCGAGGAGGAGATCTCCGGTCTGCTCGACTCGACGCTCGCCACCCGTGACGGCCTGCGCCTGATCGACTCGAGCGGCAAGACGCAGCTGTTCGACGGCCGCTCCGGCGAGCCGTTCCCGGCGCCGATCTCCGTGGGCTACATGTACATCCTGAAGCTCCACCACCTGGTGGACGACAAGATCCACGCCCGCTCCACCGGTCCGTACTCGATGATCACCCAGCAGCCGCTCGGTGGTAAGGCGCAGTTCGGTGGACAGCGCTTCGGTGAGATGGAGGTGTGGGCCCTCGAGGCCTACGGTGCGGCGTACGCCCTCCAGGAGCTCCTCACGATCAAGTCCGACGACATCCTCGGCCGCGTCAAGGTGTACGAGGCGATCGTCAAGGGCGAGAACATCCAGGAGCCCGGCATCCCCGAGTCCTTCAAGGTGCTCATGAAGGAGATGCAGTCGCTCTGCCTGAACGTCGAGGTGCTCTCGGCTGACGGCACCGCCGTCAACCTGCGGGACACCGACGACGAGGCCTTCCGCGCAGCGGAGGAGCTCGGCATCAACATCTCCAGCCGTTTCGAAGCCGCGTCGATCGACGAGATCTGACGCTTCGGCAAGCTCACGGCCCTTCGACGCGCTCAGGGGCCAAGGATGAATTTTCTACACAGGAGAACTAGTGCTCGAATCAACCACTTTCGATGAGCTTCGAATCGGCCTGGCCACCGCTGACGACATCCGCGGATGGTCCTTCGGCGAGGTCAAGAAGCCCGAGACGATCAACTACCGCACGCTGAAGCCTGAGAAGGACGGCCTCTTCGGCGAGCAGATCTTCGGACCCTCCCGCGACTGGGAGTGCGCCTGCGGCAAGTACAAGCGTGTCCGCTTCAAGGGCATCGTCTGCGAGCGCTGCGGCGTGGAGGTCACCAAGAGCTCCGTCCGTCGTGAGCGCATGGGTCACATCGAGCTCGCCGCTCCCGTGACGCACATCTGGTACTTCAAGGGTGTTCCCTCGCGCCTCGGCTACCTGCTCGACATGGCGCCGAAGGACCTCGAGAAGGTCATCTACTTCGCCGCCTACATGGTGATCTCGGTCGACGAGGATGCTCGTCACCGCGACCTCGCCACGCAGGAGAACAACATCCGTCTCGAGCTGAAGACGCTCGGCGACCGCCGCGACGCGAAGATCGCGGAGCGGATGGCGAAGCTGGAGGAGGAGCTCGCTGCTCTCGAGGCGGAGGGCGCGAAGGCCGACGCCAAGAAGAAGGTCAAGGACGCCGCCGAGAAGGAGATGACTCTCACCCGCAAGGGTGCCGACGAGGCGATCGCCAAGCTCGAGCGCGTCTGGGAGGACTTCCGCACCCTCGAGGTCGGCGTGCTGCGCCCCGAGGACGACGTGTTCCACGAGCTGCAGGACCGCTTCGGCCAGTACTTCGAGGCGCACATGGGTGCCGAGGCGATCAAGCGTCGCCTCGAGACCTTCGACCTGAAGGCCGAGTCCGAGAGCCTGCACCTGCAGATCTCGGAGGGCAAGGGCCAGCGCAAGATCCGTGCGATCAAGCGCCTGACCGTCGTCAACTCGTTCCTCGAGACCGGCATGAGCCCGGCCGCGATGGTGCTCGACGTCGTGCCGGTGATCCCGCCGGAGCTGCGCCCGATGGTGCAGCTCGACGGTGGCCGCTTCGCGACCAGCGACCTGAACGACCTGTACCGCCGCGTCATCAACCGCAACAACCGTCTTCGTCGTCTGATCGACCTCGGCGCCCCCGAGATCATCGTCAACAACGAGAAGCGGATGCTGCAGGAGGCCGTCGACG